>JANMCN010000148.1:0-29550 GCA_031361295.1 Acidobacteriota bacterium | reverse complement strand
TGGCGGCCATCACCGCGCTGATTCCGATCGGACTTCAGCTCGGATTCAATCCCGCAATGACCATGTTGGGTGGACTGACGCTCTTCGGCGTCGTCTTCGCTCTGAACTCGTCCGTGCATTCGTATCTGGTCCTCGCGTACTCGGACGCGGATCGTGTCTCACTTAGCGTGGGGTTCTACTACATGGCCAACGCGTGCGGCCGTTTACTTGGCACGTTGCTGTCCGGGTTGTTGTATCAGCGGGCCGGTGTGGCGGCGTCCTTGTGGGGAGCCGTCGTGCTCGCGACTGTGGCCGGCGTTGTCGCACTGTTCCTGCCACCAGTCAGCGTACCGGCGCTCTCGTGGGCGGGGGCCAAAGGAGACGACTAGGGCAGGCACGCCATGATGAGTCTGAGCATCGTCGTTACAACAGCTGCCGCGTGCGTCAGACGCTGCGCGTGACGCCTGCGATGGAAGCGGGCATCTCGTCGCACGTTGGAGCATCGTGGAAATCGTGGTGCTGCTCGATGCGGCCGATAAAAAGCCGCGCGAGCTAAACTGACGGCTCGCCCATGCTGGCCGTCCTCTTCTTCGTTGCTGCCGTTCTATATTCAGCCGTGGGGCACGCCGGAGCGTCCGGCTACCTCGCCGCCATGGCGTTCGTCGGCGTGGCTCCAGCCACAATGAAACCGACCGCACTCGTCCTCAACCTGATCGTCGGCACAATTGCGCTGGTCCAGTTCGCACGCGCTGGATACTTCTCATGGCGCTTGTTTTGGCCGTTCGCACTCGGCTCCGTGCCGCTGGCCTTTATCGGTGGCGCGATCCTGTTGCCCGGACACTGGTACAAGACGCTCGTCGGCCTGGTGCTCTTGCTGGCGGCAGCGCGGCTCGTATGGGAACGCACGTCTGCATCACACTCGGTAGGCACCTTGCCTAAGGCACCTGCGGTCGCGTGCGGTGCGGGCATCGGCTTGCTCTCAGGTCTGACGGGTACCGGCGGGGGAATATTCCTGAGCCCGCTGCTGCTGTTTACGGGATGGGCTGAGACACGTGAGACAGGCGGCGTATCGGCGGCGTTCATCCTGGTCAATTCGGTGGCCGGGCTCGCAGGTAATCTCTCCAGCGTCCACGCGCTGCCACCTAACCTGCCGATCATGGCGCTGGCCGTCGTCGCTGGTGGGCTGCTCGGCAGCGAGCTTGGTAGCCGTCGCATCGGAACGCCGGCATTTCGCGTGGCGCTGGCAGTGGTGCTGATCGTCGCAGGTGGCAAACTGATTCTCACCTAGCGATCTGAAAGTTGACCACCACCCAACTTCTCAGTCGTCTTGTCGCTGCTGCACGGGTTCGCAGCGACCTCCGCACGGATACACGGACGAAGTGTGCGCGTCGACTCTGCTTTCCTCGGTCGAGTGTCCGGACCGCCGCGCACCGCGATGTTGACCCCGCGGTCACTGGATCGTAGTCTCGGTCCTCGCAGACGGGCACGCTCGTCAGCGGAGCACCGCGTAAGCGGTAGCCAGGCTTAGAGCACCTTCGGCGTTATACTGGCCGCCAGCAGCTTGCAGCCAGCCATGTCGAAGCAACCGCCAGTCGTACACAGCGACCCTGAGATCCTCGGCGGCACCCCGGTTTTCGTCGGGACCCGTGTGCCCGTCAAGTCGCTGTACGATTACCTCGAAGCCGGAGATTCGCTCGACGAATTTCTCGAGAGCTTTCCTTCGGTCAGTCGCGAGCAGGCAGTTGCGGCCCTTGAACTGGCGCGGGCCATGACCGAGGCGCATGCGACTGCTGCTCGATGAGTGTGTGCCAAGGCCGTTGCTGCGTGATCTGATCGGCCACGACGCACACCACGTCGTTGATCTGGGTTGGTCGTCCAAGCGCAACGGTGAACTTTTGACGCTCATGGTTGCCGAGCACTTCAAAGCGCTACTTACGGTCGATCGGAATCTCCCGTTTCAACAGAACCTGCGCGCGAGCGGCATTGCCGTCGTGATAGCCGTGGCCCGAACGAACCGTGCGAAGGAACTGCGTCCCCTCATACCGAAGGTTCTCGACGCCCTTCGGACCGTGAAGGCCGGTGAAATCGTCACCGTTGGTGACTAGACTCGGCCTTCCAGCACTTGAAAGAAACTTGAAACTTTGCGCACGAAACCGGCCGTCCCAGACCGAGAGCGCCGAACGATCCGTGCAAAAACCTCAATAAAACCGACGCAACCGGAGACCGTCGAAGCTCCGGCTGCGTTTCTCAGCCACGGGACCGGGGTTCGAATCCCCGTAGCGGTACCAACTACCCAGCCTGCGGCTCCCGGTGATGCGCCCGAGTTCCCCTTGGTCGGGCCCTCCGCCCTTCGCCAAGCATCGACGAGGGATCCACCGCACAAGGAGTTGTCTCCGCCGCTGTAATGTCCGAATCCCAGCTCGAGCGCAGCGCACTCGGCGGTTCGCGCCCTTGAAGCGTTGCGCACATCTTGCTACTCTCGCCGGAAGGCCATCGCCTGTTGATCCGCTCGCGGCAGACGGACACGACCCCCAGCCATGAACGAGATGCATTTCTCTTCCGACCGCGACGCGCCGATCGCCTCGTTCGCGGCTCGTCCAGGTGCGCCCCATGTCTGACACTTTCGGCGCCAGGCTCCGCCGCCGGCGCGAAGAACAGGGGCTTGCGCTCAACGTCATCGCCGAGGATCTCAAGATCAAGGTGTCGCTGCTCGAAGCCGTGGAGCGTGACGACGTCTCGCACTGGCCGTCTGGGATCTATCGCCGCGCCTTCATCCGTGCCTACGCCCATGCGATCGGCCTCAATCCAGATGTCGTCGTTCGCGAGTTCGTGGAGATCCACCCTGATCCCGATGACCTGATCGCCGCGGCGTTTGCGGACGGAACCGCGTCTGCGGGCGAGAACGCCACCGCGAATGGCGGCCCTCCGACCAGGCTTCGGAACATCGTGGGTTCGGCGATCGGGTCGCTCTCCAGACTTGGCCGCGGGGGAGTCCATCAGAGGCCCGTGATCACCGCGAGGGCGCCGATCAATGCGCCTGATCCGGTGGAGAGTTCGGCTCCCGTTTTCGGCGAGCCTCACGACTTTCAGCGAGAGATCGAGGAAGCCGCCGGCCCGGCACCGGTGGCCGTACCCGCTGTGCAGCCCGAGGCGGGAATCACCTTCGAGCAAGCAGCGGCAGAGACCATGGATGAGGCATCCGCCGAACCCATGCTTCACGCTGCGCAGCCGACGCCTCATGTCGAACCGGCTGCGCCCGCGGAGCCAATGGCGGCAAGCCCGCCGCGAGTGCCCGATCCCGATTTCGTCGCGGTCGCGCACGTGTGCACGCGGTTTGCCTGTGTCCGGGACGCTGGTGAGCTGCAACCGGTGCTGCAGGACGCCGCGAGGATCCTGGACGCCAGCGGCCTGATTGTGTGGCTGTGGGACGACACGGCGGGGGCGCTCAGGCCGGCGCTCGTGCACGGATACTCGGACAAGGTGCTCGCGCAGTTGCCGACCGTAGGCCGCGACGCCGACAACCCCACCGCCGCCGCGTTCCGTTCCGGGCAGCCGTGCGCGATCCGCGGGAGTGTTCACGGGGGCGGCGCTCTGGTCCTGCCCCTGGTCGAGTGGGACGGGTGTGCGGGCGTCCTTGCGATGGAATTCCAGCAGGGGCGCGAGCAGACGGCAGCCGTGCACGCCGTCGCCACGATTTTTGCGGCGGCGCTGTCCCAACTGGTGTCCGCCGCACGGCCTGTCGCCGAGGTCCCGCCGACGCCCGACGTGGTCGATGAGCCAGTGGGAACGTTCACGAGGCCGCTGCGCGTCCGACGGTGAAGTGACGCAGTTCTCCGCCGCCGCCTGGCGCTCTGGGCGCGTTCGCTCCGGATCTCGCAGTGCTGGTGCATGTGTCAGACGCCGACGAGGCGCGCCAGCGTCATCGCATTCCTCACCGCGTTCCCTTCGCCGTCGTTATTGAAGTACACGAACACGTCCCGACCGCCCGCACTCCACTCGCGGATCCGGTTACTCCACCACCGCAGGTCATCGTCCGAGTAGGACCCCGCATAGAGGAATTGCGGATCCGGACCGTGGAGGCGCACGTACACGAACGGCGCCGTCGCGCGGAGAATGCACGGAAGACGGGCGCCGCTCATGACGCAGTAGGCAGCGCCGTGCTGCTCCAGCAGACCGAAGCCCGCTTCGTTGTTCCAGGTGGGGTTGCGGAATTCCACCGCGAACTTCCACGCGGACGGCAATCGCGCGAGAAAATAGGCGAGCCGCGGCTCGTCGATCGCCGCACCCGGGGGAAGCTGCACCAGCAACACGCCGCGATTCCGCCCGAGGCGAGCGAGGCCCCCCTGATGCGCGCCTGCCACGGCTCCGGCGCGTAGAGGCGTTTGACGTGCGTCAGCGATCCCGGCGCCTTGACGGTGAGCAGAAAATCGGCAGGAAGCCGGCGCCGCCATGACGCGAACGCCGCATCCGACGGCCACCGGTAGTAGCTCGCATTCAGCTCGACGGTCCTGAAACGCGACAGGTAGCACTCCAGCCGCCGTTGCACCGGCAAACCTTCGGGATAGAGCACGCCCGTCCAGTGCGGGTAGCTCCAGCCTGACGTGCCGATGTGGATGGCCACATCACATTCTGAATCGGTCGCTGATTCGAGTCCACGAACGCGAGGCCGGGCCGCCGCTCCGCAGAATCCTTTGCGGGCGACGAGGGTTGCTTGAGTGGGGGAGTGCCGAGGCGCCTTCTGGTTCGACACTGTTGGAAGGGCCTCGACCCTTGTAGTCACCTCCCCTGTGTCGTTGCCCTCTCACCGCCACCAGCCCGTATGTAATCGGCTACCCACCCCGAGAACGGCCGCGGTCACGGTGCCCAACCCAGCGAGATCCGTCAAAAAAGGCTTTGTACGTGGCGAGCGGGGACCCAGAGTGTCCCCGTCGAGTGGGTGGGAGTGTCGTCGGTCTGCCAGGACGGCGACCGAGCGTAGCTGCATCCTCCTACAGCAAGTGGGGTGCCATCCGCTCCCGCAGTCGTCCTCGTCCTGGCAAACGTGGAAAGGCTGACGCGGTGACGCCCCCGGATCAGGCGCGCCTCGCGCCGGCCATGCGTTGACGGCCCGCATCGAGCACGACCGCGCTCACGATGACCACGCCGGTGATGACCCGCTTGGCGGGCTCCGACGCGCCGATCTGCGCCAGGCCGGCCTCCAGGGTCGCGATGATGAGGACGCCAAAAAACGTGTTGACCACCGATCCGCGCCCGCCCATGAGGCTCGTGCCGCCGATGACGACCGCGGCGATGGCAGACAGTTCGAGCCCAGCGCCGGCGTTCGGGTCGGACGCGCCCAGCCGCGACGTGTAGAACACTCCGCCGAGTCCGGTCAGGAGGCCGAGGAGCGCGAAGGCACCGATCTTCGCCGGCCCCGGGTTGATTCCCGCAAGACGGACTGCCGGTTCGTTGGTGCCGATGGCGACGAGATAGCGGCCGAACACGGTACGCGACAAGACGACTTGCCCGGAGATGATCACCAGCACCGCGATGAGGAACGCGGGAGAGACGGCGAGGCCGGCAGCCGGCGACGCCAGGCCTTCGACCGCACTGCCGATGTATTTCGTCTGGGACCCGGTGACCAGGTACGCGAGGCCGCGGGCTATCTCCAGCATGCCCAGCGTCACGATGAACGACGGGATGCGGAGGCCCACGCTGACCAGCCCGTTCAGCGTGCCGGCGACCACGCCCGTGCCGAGCGCGAGAAGCACGGCCGCCCAGGCCGACAGGTGCAGATCGACGAGAGCCACCCCCGTCACCGCGCCGCACAGCCCGGCCACCGACCCGACCGAGAGATCGATTCCTCCGACGATCAGCACCAGCGTCATCCCCGCCGCGATCACCGCCAGCGCCGGGACGCGATTGGCCAGCGTCACGAAGGTGGAGACGCGAAGGAAATTGTCGCTCCAGAGTCCGAACAGCAGCACCAGCCCAAGCCAGATGGCGATCATCGCCACGTACTCGACCAGCTTCCGGGGGATCACGCTCATCGCCTGGTCCCGCTCTCCACGGGCGCCAGGTGGCCGCTGAATGCTGCCCTCGTAATCGTCTCCTCCGACCATGCGTCCGGTGAAAACTCCGCGGCGATGCGGCCTTGCGAGATGACGAGGATCCGATCGGAGAGCGCCATCAGCTCGATGAGCTCGCTGGATACGACGACGATGGCCTTCTGTTCGGCGGCGAGCCCGCGCAGCAGCGCGTGGATCGAGTCCTTCGCGGCCGCGTCGACTCCACGTGTCGGCTCGTCGAAGAGGAGGATGGAGCAATCGCGTGCGAGCCAGCGCGCCATGACCACCTTCTGCTGGTTCCCGCCGCTCAACTCGCCCGCCGGCTGGTCGTTCGACCGGCGTCCGATCTGTAACTCTCCGCAGAACGCGTTCGTCGTCCTCGTCTCGGCCGCCGTGTCCATCCACCCGACGGCGTTGGCATGGCGCGTCACGGTGCTCAGCGTCGTGTTGACCTGGATTGACCGCGACGGCAAGAGGCCATCGTGCTTCCGGTCTTCGGGCACCATGCCGATCCCGGCCCTGACTGCGTCCGCCGGGCTGCGGATGATCACGGGCCGGCCGTCCACGACAATGTCTCCCTGATCCCTGGCGTCCGCGCCGAAGATGGCCCGGAGCGTCTCGGTCCGGCCGGCGCCGACGAGTCCGGCTATGCCCAGCGTTTCACCGCGTCGAACCTCGAAGCTCACGTCGCGCACCCGCCCGCCGGCGCGCAGGTTCCGCACCTGCAGCGCCACCGCGCCGTACTGCCGCGTCTCCGCACCAGTGCGTTCCGGAAGGGCGTGGCCGACCATCTCGCGAATCAATTCTGCCTGCGTCGCGTCACCTGCCGCGTGAGTACCGGCCCGACGGCCATCGCGCATGACGGTGATGCGGTTGGCAATCCTTCGTATCTCGTCCATCCGGTGGCTGATGTAGATGGTTCCGACGCCGTCGGCCTGCAGCCGGCGAATGTTCTCGAACAATCGCTCGATCTCGGGATCCGCCAGCGCCGCCGTCGGCTCGTCGAGAATGAGCAGCCGGCAATTCTGCGAGAGGGCGCCGGCAATCTCGAGGAGCTGCCGCTCACCGACGCCCAGCGTACCCGCAGGTGAAGCGGGATCGATCCGGTCCAGGCCGACGCGCGCAAGGGCCTTGCGCGCAGCGGCGTGCAGTGCCTTCTGCCGGACAAAGCCGGTACGACGGGGGAGGCGATTGAGAAAGATGTTCTCGGCAATGCTCAGCGTGCCGATGACGTTCAGTTCCTGCAGCACCATGACGACGCCCGCGTGTTCGGCGGCGCGTTTCGACCGGGGCGCGTACGCACGGCCCTCCAGCTCAATCTCCCCTCCGTCGGGGGCAGTCAGGCCGGCGAGAATGCCCGCGAAGGTCGACTTGCCCGCCCCGTTGCTGCCCACCAGTGCATGCACTTCGCCCCGCCGAAGGTCGAAGTCGAAATCCAGCAGGACCGGGGCCCCGTAGCGCTTGCGCAGCCCCGCGACCTGCAGAAGACGAGCGGGCGTCGCGGTCGGGGAGCTCACTTCGTCACGAGGTCGACGGTCGTCGTCTGGTCCGCCGGCGGAGCCTCGCCGCTCAGGATGTGCAGCGCGGCCTCGATGCCAAAGACCGCCAGCCGGTCGCCATGCTGGTCAGCCGTGGCCGCCACCAGCCCCTGCGCAATCAGCGGCCGCACGGCGCTGATGTTGTCGAAGCCGGCGACGAGGACCCGCCCTGTCGCGCCAGCGGCCTGGATCGCGGAGACGGCACCGAGCGCCATGTTGTCGTTCGCGCACAGGATCGCCTTCAGGTCGGGATGTTCGCTGAGCATGGCGGCGGCGACGCCGTTCGCGGTGTCCATCTCCCATCGGCCGCTCTGGACACTGACGACCTGCGCACCCGCGGACTTCATCGCGTCCTCGAAGCCGAGCCGCCGCTGCCGGCCGTTGAAGGCGGTCGGCACCCCTTCGATGATCGCGACCTTGTCCCCGGGATGGAGCTGCCTCGCGAGCGCCTCGCCGACCTTGCGCGCGCCGTCCCGGTTGTCCGGGCCGACGAAGGGCACCTTCAGGTGCGCCTGCGCGAGAGCGTCCGGATCGAGCTTGTTATCGATGTTCACCACGAGGATGCCGGCGTCGGTGGCGCGCTTGAGGACCGTGACCAGCGCTCTCGAGTCCGCGGGCGCGATGACGATGGCATCGACACGCCGCGCAATCATCTGATCGACGAGATTCACCTGCTCGGCGAGGTCGGTCTCGTTCTTGATCCCGTTGACGATCAGGTCGTACGCGGGGGAGTGGGCGGCGTGATGCTGCCGGGCACCCTCCGCCATCGTGCTGAAGAATTCGTTCGCCAGCGATTTCATCACCAGCGCGACCCGTGGTTTGCCTGTGCCGCTGTCGGCTGGCTTCTTCCCGCACCCCCCGCTCACCACGAGGCTGGTGCCCACCAGCAGCGCCGCCGCGACGGACACGACCCAGTGAGAGAGGCGATCGTTCTTCATACCCGGGGCCGGACCTTTCCCGTGGCGAGCACGGCCTGGATTTCACGACGTGACGGGGCGGAGGGCTGGGCACCCAGCCGTGTGACGGAAATCGCGGCGGCCGCGCCGGCGAATTTCGCCGCGTCCCCCAGCGTCCGGCCCTCTGCGAGCGCCACCGCGAGCGCCCCGTTGAACACGTCGCCGGCCCCCGTGGCGTCGAGGGCCTTCACCTTGAGACCGGGGATGAACTGGCGAGCCTCGCGGCTCGCCACGAAGGCACCGCGCGCCCCCATGGTGATCACGACGTTCCGCACACCTCGCGCGAGAAGCGCCTCGCCAGCCCGCGCGGCCGTGGCGTCGCTCGTCACGGCCACGCCCGTGAGCGCTTCGATCTCGCTTTCGTTTGGCGTCAGCAGGTAGACGCGCCGCAGCAGTCGCGCCGGGAGGTGCCGCGCCGGAGCGGGATTCAGGATCACCGGCACACCCGCGGCGACCGCGTGCGTAATGGCTGTCTCGACGGTCCGCAGCGGCGTTTCGAGCTGGAGCAGCACCACGCGCGCGCGTCGGAAGGCAGCCGATGCCCTCTGCACGTCGCGGAGGTCCAGCCCCGCGTTCGCGCCCGACGCCACCGCGATGCTGTTCTCGCCCGTGTTGGCGACGAAGATGAGGGCCACCCCGGAGGGGCGTGTCCGGTCGCGGCTCACGTATGTCACGTCGATGCCGGCGGCCGCAAAGCCCGCAAGTGCCGCGTCGCCGTGTGCGTCGCGTCCGATCCGGGCGACGAACGTGACGGCGCCGCCGGCGCGTGCCGCGGCGACCGCCTGATTCGCCCCCTTCCCGCCAGCCGCGGTGACGAACTCGCCGCCCAGGATCGTCTCGCCGGGTTCCGGGATGCGCGGCGTCCGCACGATCAGGTCCGTGTTCGAGCTGCCGATCACGAGGACGGAAGGCCTGCTCATTCAGACGGAGCCGCGAACGAGCCCGGACGCCGGGCGGCAACGATCAGGAAGGCGAGGAGCCAATGGTGCGCCACCAGCACAGGATGATACGCGATACGCGCGTCACGCCCTGCATGCGTGACGGCAGGGCAGGGTCCCCCGCCGTCGGCTCATGACCGCTGAAGCTCTCCGATGAGCGCTTCGAGCCGGTCGTAGCTGATGGCTGCGCCGTCCGCCATCCCTGTGTTGGCCACCATGTCGCGCACTTCCGCCGACGGATAGAGAACCGTAGCGGTGAGGCGGGTTCTGGTTCCCTCCTCCGTGAGGAGAGAGGTGACGACCGAATCGACGTCCGGGAACGGCTCGAAAATCTCGGTGAAGACCGCGCGCTCCGGTGGCGCCAGCTCGCGATACACGCCGTGGAAGGCGTACTCGCCCCTGGGGCCGCGCCCGACGAATCGCCACGCGCCGCCCTCGCGGAGGTCGACGTCGCACACGATGACCGAGTGCTCGGGGGTGAGGCATCCCCACCACCGCCGGATGTGTGCGGGCCGGGTCATCGCCTCGAACACGAGGTGTCGCGGCGCGTCGAACAGGCGGGTCAGACGGATCTCCCGATCCGAGGGGGTGGTCACCTCGAAGGTGCCGCTATTTGCGACGCTGCTTACGGGCATGTGTTTTCTCCTGTGCCTGCAGTTCCTGCAGGTAGATCTCGAGACGATCGAACCGCTCCTCCCAGAAGTGGCGATAGCGCTCCGTCCAGGCGGCCACCTGCTTGAGCGGCGCGGCTTCGATTCGACACGGCCGCCACTGCGCCTCCCGGCCGCGCACGATGAGCCCGGCCCGCTCGAGCACGCGCAGGTGCTTCGACACGGCCGGCATGCTCATCTCGAACGGCTCGGCGAGCTCGGTGACCGAACACTCCCCGGTCGTGAGGCGCGCGAGGATGGCCCGCCGTGTCGGGTCGGCGAGAGCGGCGAAGGTGGCGCTGAGCTGATCGGCAGGCATGGGCTGTATTGAACCTAACGGTTAATTAACCGCTAGGTTATATATACAGCGAGCCGAAGACGGTGCCAAGCCCCTAGCGGAGCGGCTGGAGTTCGATGCGGCGAAAGTAGATTTCTGCCCCCTCGGACTGGATCATGATCCGGCCTTCGGTGACGGACGAACCGGTCGCCGCGTTCACCAGCTTGTCGTTGACGTAGTAGGTCAGGCTGCCCTTCTCGACGACCGCTTCGAGCCGTGTCCATTCCAGCCCCGGGCTCTCGACGTCCTGGGCGCCGCGAAATCCGAGGCGATCCTCCCACGCGGGGCTGCGGCCCCACCAGTTGATCCGCCCTGACGAAAACACGCGCGGGTCCCCGTGTTCATCGAAAATCGCCTCGCCTTCGCGAACCGGCCGGCTCCGCGCCGTCACCGACGGCCGCACCTGTTCGCCGTCCTCGGTGAATCCGGCCACCGGCAGGATGTCGCCCACGCCGCCTTCGATGATCTGGAACTCGATCGATCGAAGCCACGGGCCGTTGAAGTCCTTCCTGGTATTTCCCAGGCGGCCCTGCGCATGCAGCAGCACCCCGCTGTCCCGCGCCCGAGCCTTCCTGTCGCCCCACGTGACCCCGCCCCAGCGGTACTCGACGACGAGCCGATAGTCGCGGTAGGCCTGCTTCGTCAGCAGTCCGCCCCATGTCTTTCCGCTGATCCGAATCGCGGGCGCTCCGTCAATCTGGTCGACCACGCTGAAGACGCGCTCCGGGTCGGCCTCGTGGTGATCCACCAGCCAGGAGTCGAAGTTCGCGAGCGACACGCCGTCGAACAGCTTGATGACCGCCGTCGGTGTGACAGCGGGCGATGGCTCCTGCGCGGCGAGCGGTGTCCCCAGCAATGTCAGCGACACCATCAGGATCACCGGCACTCCACATCGTGTCCTGTCACGCACATCGGGTATCACGGCACGCTCCATGACGGGCATCCGCCACCTACACACCATACGACCCACGCCCGCACCCTCGGACTCTCGCGACCGCGACGACACGCTCACGGCGTTCGCTTCTTGGGGAGGGCGTCGAGGAACGTCTGCACGGCATTCCTGTCCTGCTCGTTCTTCGCATAAACCAGTGCGTCCTTGGCCACTGCGGCGGCCTCGTCGTGGTGCGAGAGACGCGCCAGCGCGTGCGCGAACACGAGCCGGTACGCGACCGCGCCGGGATCCAGCTCGACTGCGTGGCGGGCTGGGGCCAGCGCCTGATCGGCCTGATCGAGCACCAGGCGCACGGCCGCAAGATTCGCGAAGCTGGCGGCGAAGTTCGGGTTGAGCGCCGTTGCCCGTTCCAGATGACTCTGCACGGCTCCCAGACCCGCCTTGTCGACCCCTGGCACCCACGTGAGCGCGGCGAGCCGGTGGTGCACCCAGAAGTTCGTCGAGTCCTCCGCAACCGCTTTCGCGAACGCCTGGTGCGCTCCCTCGGTGTTCTGCTCTCGATCCAGCATCATCCCTTCGACCTGATCGGCAATCGCCAGGGAGGGGGCGGCAGCCCTCGCCTCCGCGAGGAGCGCACGCGCATCTCCAGGGCGATTCATGGCCGCGTGAAATCCCGCGCGTTCAGCGGCCGATTCGGCTGCGGGGACGGGACGCGCGGGCAGTCTGGCTGCCGACGTGTCGGATGGGACCAGCAGGCGCGCAAACGAGTAGATCCCCTGCTGGACGTAGAGAGCGGCCGCCGAGTCGACCGCCTCGAGGCTGCCGTACACCTCGCGCAGCGCCACCTCTGATGCCACGCCCTGCAGGAGCAACCCGCTCACTCGATTGAGCCGCGTGCCCATGTCGTCTTTGCTCCCGTACAACAGGAACTGCACCAGCGCCCAGCACTGCGCGTCGAAGCCGTCGCGTCTCGAATCCTGCTGGTAGTGCGGTGAGTCGCGCGTGACGGCGAGGAGCGTCTGCATAGTCAGACGCGGCCCGGTGCGCACGCGTTCGGCGAGCGACGGAATCGGTTTTCCGAACTGGACCTCCTTGTCCGTGATGATCGTATTGCTGAGCACCGACGACAGGCCGTTGGTCAGCCAGAGTGGCAGGCCACGCTTGAAGCTCGCTTCGAGGATCAAGTTGCTGTAGGTCTTGAACGCCTGCATGTACGGATTCAAGCCCTGCTCTTCCACCTCCTGGTCGGCGCGGAGCGCAATGTAGTGACGATCGGCCGTCGACACGAAAACACTGCCGGGATGGACGCGGCCACGCGCTTCCCAGTATTGCGGCGCCAGTGCGCGCATACTGTTTTCGTCCTTGACCGCGATGACGAAGATGGGTCGGTCCAGCGTGACCTGCGCCCAGGGCCAGCCTTTGGCAATCGCCGCCCGGACCTGCTCGAACTGCCAGGCGACACTTCGCGCCTTGCGCTCACCCGCGTTCGTCATCACGGTGAAGTGGTCGCTCTGCACCTGCAGCCAGGTGTCCGCCGCGAGGGCATCTCCGGCCAGTGCGATGGCGACGCCGACAAGTGCCGCGCGCAGTCGATGGCGGTGCATCACGGGAGCCTCCTGGTGAGGGCCGGGGGACGATTGAGGGGTTATAGCACGACGGAGCGCGCCGCCCGCGACCGATCACCACACGCCGGCTCCAGTCCCCCACATCGCACGACCTGACGGTGTGCGGTTCCCCCGGCGAGGCCATGCGGGAGTCCTTGCGGACGTCGCCGCCGATCGCGCGCGACACGTGTAGACTCCTGCCGTGCGGAAGGTTCTCGCAGGGCTGCTTCTCGGCGTCAGTGCGGCCGCCATGGTTCTTGCGCTCGGCTCGGCCGGGTTTCTCGAAACGGCCGAGCTGAAGCTGTACGACTGGCGGATGCGGAGGGTCGCGGCTCCGGCATCCGTCAACCGCAACATCGTGCTCGTCGAAATCAACGAGTCGACAATCCGGGACATGGAGCCGATCTTCGGCCACTGGCCCTGGCCGCGCCTGGCACTGTCGTTCGTCATCGACTATCTCCATCGCGCCCCAGCGAAGGTCGTCGCCGTCGATCTGACGCTTGCGGAACGCGACCGGGTCGCGCAGTACGACATCGGCGGCGACACGTGGTCCGGCCGGCAGAGCGACCAGGCCCTTGCCGACTCGGTGAAGATCTCGGGCAACGTCATCATGCTCGCCGATGCCGTGGACGAAGGGCTCCTCGACGGCAGCGGGATCGAGGCGCCTCCCACGTGGCGCGACCCCGGCTATCGTCTCGGGGATCGTGCCGAGCCGCGACCCGTGATCCTTCCTCCGTACGCGGAGCTCGCGGAAGCGAGCGCGGGGCTCGGGCACAACTTCCTGGCACTCGATCGCGACGGCCCCGCCCGCCGGATGGCGCCCTTCATCCGGCACGGCGGCCGATACGTCCCCTCGCTCGGCATGGCGGCCGCACTGCGCGCCGGCGGGTTCAGGGTGGACGACGTGGCCGCCAGTGGCAACATGATTTGCGTGCGGGACCGCCGCATTCCGCTGATCGCTTCTCCTTACGTGGACGTCTACGATCATTCACGGCGGGATCAGTGGACGATGCTCATCAATTACCGGGCGCCGGCGCTGCTCGCCGATGGCGCCCGCCCATACCCGACCTATTCGTTCCGCCGGCTCTTCATGTCCGAGCAGCAGCTCCTCGGCGGCGTTCAGCCGATGATCGACCCGGCGGAGTTCAGGGACAAGATCGTCTTCATCGGCCTCACGGCATCCGGCCTGAGGGATGTCTTCAGCAGCCCGTTCGGCGACGACCTGATGATGCCGGGCATCCAGCTGCATGCCAGCATGGCCGACAGTCTGCTTGGCGGCCGGTTCATCACCGCCGCGTCGCGGCCATCGCGGGTGGCCAGCGTGTTGATCGTGGCGCTGGCGGTCGGGCTCCTCTCGGCATTTCTGCCGTTTGCCGCGGCGGCGTCTGCGGCGGCGGCGATCCTCGCGGGCTGGTGCTGGTTGGCTCTGAGCGCGTTCCGAAGCGGGTCGTGGCTCGACATGGTGCAGCCGCTCGCCGCCGGGGCGAGTGCGCTCTTTGCCGGAACGGCCTACCAGTACTTCGTCGAAGATCGCGAGAAGCGCAAGATGAAGCGGCTGTTCGGCCGCTACGTCTCGCGCGACGTGTACGAACAGCTCACCGCCCACCCAGAGCTCGCGGAGCTCGGGGGCGGGCGCCGGGAGATGACGGTGCTGTTCTCCGACATCCGGGGCTTCACGACCGTGACCGAGGACGGGAATCCCGAGGCGCTCGTGGCGCAGCTGAACGAATACTTCTCCCGGATGGTGGAGATCGTCTTCCGACACAAGGGCACCGTCGACAAGTTCGTCGGCGACATGGTCATGGCCCTCTTCGGCGCGCCGCTGGACGATCGGGACCACGCCGACCATGCGGTCAGGGCCGCGATCGACATGGTGAAGGAGCTCGGCGAATTGAACAGGGCCTGGACGGCCCGGGGGATGCCCGAGCTCGACATCGGCGTCGGGATCAACTCGGGCGAGATGATCGCGGGGAACATCGGATCCGCCTCGATCATGAGTTACACCGTCATCGGCGACAACGTGAACCTCGGCTCGCGGCTCGAATCCCTGAACAAGGACTACAAGACCCGGATTATCATGAGCGACGCCACCCGCACCCGGCTCACGAACCCGTACGACACGCGTCCGCTCGGGGACGTGAAGGTGAAAGGGAAGACGCGCACCGTGGCGATTTACGAAATCCAGGTGCCGTCGCCGCTCGGTACCCGCGAGGAACAATCGATATGAAGCCAGCCGCCTTCGTCCTGGCAGCCGTCCTGTCGGCAGCCCCGCCGTTCGCACAGTTCGGCGGCCTGATCAACAAGGCCCAGAAGGTGAACGACGCCAGGAACAAGTACGACGATCTGACCATCACCGACCAGGAAGAGCGCCAGCTCGGAGAGCAGGTCAGCGCGAATCTCGTCAGCAAGTACGGCGTGTACCAGGACAAGGACGTGACGAAGTACGTCAGTCTGCTGGGGGGCGTCGTCGCGCAGCAGAGCAGCCGGCCGGGTCTGAAATGGACGTTCATCGTGCTCGACACCGACGGCGTGAACGCGTTCGCGGCCCCTGGCGGCCTGATCCACGTCACGCGCGGACTGCTCGGGCTCGCGAAGAACGAAGCGGAGCTCGCGGGCGTCCTCGGGCACGAGATCACGCACGTCTCGGTCAAGCACACCGTCCGCGCGATCCAGAAGAGCAAGGGCATCTCGATGGGCACCGACCAGGTGGGCGGGGGCTCGGTGACGAACGCGCTCGTCGCGAAGATGGCCGAGAAGGCCTATCACCTGATTCTCGACGGGGAATTCAGCCGGGAAGACGAGAACGAAGCCGACAGAGTCGGCGTGCAGCTCGCGAACAAGGTCGGCTACGCACCCTCCGGTCTCGTCGATCTCCTGAAGAAGCTCGATGCGCGGAACACCGGCCGAGAGGACCGGAACGGATTGTTCGCGTCGCATCCCGCGACGAGGGACCGCATCGCCAGGCTGCAGCAGCAGATCACCGCGGAGAAGCTTGCCGCGACAGCCAGGGGAGAGACCCGCTACGCCCAGATGATCCATCTCGAGTCCAGACCGATCGCGGAGATCGCGATGGACGTGGAGGGATCGGCAGGGCTTGCGGGTGGCGACAAGGACAAGGAAAAAGACAAGGACACCCCCGCGAAGGACGAGCCACGGAAGAAGGGTGGACTCCTCGGCAAGTTCAACACGTCGTCCAGCGAGCAGAAGCAGTCGAGCCAGACGGTGGCGTCGGCCGGCGCCAGAGGCGGCTTCCCGGACCGGGATGCGAAGGGCGGCCCCAACAGGGCGCGGGTGAGCGCGCCGGTGACCGCGGCGGAGCTCGAGGCCTTCAAGAAGGGCATCGCGGCCTAGGCGCGTCCGGTGTCCGCCATGGTTCACTTTCCGGGCCACGCGCTGATGGGCGCCGCCGCACTGGCGGTGGCGCTGATGGTGTTTGCCTTCACGATCAACAGCCTGGTGCGCCGGCGACTGCGGCTGTCGATCGTCCTGCTCGCCGCGTATCTGCTCCTCCACGTCTTCCTGGCGGTCGTCAGGCCGGCCATGAGCGCGTCGTCCGAGCGCGAACTGCTGTCGCTCGAGCAGCTGGCGCTGGCGGCGGCCGTAATCAACCTCGTGGCGCTCGCGCTGATCAATCCCCTCAGGGCGGATCGTGTGCCGGATCGCTTCCCGGCGATCCTGCAGGACTTCCTGGTCGTCGGTCTGCTCGTGCTCGTCGCGACGTTCGTCTTCAACGACAGGCTGCTGGCCACGTCCGCGGTCAGCGCGGTGGTGATCGGGTTCGCCCTCCAGGACACGCTCGGCAACGCGTTCGCCGGGCTGGCCATCCAGAGCGAAAAGCCTTTCCACGTGGGCCACTGGATCCGCGTCGCCGAATTCGAGGGTCGCGTCGCCGAAGTCACGTGGCGCGCCACGAAGCTGCGGACCAAGGCCGGCAACTTCGTGGTGGTCCCGAACAACATCGTTTCGAAGGAGGCGATCACCAACTACTCCGAGCCCGCGGCGCCGACGCGGATCGACGTGGAGGTCGGGGCCAGCTACCTGACCGCTCCCGCCGCGGTCAAGGCGGCAGTCGCCGAAGCCCTCGGCAACTCCCCCCGAGCGCTGAAGGTCCCGGCGCCGGACATCATGCTCGTGCGCTTCGACAGTTCATCGATGGCCTATCGTGCGAGGTTCTGGATCGACGACTACGAGCGCGACGAAGCCGCGCGCGACGAGGTGCGAACCGCGATTTATTACGCCTTTGCCCGGCACGGCATCGATATCCCGTGGCCGATCCAGGTGGAGTACTCGCGGGAGTGGGTGGAGCCTGACAGGGCCGCACGCCAGCGCGACCGCGAGCGGCTGCTTGGGGGCGTCGACCTGTTCGCGAGCCTCACGGAAGACCAGCGACGGGAACTGGCCGCGGCGACGGCCGACAAGGTGTTCGGACACGGCGAGGCGATTATTCGCCAGGGCAGCCCGGGCCGCTCGATGTTCGTGGTCGCGAGGGGCGGCGCCGTCGTGACGCTCGAGCCGTACGGCAAGGAAGTCGCGACGATCGAGCCTGGCGGCTACTTCGGGGAGATGTCGCTCCTGACAGGTGAACCACGAACCGCCACGGTCTTCGCCCGTGGCGACACGCACGTCATGGAAATCGACGCCGACCTCTTCCGACGGCTCGGCGCCACGCACCCGCATGCGGTCGAGCAGATTGCAGTCGCGGCGGTGAGTCGACGGAGCGAGCTCGAGCAGATCAGAGAGGCGTCGCACGGGATGGCGGTTGCGGACGCGCCGGCGACCTTCGTGGCGAGGATGAAGAAGTTCCTCGGATTGTGACGAGCGGCGAGCGGGAAACGGGGCGTCGCAGCGACGCCCCGCCCCTTGCTTCGGGTTGAACCGGCTAGCGATAGCGCCCTTCGCGGAACCCCCGATCGTACCCGTCCTGGAATCCCCGGCGGTAGACGTCCTTGTACTCCTGGCGCGAGCCCGCGCGGCTGTCGTAGTGGCGGTCGCCCGACCGATACCACTCGTGGCGCAGGGGATCGAACGAGCGGTTCCTGCTCGCGTCCTCGACGCCTTTTTCGTATCCGTCCGTGGTCCCGTTCTGGAACGCCAGATCGCCATACCCGCGATAGTCGCCGTTCGACCCTCGCGGGTACCCGGGGTAGCTCCGCGAGTCCGGGTAGTACGATGGCCCGTCGTCGTCCCGGCGCGGAAAGGGCCGCCCGCTCCGATTACCGTACCCGCCGCGGGAATCGTAGACCGCCCCGTGGCGCTGATACGATTCCGAATATCCCGCCGCGTACCCGTTGCGGAACGACTGGCGGTACCGCTCCAGGTCGCCGAACTCGCGGTGGTATCCCTTGTCCGCGCGCTGGAAGGTCCGCTCGTCCTCGTAGCGGAACTCCTCGTTCTTGCGGCCTTCCTTTTTCCCTTCCTTTATTCCTTCGCGATAGCCGTTGTCGTACGCGGCGCGCCGCGCGTCGTTATAGGCCTGGCGGTCGCCGTGCGAATAAGACGGGCGCCGGCCTCCGAGCCACCCCGCCGACTCCGCACGGGCGGGAACCGCAGCGGCCAGCGTGGCGAATCCGAGCACAGACACGAGAACTAGGCGTTTCATGGTCGACCTCCGTTAGGGGCGGTGTTGCGCCCGCCTGCCGTAACCGCAAGAAACAGGCCTGCGTCTCTGGACCGAAATGGTCCAAATATCGCCATTTCCAGGCCCGGCTGGCGGGATCCGTCAGGACAGAGGACAGGGATTCGACCGCCGGGGAGGACACCTTGACGGGACTCGGCTCTCGGGGCCGAACTGAACTGGAAACGGGGGAACTGGAAACTGGAAACTGGAAACTGGGAACTGGGAACTGAGATGGCCTCCCGGCTATTGCGACCAGACCAGAACGCGCTGCCCGGAGGCGACGCGATGATCGACGACCAGCGCTGGACCGTATCGTTCGAGGTCTTCGACCGTCAGCTTCAGGTCTTCGAGCTCCATGCGATTGCCGTTGAAGTCAATCGCACTGCCCCTCAGCTTGAGCCGAAGGAGCCAGAACGGAACCTCGACGCTGACGATTCTGCCGTCGCCGGGATCGAATGCCATCACGTGGAGCGCATCGGGAGTCTTCGCGCCTGGCGCGGCGCGGCGGTCGGTGTTCGAGCGGAGGTATCGACCGTGCGCATCGAGCTCGATCAAAGGCTTCTCACCCGCGAAGCGGGCGCTGACCGTCTCGAAGTCGCGCGCCGCGGCCGCCGGCGTCTCTGTCTTCGTCCTGATGTGCTGTGAGAAAAAATAGATCCCGACCCCGGCCGTTGCGATGATCCCCAGGATTCCGATCACCACGACGGCCAGCACGACCCACACCCAGGTCTTGACCTTACCGGCCACTGGCGCTCCTCATCAGGTTCCGTGCGTCCGCCCCGCAGATGGGATCGTTGCCTTGACGGCAGAGGGCTTCCGCATCGCGTGCGTGTGCGGTCGCGGACGACCGATCGCCCCGGGCCATGGCGAGGCGCCCGAGCTCCAGCCTCGCGCGGCCGCTCACCCACGGCTGCGCATCGAGCCCCGTCGCCCGCCGCAGGTCGTCCTCCGCGTCGTCACGCCGCAGGGCGGCCCGTGCCGCTCCCCGCTTGTAGCGCCACAGCGCCTCTTCCCCGACGATTTTCGCACGCCGGTCCGTCGTCAGCATCGTGAGCCCCTCGGTCAGCAGCGCCTCGGCCTCGGGCGCCCGCCCGCCGCGAAGCGCCGTGGCGCCCTCCTCGAGCAGCACTAGCCGGTTGCGCGGATACTGCCGGCGCAAACCCCCGAGCACTCGCATGGCGTCTTCATACCGACGCTCCCGGTTGTACACCAGAACCAGCGCAAACATCGCTTCGGTGCGTGCGTCGCTGCGCGCCCCCCCGTGGACGCGGCTGTCGTGCGCCGCCTCCTCCAGCAGCTGGATGCCGCGTTCGCGCCCTCCGCTGAATCCGGCCACGTAGGCCATGACGCGCATCGGCATGGCGAGCGTCGAGATCAGGTAGCGATAAGTGCCGACAATCAGCCCGGCGTCCTTGCGGGACGGATCCAGGGCGAGCACCTGCTCGTGCTGGTTGAAACTCTGCCTGGCGGCCCGCACCCCGGCGAGCATCCGACCCTCCACCGTTGCGACGTAGGATGCCTCGAGGCCGAGCGCGGCGCCGAGATCGTACCGCGCCTGCGCGTCCGAACCGTTCATCCTGACGCGCGTCTGGCCCAGCGCGATCGCGCGCGCGACGTGCAGACGGAGCTCGGCGTCGATGTCGGGCGGAGGCTTGGGCAGGTTCAGGGTAGTGCCGGTGAAGGCCCCCAGATAGTGGTCGACGGTCACGGCCCCGCGTCGAAACAGGATATTCAACCAGAGGACGCTTGCGAGGGATCGGTGGGCGGCCGGATCATCGGGCGCCAGGGCCACGGCCTTGCGCAGGAGCGTCAGCGCCTGATCGTGATCGAGGTTGTAGGCGAGATCGAGGGCCTGATCGCAGAGCGCTGCCACAGACGGATCCTGCGGTGCGCTGCCGGTTGCCCCGAGGACTGACGCCGAAACGACCATAACCGTCGCGACGAGCATACGAATCGCGCCCGTTGGCCGCGCCGGGTTCATCGGACTATGATAGCCCTTCGAGCGCCGCAGGTTTTCGCCGCGCAGTGGTGTCGGACAGACGAGGAGGAGTGGCATGCCCCCAGGGCGACCGAGAAAGAATCAGGACGACGTGTTGATGAAATCCGCCGAATTGATCGGGTGGGCGATCGGCGGTCTCGAGCGCGAGATTACGCAGACCCGGGAGCGCCTCGCGTCGCTCACGGCGCAGGCGGCGAAGCTGCGTGCCCGCGCGGGTGTAAGAGCGGGGCGCACGGCGGCTGCCGGCACGCCAGCCGAGGGGGGATCCGAGGGAGCCGCTCCGGGAGGCCGGAAGCGGCGCCGGCGCAAGATGTCGCCTGAAGCGCGCGAACGGATTTCCGAGATGATGAAGAAGCGCTGGGCGGAAAAGCGCAAAGGCAAGTAGCTAGAGCACGAAGCCGCGGCCGAGGCCGCGCTCCGCGGCCTTCTCGTAGGCGAGGTGCGCGGCCGCGACGTCCTCCACGGCCATTCCCAGCGATTTGAAAATCGTCACGTCCGTCGGCGCCCGCCGACCGCGGACGACCCCGGCCGCCACCTCCCCGAGCTCGCCCAGGATGTGCGACTCGTCGAACGCACCCTCTCGCATGGGCAGCAGCAGATCTCCAGCCTCGACGAGGGCGCCGGCCCTCGAATCGACGAACACGCGCGCACGCGCGACGAGCGCCGTGTCCATCTCGCGCTGATCCGGGCGGCATGCGCCGACCGCGCAGACGTGGGTGCCGTCCGCAATCCAGTCACTCTGCACGACCGGCTCGCGGGCGGCCGTCGCGAGCACGACGATGTCGGCGCCTTCGACCGCCGCGCGGGCCGAGGTGCAGCCAGTCACGTCCGCGCCGGTGCGCGGCTGCGTCTCGCGCACGAACGTCGCGAGACGCTCGGGGTTCGGGCTCCACGCGCGGATCGCGCGCACGTCGCGCACGCGCCCGATCGCATCGACGTGGCTGCGGGCCTGCACGCCGGAGCCGACGATCGCCAGCACACCTGCGTCTTCACGCGCCAGCAGATCCGTCGCGACCGCCGACACCGCCGCGGTGCGCGCCTCCGTGATGTATCGGCCGTCCATGATGGCCATCAGGTCGCCGGTCATCGAGTCGAACAGCAGGATCGTCGCCAGGTGCGTGGGGATGCCGGCGCCCGCGTTGCTCGGGAACACGCTCACGAGCTTCGCGCCAAGCGCCGGCGGCTCCGTGATCAACGCCGGCATCACGCCGAAGACAGCTTTCTGGAGTCCCACCTCGAGGACGGTGCGCAGGGGCTGCTCGACCTTGCGCGCCGAGAACTGCTCGAGCGCGGGCCGCATGGCGGCGATGAGATCGTCCATGGACAGGACGATCCGGATATCTTCCTCAGAGAGCAGAAGGGGCATAGATTCGGGATTCGGGATTCGGGGCTCGCGTTCGCAATCGCGTCAGTATCCGATGGCGAGCCCGTCCTTGCGCGGGTCCGAGCCCCCCATCATCACGCCGTGCTGGTGGTCGAAGAGGATCCCCTGGAATCCGCCGAACATGCCGATCTGCGTGATGAGCGAGTGTCCGCGCCGGCTCAGGCCGAATCTCGCCTCGGGCGAAATCGCGGACTCGAGCGCCAGCCCGGCGGCGGAGTGTCTGAAGCGCGGCGCTTCTCCCGCCTCCTGGACGTTCATCCCGAAGTCGATCAGGTTGAGCAGCACCTGGACGTGCCCTTGCGGCTGCATGTCTCCGCCCATGACGCCGAACGACAGCCAGGGGCGCTGGTCCTTCAGCACCATGGCGGGCACGAGCGTGTGGAACGGCCGCTTGCCAGGCCCAATCAGATTCGGGTGCCCGGCCTGCAGCGTGAAGAGCGCTCCGCGGTTGTGCAGCGCGATTCCGGTGTCGCCCGCCACGATGCCGGAGCCGAAGGCTTCGAAGAGCGACTGGATGAGCGAGACGACATTGCCGTGGCGATCGGCGACCGTCATGTAGATCGTGTCGCCGTGCGCCTGAGGATGGCTCTCGGGACGCTGCGACGATCCCGGCAGTGCCAGCGGCGCGTACGTCTCGACGGCGTGCGCGGGGTCGAACTGGCGGCGGCGGGTGGCGGCATATTCCTTCGACAGCATGCGTGCGAGCGCGTCCGGAGGAACAGAAGCGGCGTCGGCGAGCCACGCATCACGATCCGCGAAGGCCATCCGCTTCGCTTCAACGAGCACATGCAGATATGCGGCCGAGTCGTGCCCCATGGCCTTGAGGTCGAAGCCCTCGAGGATGTTGAGCATCTCCAGCGCCACGACCCCCTGCGTATTCGGCGGGAGCTCCAGCACGTCGTAGCCGCGGTAATTGGTGGAGATCGGTTCGACCCAGTCCGGCTTGTTCGCCGCAAGGTCCGCCGCGGTCAGCAGCCCGTTTCGACGGCGCATGTCCGCGGCGATCGCGTTCGCGATCGGCCCTGTGTAGAAGGCGTCGCGCCCGCCCCGCGCAATCTGTTCGAGCGTTGCCGCGAGGTGTGGAT
Source organism: Acidobacteriota bacterium (assembly GCA_031361295.1). Classification (GTDB taxonomy): domain Bacteria; phylum Acidobacteriota; class Vicinamibacteria; order Vicinamibacterales; family 2-12-FULL-66-21; genus JALZOC01. Next base: position 6,524 of record JANMCN010000148.1, on the reverse strand, counting down.
TCTTGAATACGTCGCCCGGCGACGGTGCGTGGCCGCCCGGCAGAAACGTCGCCGCCGCGGCGGGATCGCGCGCGAGGAGCGCCTCGACGTCTTTCCACTGAGTGGCGATGATCTCGCTCACGGCATAGCCGTCGCGCGCGTACCCGATGGCGGGCTGCAGCGCCCGATCCATCGTGATTGTGCCGTAGCGCGCGAGCAGCTCGCTCCACCCGTCCACGACACCCGGGACGCTCACCGACAGCTCGCCGCGGTAGGGGATGGCGTCGAGGCCGCGCCGCCGGAACTCCTCGGGCGTCGCGCGCTGTGGCGCCCGGCCGCTCGCGTTCAGGGCGCGGACGCTCTTCGTCTTCGCGTCGTACACCAGGGCGAAGAGGTCACCGCCCACGCCATTCATCGTCGGTTCGACGACCGCGAGAACGGCCGCGGCCGTAATGGCCGCGTCGAACGCATTGCCACCCTGCTGCAGCACGTGCAGCCCGGCCGCCGAGGCCAGCGGCTGACTCGTGGCGATCAGGCCGTTTCGTGCGAGCACCACGGAACGCGTGGCGCGCGGATTCGCCGCCGGACGGTCCCCGGGGCCCTGCTGGAAATCAGCAGCCATGAGTGGCAGCCCCAGGAGCACGGCGGCACACAGGACGACTGGTCGCATCGAGTCTCTCCATTCGCACCGACGGTCCGGCGCGGCATCTGACGCGCCGGCATCGACGCGAGGCTACTTCAGCGCGGAGAGCTTTGCCATGTCGATCTTGCCGGCGAGCTCGTGGAGCGGTCTGGTGTCGTCGATCTGGTGGCCTTCGATCTGGACGAGGAACCGCTTGCCGACGAGCGCGTTGAGCTCGCCGTCCTTGCCGTCGCTGTTCCACTTCTCCCAGCCCGGCTGGCCACTGACCTTCGTGGATTTTTCGAAGCCGTCCGACGTTTCCTTCTCGTAGCCCGCCGTGAGGAACATGGCGTACGGCGTCAGCAGGAGCTGGTTGAATCCGGAGTCGACCATCTTCAGCGTGAGGCGCGACTCGCCCTTGGCATACTCCACCTCCGCCTGCGAGTACTTGAACGGCGAGGACATCCGTTCGCCCGTCGGCTTGGCCTTCTTCCATCCTTCGAGCTCGGGAAAGAGCGCCTGCATGTCGCGGAAGCTCACGGGCTCGACTGCCTTCGCCGATCCCGACCCGTCCCCGCCGGCGGCCATCGCCTCGAGCCCCTTGGCCATCTGCTCGAGTCCGTTCGCGGCCTCCGCGGCACCGGCCTGCGCGGTCCTGGCCGCCTGCTGGGCCTGCTTTTCTTCCTTCTTCTCTTCGCTGGATTTGCCGCAGCCGCCCGCGGCGAGCAGCGCCGCGATCGCGAGAATTCCGACACGTCTCATCAGCTATCCCTCCGGGAACCGAACCGGCCGCGATTCTACACTCAGTCGCGGATGGCGGTGGGCGCGAACCGTCCGGGTGATGGCCGATGTGCGGTGGAAGACCCGTTCGGTCGAAGGTGGGGAGGCGCCGGGCGGCAGGGCAGAGCGGGCGAGACAGAGGAACGAGGCGGAAGACCGGGCCGCTTCCGCCTTCGTGGCTCCGTCGAGGCATCCGCCCGCAGGCGGACACCACCGCGGCTAGATGAACGTGACGGCGAGGATCGCGACGGTCAGCAGAATGGCCACGAGGGCGTCGGCATTGCTGGAGAAATCTAGGTCGAACATGATGTTTCCCTTCCTTTCAACTCATTAGACGGGGAACACCAGGCGGAAGTTTAGCGGTCACCGATCTGTCACACTCTCCGACGACGCCACGTAGCTCTTGCGCGCGCGGGCCGTCATCGACGGCTTCTGCTTGATCTTCAGGTCGAGCTTGTGAATCTTGCCGTCGAGCGTCTGCGGCGTGAATCCGAGCACGTACTGGCTATGGAGCTCCTGCGCGACGCGGGTGAACGTCGGCCCCAGCTCGTCTGTTTTCTTCAGCAGAAAGAACCCGCCCCCCGTCTCCTCCGACATCCGCTTCAGCCCGCGGTCGGGGCTCGATCGGACCTTCTGCTGGCCGTTGAAGTACACGTTTTCGAGCCCCACCGAATAAATCATCACATCCTCGACGCGGGCGCGGTCCGTCACGTCGCCCGATCCCACCTTGCTCGCGTTGTCGTCGCCGTCGGTGAACACGAGGACCACCTTGCGGCCGGGGATCCCTTTCAACTGCCCCATGCTCTCGCCGACCGCGTCGTACAGCCGAGTGGGATATCCGAAGTCCAGGTTCTTCAACGATCGAATCAATTCGTCGCGGCTGCTGGTGAACGCGTCGGGGATGAACTGGATCTTGTCGTTGAACGCGCCGACCATCCCCTGATCCTCGGGCATCATGCGCAACAGGAACTGCTCCGCCGCGGCCTTGACCATGTCGAGCGCGAGCGTCATGCTCCCGCTCGAGTCCAGCATGACGACGACCGTGATCGGCAGCGGCTTGTTGTCGAACGACGTGATGGCCTGCAGCTTTCCGTTGTCGTAGACCTCGAAGTCGTCCTCGACGAGATCGGGAACCAGGCGCTTGTCGGCGTCCGTCACCGTGGCGTAGAGCGCGACCGTGTTGGTCGACACCTTGAACTTGCCCTGTTGCGCCCCCAGCGGCGCGATCAGCAGAACGGCGGCGAGTGCGGCGACGACGGCACGAATATGCATGTGGGTGGGACTCTGTGCACGAACCATTCCTTGCGGAGCGGACGTGAACATCCTGAAAACCGGAGCGTGGTGTTCGGAGATGACCTTCCTAGGATACAGCGCCCCGGCCGCAGCGTGGCGTTTCGGGGACGTCAGCGCAGGAGCCGCTCGAGCTGCTGGCGCAGGACATCGGCCATCCGGTGATAGCCGTCGGGCGACGGGTGGAGCCCGTCGGGGGTGTCGGCCAGTTTGTCCGGATCAGCCGGGGACGCCACCGCGTGCCGGGTGTCCACGAACGTCACACCCCGCTGACGCCGGATCCATTCGTTGATCTGGTGCATCCGCGCGTTCTGCTCGGGAGTCGCCGAGTTGTAGGGGATGATCGACCCCGCGATGGTGGTGATGCCCACGTCGGCCGCCCGCGCGTACATCGCTCGCAGCTGCTCCGTGACGGCCTCGACGGTCCGACCCTGGTACACGTCGTTCACGCCCGCGATGATGATCACCGCACGCGGCTCCCGCGCGATGACGTCGCGCTCGAAACGCGCGCGGATCTGATCGCTTCGCTCGCCGTTGACGCCGCAGTTGACGACCTCCCACTCCGGGTGCGCGGCCATGAGCCAGTACGCGTACTGGCTCGTCCTGTCGCCGCTGCCGTCCGGCGGCGCCTCCACGGGCGAGCGGAACGCCGGTGTTCCCGCGGTCGTCGAATCGCCGAGCGCGACGACCCGGACACGCACCGGCATACCGACGGCCGATATCAGCGCGGCCGCCGCGATGCACGCGATCGTCACGCCGTTCACTGTCCGGCCTCGAACCGCAGCGTGGACGGCCCCCGCTCCGCCCGCAATGTGGCAGAGACCTTCTCGGCCTGCCGCATCACGCGAAGAATGTTCTTCCCCGCAATCTTCCTGATGTCGTCGTCCTCGTACCCGCGACGGAGCAGCTCTGCGAGCAGCGCGGGGTACGTCGACACGTCCTCGAGCCCCTGGACGACACTCTCGATGCCGTCGAAGTCTCCGCCGAGCCCGACGTGATCGATGCCTGCCACCCGGCGGATGTGGTCGATGTGATCGGCGGCCTCGGCGAGCGTGGCGCGCGGAGCGGCGTTTGCGGCCGTCCATGCCTTGACGCCGTCCGTCACGGCCGCGGCGTCATTCGGAAACTGCTGCGCAAGCCGCGCCTGCTCCGCGGTCTGGAGGCGATTCCATGCCGCGACCTTCGGCGACAGGAAACCCGGCACGAACGTCACCATCACGACCCCGCCGTTGTCGCGCAGACGCTCGAGCATGCGGTCGGGCACGTCGCGCGGCACGTCGGTCAGCGCGCGCGCGGAGGAGTGCGAAAAAATGACCGGCGCGCGGCTCACGCGAATCGCATCGTCCATGGTCTCGGGCGACACGTGGCTCAAGTCCACGAGCATTCCCAGGCGGTTCATCTCGCGGACGACTTCCTCGCCGAAAGGGGACAGGCCGCCGAGCTTCGGATCGTCCGTGGCCGAATCCGCCCACGCGGTGTTCTTCGAATGGGTGAGCGTCATGTACCGCGCGCCGAGCCGCGCGAACATGCGCAGCGCGCCGAGCGAATTGTCGATCGAATGTCCCCCCTCCATCCCGATGAGCGAGGCGATCCGGCCTTTCCTGAAAATCCGCTCCACGTCGTCTGCCGTGACGGCGAACTCGAACGTCTCGGGGTACCGCTGCATCATGCGGTGCACCACGTCGATTTGCTCGAGCGTGGCCGTGACCGCAGTCTGCCCGGACAACTCGACCGGTACGTAGACCGACCAGAACTGCGCGCCGACCCCTCCGGCCCTCAGCCGCGCAATGTCGGTCATGATCGCCGGCTGCGGCGTCGAGAGGTCGAGCCTCGACAGGTCCCCTCGCGCCTTCTCCCGCAGCGCCCACGGGTAGTCGTTGTGCCCGTCGATGAGCGGGGACTCCCGGGTCAGCGCACGCGCTCGAGCGCGCAGGTCCGAATCGCGGGTCTGGTCGGCGCGGACGAACGTCATGGCGAGGAACACCGCGCAACAGGCGAGAGGAAGGGCCGGGAGACGCGTCAGCATGGTTTGCCTAATACTAGGCCGGGCCGCGCCCGCCCACGGGCCAGATATCGGACTTGACCGGTCGGACATCTGCAGATAGGCTTGAAAACGAGATCTGTCTCATTTTCAGCGCGCACCCGCGCCGAAGCATCATCCGCCGGGGCTCACTCATGATTCAGGCGTTCGTCATCACGCTGCGGGAAGGCATCGAAGCTTTTCTGATCGTGGCCATCAGCCTGGCCTACTTGAAGAAGACGGGCCGACGGGCGCTCCTGCCGGCGGTTCATTGGGGCATCGCGTTGTCGGTGGCGCTGAGCGTCGGCGCCGGGCTGCTTCTCGCGAGGGCGAACAACCAGGCGCTCTGGGAGGGCGTTCTGGCGATCGCAGCGGCGATGCTCGTGGCCTCCCTGACCGTGCACATGTGGCGCGCCGGACGACGGATGAAGAGCGACATCGAAGGGCGTCTCGAAGCGTCGTCGCTCAAGGTCGGCCGCGCCGCGTACTGGGGCGTGTTCGGGTTCACGGTCCTGATGATCACGCGCGAAGGGATGGAGACGGCGCTGCTGATGACGCAGCTCATCTTCACCGTCAAGTCGACGCAGGTCGCGGCAGGCGCGATCGGCGGGACCCTGGCGGCGGCCTGCATCGCCGGGCTCTGGTCGCGATACGGCTACCGGGTCAATCTCTCCAGGTTTTTCCAGGTGACCGCGGTGTTCCTGCTCGTTTTCGTCGTTCAGCTCCTGATCTACGGGTTTCACGAGCTGACCGAAGCCAACATCTTCCCGGGCAGCCAGCCGCTGCACGACGCCACAGAGGCGTATGGCCCCGACGGCGTCTATGGCCATTACCTGACGTACCTCCTCGTGCTCCTCCCCCTGGCGTGGCTGGCCGTCTCCAGCTTCCTCCGCCGCGGGCAGCCGACGCGGTCGCAGGCGGCATAGCGATGGCCGCGGAAAGCCCCCCGGACAAGACGCGGTCGCTCATCGAGCTCGTGTGGGAGCATGATCTCGTCTTTTCCGGTCAGTCTGGCCCGGTCGCCATGACGCTCGACAGCGCGTCGGCCGCGGGCCCCTCTCCGATGCAGGCACTCGCGTTCGCGCTTGCCGGCTGCATGGCCATGGATGTCGTGCACGTCATCACGAAGGGGCGTTACAACTTGCGGGGGCTCCGCGTCGACCTCTCCGGCACGCGCGCCTCGACCGATCCGCACCGCTTCACGGCGGTCGCGCTCCACTACACCGTGACCGGAGACGTGCCGCCCGAGAAGGTCGAACGGGCGATTGCACTCTCGCGCGAGACGTATTGCTCGGTGTGGCACTCGATGCGGCAGGACATCGATTTGAGCGTCACCTACACCGTGACGACAGGCGTCTAGCTTCCGGACGATGGTGGAGACACGCCGGCGGCGTGGCTATCTCGACTGGATGCGCGGCCTCGCCGTCCTGGTCATGATCGAAGCCCACGTCATCGACAGCTGGACGCGAGTCGACGCGCGCCGCACGTGGCAGTTCATGTGGGCGATGATTCTCGGCGGGTTCGGCGCACCCCTGTTCCTCTACGTCGCGGGGCTGTCCGTGGCGCTGTCGGCGGGGTCGAGGCTGCGCCGGACGGGAGACGCCGGCGCGGCGGCCAGGTTCGTGATGATGCGGGGCTGGTGGGTGTTCGGCCTCGCCTTCGTGTTCCGTGTCCAGTCGTGGATCCTCGGCCTGGGCGCACCCAGAACTCTGCTGAAAGTCGACATCCTCAACATCATGGGTCCGGCCATCGTGGCCGCCGCCGCGCTCTGGGGGATGTGCCGGACACCCCGTGCGCGCGGGCTCGTGTTTGCCGCCGCCGCACTGGCGATCG
>JANMCN010000129.1:0-5264 GCA_031361295.1 Acidobacteriota bacterium | reverse complement strand
GGTCCGGCTTCAGCCGGACCGTCGACAAACAGATTGATCGCCCACACCCACGACAGCGATCGAAATGCCAGCTCCAGCATGCTCGCCCAGTTCACGCCCTGGAGCGGCGGGTTGCGCGCCATCCAGTCCTCGAGCTGCGAGACGAAGGCCTCGTAGTACCGGCGGTCTCCTGTGAGCTGGTACGCGCGTCCGAGACCGAGCCAGTGCTGGTGTCGGTTGATCTCCCAGATCACCTTGTGGTCCCCGTACTGCGGTTCCAGATACGGGATGACCGACCAGAACGCAAACGGCGGCTGCCGGTCGTGGACGGGATCCCTGAGCCATTGCGGCGGCATCCCGTACGCGACGTCGTGATACCCGAGCACGTCGTATCGCCCGTCGAGCATGCGGTCGGCGCGTGCCGAGGCGTGGTCGCGTGCGTCCGGGAACCTGGCTGTGACGGAGACGGCCAGGTTCGTCAGTTCCGCGGGTATCAGTGGAAATCTCGGGGTCCGGGACGAGAAATGCGCGACCAGCTCGCGATGCGCCAGGTCGAACTTCCCCTGCTGCAGCGCGATGCGGGCGCGGCCGATACGGGTCGCACCCGAGCGGGGCGCGCGCAGCCCACGAGCCAGATCGCCGCGCCTCCAGCTGGATGGCCTGAGCGCCGCCCGGACACGGCCGCCGGCGATCCGCAGCTCGCAAGCCAGCCGGAACCGCAGCTCCGCGGCGTTCACCTTTCGGAGTCGTTCGAGGGTCGCCACGGTCAGTCGGCCGTCGTCGTGACGGGCTGCGTCACGCCTGTGTCCGTGCCCCATCGGCGTCGGCCGCCTGAACGGCGGCGTCGGCCACCATGCTCCTGTAAAGCGCGACCCACCGCGAACGTACCGCAGCCCACTGATACTGCGCGCAGCTCTCTCGCGCCGTGGCAGTGAGGCGGGTGGCGAGGGAAGGATCCGCGAGGAGATCCAGCACCCGTCCGGCCGCCGCGACGTGATCGTCGCAGTCGACGAGCAGTCCATGAACCCGGTCCGTCAGGATGGCAGGAACACCGCCAGCCCTCGTCGCGACGACGGCGCAGCCGCTGGCAAACGCTTCGAGCACGGATGCGGGCATGTTGTCGATGTTCGGCGTCTGGAGGTAGATGTCGGCCTCGGCGTAATAGCGCCAGATGTCCGCGGGGGAGACTCGTCCCACAAACCGGACGTTCTCGAGCCGGAGCGTGGCCGCCAGTCGCCGGAGAGCCTCATCCTCGGAGCCGGCCCCAACGAGTGTCAGCGTGGCTTCAGGGTGACGGTCCTGGACGAGACGAAACGCCCGGAGTGTGCACGCGACGTTGTAAAGCGGCTCGAAGTTTCGCGTGGAAAGCAGGTTCGGCCGAAGCGGGTTCCGCAGGCGGAACGCGAAGCGGTCCACATCCACGATGTTCGGAATCACCTCCGCGGCGATTCCAAATCGGGCGAACACGCCCTGGAGGAACGTTGACGGCACGGCGTTGCGGTCCACCCCCTTCAGCGTTCTGCGGGCGAGCGCTGACCGCCGGAGGTGATCGGCCGCCTCACCGCTCCGGTAGTTCATCACAACGGGTTTGCGGAAAAGCCTGGCCACAGCCACCGCCGGCAGCGGCGCGAGCAGGAAGGAAAAGTACGACGCCGAGAAGACGTGCACCACATCGGCGCGGCGAAGCTCGCGGAGGAGCAGCGGCAGGTATGTCAGCTGCGTGAGGACCGTGCGGACGTACTTGAGGTTCAGCGCAGTGCGAAGCAGTCCCGGAGGCAGTGGGTTGATCGGCACGAGCCACGCGTCGACGTCCGGGTCGTCCGCCCATGCGCGCACCAGGCGTTCGGCCTGGACGGCCTGCCCCCCCAGAATACGCATCGACGGGGCCACGATCGCCACCTTCAACCGGGCACTGTCCTGTGTGTAGTTCGCCTGACTCAACGCGCTCCCCGGGCACAGCTGTGCAAATAGCGCGCCCCTGTCGAAGCCCGGCATCTTGACTTGAAACAGTACATTCGGAGGTCTGCATCAAGCGAAGGACGGTACGCCTATCCCTACGTGTCTATACCACTACTCATCCATAGAAGCACAAGCCATGATTCGCCAATGTTTGTGAAACGCAATGTAAATATTACAAACAGATGAGTTTTGGCCGCGTTACGCTGATGAGTCAAATAACCATGCGCGCTCGCGAAACGCCAGCAATTACCGCTACCGGGCCTTTGGTCGGGCCCTTGCCATAAGCACGGCGCCCTGCCAATCCCAGTGGTGTTCCATCCAACTGCTGCGAGCGCTCGACGACGGTTCCGTTCGTGTGCTGCCCGCGCCGCCTGTTCAACATCGCTCGGAGGTTTCGTGAGTCCTGCCGCAACAGTTCGACCGCTGGCGCGCCTCGGCCTGCTCGCCCTGCTTTCCACCGCATTTCTCGTACAGCCCATCGTGGCGGCCGACAAAGTCATGTATGCGCCGGGTGGCGACATCGTCCTGCAGGCGGGATCGGCGAACACCCGTGTGGGCCGATGGACGGTTGGTCCTGACACCACCGCCGCGGGCGGTGTGGTCATCCGTAACCGGGACGCGGGTGCAGCGAAGGTTCGCGTGGCGGCGGCCACGCCCGCGAACTATTTCGAGATGACGTTCAACGCGGTGGCCGGGAAACCCTACCGGCTGTGGGTGCACGGCCGCGCGGAGGCGAACTACTGGGCGAACGACTCGGTGTTCGTGCAGTTTTCGGGCAGCGTGACCGCGTCCGGTCAACCGACGAACCGGATCGGGACAACGGCGGCGGCCGAAGTGAACCTCGAAGACTGCCGCCACTGCGGTGAGTCGGGATGGATCTGGCAGGACAACGGATATGGCGTGCGTGCACTCGGTTCCGCGATTTACTTCGGCAAGTCGGGCGCGCAGACGATCCGTGTGCAGACTCGCGAAGATGGGCTCTCGATCGACCAGATTCTGCTCTCGCCCGCGGCGTACTTGACCGCGCAGCCCGTGGGGACCTTCCTCGACGGGTCGCATCCGGGTCCGGTCCCGGCTCCGGGCCCGGCACCGCAGCCGCCCCCCGATCCGGCACCGATCCCTGACCCGGGGCCGCCGCCGGCCGGGGGCGCCAGGCTGCGCGTGCTGCAGTGGAACCTCCATCACGGCACGGACAGCCGCGGCAAGTACGACATCGTGCGGATCGCCGCATGGATGGCGAAGATGCAGCCTGATGTGATCATGCTGAACGAGGTTGAACGGAACACGGGCTGGGGAAATGAGGACCAGCCCGCCCGCTACGAAGCGATGATGGAGCAGCTCACGGGCCGGACGTGGTATGCGCTGTTCTCCCAGGAGTTCGGCAACTGGTCGGCCAACGGGAAGGGGCACCTCATCCTTTCAAGGTACCCCTTCGAATCGACGGCGCGGCAGGCCATCAGTTACGAGCGCGTCATCGGGTCAGCCGGGATCAACGTGAACGGGCGCACGGTCAGCCTGATCATCACCCACCTGGATCCCGAGTCGCACAGCCGGCGGTTGGCGCAGGCCAAAGAAGTCGTGGCCTGGGCCGCCAGCATCTCCGACAACCGGATCCTGACGGGCGACATGAACGCGTGGCCCGACCAGACGTCGATTGCGGAGTTCACCCGGTCGTACCGCGACTCCTGGATCGACGCGTCGAGCAAAGGCAAGGCGTCAAAGTTTGCGGGCCTCGACCCGGACGGGGCCACCAAGAACGGCCGAATCGATTACATTTTCTATTCGAAGACGGCAAGCGACCTCGCGGTCGTCGACTCTCGCGTTTACGACACGCGGGAGCCGGGCAAACCCATGGCCTCTGACCACCGACCCGTGGTCACCACATTCCAGGTGCGCTGACCGCCCGGCCCGTCCTCGGCCACCCTCAGAGCACTCAATCCCGAATATCCGCAATGTCCAGGGCGGCAGTGCGGATTTCAGCCGCGCCCCTGCATCTGGCGGAAACCGACGCGTAAGAATACAGTTTTGAATCGTCCAGCCGTCAGGTTCAAGCCCTTCCATAAGTGCGCGTCATAAATAGAACTCATCAGTATCCAACTACACACGAAATATAAGTTACTTTTTGGTCAGGGTGTAATTGTTACAAACAGATGAGTTGTTGGTCATTCTGCTGTTGAGTCCTGAATCCAGCCACTGATCCGTATCTCTTTTGTTTACTGTCGTTTGCCATCGTGGTGAGTTCTTTGCGGGACCGCGGGCGTTCCCGCGGCTCCAGCTGCTGTCGGTTGTCACACCAAACTCGCCTGCCCTTGAGCTCGGCGACTGTTTCGTGAGGATGCATGGATTTGAGAACGATTCTTCGGACTGTCGTACGAGCTGCCTGTGGGCTTGCCGTCGCGGGCGTCGCCGCGAACGCTTCCGCCCAGACGCTTCAGCTGACGCAGTCAAATGCCTCGGTCCTGCGCGGCGGCGCCTACGCCGATACGAACCTGTCGTCATACCCCGTGCTGAGCACGCGGGCCAGCAGCGACGCCACATACGTCAGACGCATCGTCCTCAAGTTCGATACCCAGAACACGCTTCCGGCCGGCACGCCCATCGCGTCGGCCGTTCTCACGCTGACGGTCGCGGGTGGCAATGTGGAATCGAGGAGCCTCACCGCGTATCGGGTCAACTCGTCCTACGACGCCAGTGAAACTACGTGGAACCGGCGGAACCTCTTGGCATCGTGGTCCAGCGCGGGCGGAGACCTGGCGGAGCGTTACGGGACCGCGGCGGTGACCAATACGGTTGGCAGCCGGGTCACAATCGACCTGACCGCGCTGGTCCAGGCCAGCGTCAACGGCACGTTTGGATCATCCCGCTACACGCGGATTGCGCTTGTCGACCTGGGGGCCTCCAGTAAGGATTCGTATAAGGAGTACTTCTCCGAACGAGCGGCCGACCCGTCGACCCATCCGCTTCTGACCGTGACGTACGGCTCGGCTGCTCCCGCTCCTGCTCCCGCCCCGGCCCCAGCTCCCGCACCCAGCGGCAGCGTGCAGCTGCGCGTCCTCCAATACAACACCCACCACGGCGGCTACGGCACCGACGGCCGTTACGATCCGGATCGGCTCGCCACGTGGATGGCGAAGATGAAGCCGGACGTCATCATGCTGAATGAGATCGAGAAATTCACATACTGGGGCAACGAAGATCAGCCGGCGCGGTACAAGGCCCTCATGGAGGCGAAGACCGGGCGCACTTGGTACATGGTGTTCGCGCAGGAATTCGGCGCCTGGACGTCGAACGGCAAGGGGCACGTCATCCTCTCCACCTACCCACTC
>JANMCN010000004.1:0-3253 GCA_031361295.1 Acidobacteriota bacterium | reverse complement strand
GTCGCAGGACATGATGGAGGCCGTCGGCATCGACCCTGCGGTGCTGCCGCGGCTCTTCGAATCACCGGAAGTGTGCGCGCGGGTCTCGGACGAGGGCGCCAGGGCGACCGGGCTCACCGTGGGCACGCCGATCGTCGCCGGCGCGGGCGATCAGGCTGCGGGTGCCGTCGGGATGGGGATCACGCGTCCCGGTACCGTGAGCGCCACGCTCGGGACGTCGGGGGTGGTGTTTGCCGCGACCGCCCGTCCGTTCCTCGATCCGGGCGGGCGCCTCCATACGTTCTGCCATGCGATTCCGGGCCGGTGGCACGTCATGGGGGTGACGCAGGCGGCGGGCCTGTCGCTGCGCTGGCTTCGCGACCAGTACGGCATGACGGCTGCCGGCGATTCGGGGTACGACGAGATGGTGCGCGAGGCGTCGTCGATTGCCCCCGGAGCGGAGGGCGTGTTGTGGGCGCCGTATCTGATGGGCGAACGCACGCCGCATCTGGATCCCAACGTCCGGGCGGCGCTCGTCGGAGTCGCCGCGAGCCATGGCCGCGGGCACGTCGTCCGGGCCGTCCTCGAAGGCGTCGCGTTCAGCCTGCGCGATTCGTTCACGATTTTCTCCGAGCTGGGCCTCCCGGTCGACAAGGTCCGTGTCGGAGGAGGCGGCGCGCGGTCCGCCGCGTGGCGCCAGATCCAGGCGGACGTGTATGGACGCGACGTGGAAACGGTCGCGACCGAAGAAGGGGCTGGTTACGGCGCGGCGCTCCTCGCGGGAGTCGGCGCCGGATTCTGGCCGTCCGTGGACGATGCGTGCGACGCCGTCGTCCGCACAGCCCAGGTGACGCCTGTGCGCCCGGACGCCGCACGCGTGATGAACGACCAGTACGCCCGGTACCGCCGCATTTATCCTGCCCTGCGGGCGATCTACGGTACGTAGCGCGGAGCTTTAGCCTCGCGTCGCCGGCGCACGTAGCGCGGAGCTTCAGCTCCGCGAGCCGGCGTACTAGCGCCGAGCTTGGGCTCCGCATCGTGAAGCGCGCGCGTTGCGGCCTGGGCGGATCCGTCTTATGATCCCAACCATGTCCAAGTTCAAGACCCTGCCGTGGGTGACTCAGTCCGTGGTCGGTGTGTCGCTGGTCCTGACGCTTGCCGCCATCCTGAGCGCCGGGGCGGCGCCGGTGGGCGGGCAGGCCGCCACGCCGGCGGCCACGAAAGACGGCTTGTGCCCGGCCGGGTTCAGCGGCTCGCCTGAGACCAAGTGCGTCGACGTGAATGAATGCGCGGTCCGCAACGGCGGCTGCAACAAGCTGGTGGCCTGCATCAACACGCCGGGTTCGCGAACGTGCGGTGTATGCCCTGAGGATTTTGCGGGGAACGGCTATATCGGGTGCTTCGACGCGAACGAATGCCCGAACGGTGACTGCACGAGCCGGCTGCCGCTCGGATTCGAAGCCGCGCAGCCGCCCGCGATCACGACCTCAGGCAACGTGACCGTCGCTACGGCAGGCCCCGATGGGGCGGCGGCCACGTTCACCGCGACCGCCCAGGACAAGATCGACGGCAAGGTGCCGGCGAACTGCACTCCCGCCTCAGGCTCGAAGTTTCCTGTCGGCAAGACCACCGTCAGTTGCTGGGCCGTCAACAGTCTCGGCAAGCTCACGACGTCGGCTCTCGCGGTCGTGGTGACTCAGTAACGAGTCCGGCACGCTTCGTCACCCTCGGGTCGCGGCTCAGGCATCAGCGTGCGGAGCCGCCGGCAAACGCCGCGTGTTCCTGCTTCAAGTCGCCAGCCGTCAGGTGTCGATCCGACACGAGAATCCGGTGCCGGAAGGTGATCACTTCGCCGGGTTTCATCGTGAATGACGCCGCATCCTGCTTCGGGTCGTAGCCCTTGCGGCCGAACGGATTCGCGGCGAAGAGGCCATACCCGCGCGCATGCCAGTAGTTCGGGTAGCCATGATTCGAGGGATGGTCGAAGATCGCGACGGTCACCGGCTTGCCGTCCACGACGCCCGCAAGACTCATCCAGGGCCCGGACGTACCCCACACGTCGTCTCCGGTCCTCCCGTCACTGCCGAGGTAGTTGCCGGTCACCCCCGTGTTGTCCTGGCGTGGAGCGCCTTTCGTTCCGTCAGGACCCACGATGACGGCCTTTTCCGTCGAGGGCTGCTCGAGTGCCCGGGCGACGCGGATGGCGAATGCCCCCTCCTTGGTGTCTCCGAAGGTCACCGGTCTGGCGGTCGCCGTCCAGATCGTCACGCGATCGATCATTCGTCGCCCTGGCCCGCCGGAGAACGTGAACCGCGTTTCCTCCTGCAACAGCGTCGAACCGTCCGGAATCTGCCAGTCGGCACGAACCGTCAACTCGCCCCGATCCCTGCCCCCCGCGATCCTGACGACGGCCTTGTGGACGATGGTGCCCATGTTCGGCTTGCTGGTTGGGGGCGTCTCCTCGGAGTGGCCCCAGAAGTCGAACCCGTTCACGTCGCCGTAGTTGAACCAGTGCCCCACGTGGTGCGGATGATCAGCCCGCTCGCCGGCCCGCGGCTCGAGGGGATAGCCGCGCGTGATCACCGCGCCGGCCGCGCTGCGGATCGGAAAGAGCACAGGCTTGAACGGCAGGCCATAGAGGTAGGACGTGAAGGGCTTGCCGTCGATGATGACGTCCACGCGGTGTTCGGCGGGGCGGTCGACGAGCGAGACGCGGGGATCACCGGTGCGGCCCGTCACCGGCGCAGTGATCCCCGCCACCATCGCGGCCAGGGCACAGGGGCCAATGAGCCACTTTGTCGTGTGCCGCATGCTACGCCAGTGCCTCCTTGCAGTACTGCAGGCACTTCGCCACTTCGACCACCGGGTCCCCGGGATATTCGAACTCCACGTTGGCCGGCATATCCCACTTGTTCTTCTCGAGCAGCTTCAGCACGGCCTTGATCGGCGTGTCTCCCTGGCCCCAGGGAACGTTCGCGCCGTGATCCTTCTTCCGATCCTTCAAGTGCAGGTGCGTGATCCGATCGTGATGCTGCTGGATGTACGGCACGGGATCGAAATTGGCGGCCGTGAAGTGGCCGATGTCCAGGTTGATCGCGTGATACTTCGACGCGGCGAGGATCGTCGCGAAGCTTTCCGGCGTCGCGGTCTCGTCCGGGTTGTCCAGGTTGTCGTGGCCGTGGAAGGCGAGCGGGATTTTGTGCTTGTCGGCAAAGGGCGCGGTCCGCTTCGCCATGCTCACCTGGGTCGAGGTCGAAATGGCCTTCACGCCGAG
>JANMCN010000286.1:0-6523 GCA_031361295.1 Acidobacteriota bacterium | reverse complement strand
GAGCGACGCCATGCGCGCCTGCGGAATCTCGACCTGGACCTGGTACGCAATCCCGCTGGTGGGATCGCGCCAGTAGTTCGGTGTGATGTACCGGCTGGACGATGTTGCGGCGGCGAGCGAGCGGCCCACCTGTTCCACGGTGACGCCGAGTTGACCGGCACGCTCGCGGTTCACCTGAATATCGGCCGTTGGGTACTCGAGGGGCTGGGCGAACTGCAGGTCTCGCAGCGTGCCAATCGTCCGCATTTCTCCGGCGACCTTCTCGGCAAACTCACGATCTGCGGCGAGGTTCGGACCGCCGACCGCCACCTCGATCGGCGTGGGCGCGCCGAAATTCATGATCTGGCTGACGATGTCACCTGATTCGAAAGAAACGCTGACGCCGGGAAGTGTCTCCGGCAGCCGGCGCCGCAGCCGCTCGCGCAGGCCCTCGAGCGCCACCCCGGACCCGGATCGCAGGGCGACGGTGACAAGTGCCTCGTGGGGACCGCTCGACCACAGGTAGATGCTGTTGATCGGGTAATTGGAGGCGGGGGTGCCGACGAACGCGAGCGAGATCTGGACGTTTGAAGCTCCCGCCTCGGACCGGATCACTTCCAGGGCCTTGAGCGCCATCTCCTCAGTCCGCTCCACGCGCGTACCCGTTGGTGCCCGCAACCGGAGCTGAAACTGTCCCGAGTCCACGGCGGGAAACATGTCCGTCCCGAGGATGCGCACGACGAGGACGGCACCGACGATGGTGATGACGAAATAGAGCGCCGCGACAGCCCACCGCCATTTAAAGACCCGCCTCATCGCGTTGTCGTGCCCGGCATACACCCGGTCGAGCAGGCGATGAGACTCCGGACCACGCTGCTCGCGCAGGAGGCCCGTCGCGAGCACCGGGACCACCGTGTTCGACAGCACGTAGGACGCCAGCATCGCGAAGCCGACGGCAAGAGAGAGTGGAATGAACAACGATCGCGGGACGCCGACCATGAAAAACGACGGCAGGAAGACCGCGAGAATGGACAGCATCGCCAGCAGCCGCGGCAGCATCGTCTCACGCCCGGCGTTCAGGACCGCCTGGCCGACCGGCTCGCCGGCCGCAAGATGCGTATGGATGTTCTCGATCACCACCGTCGACTCGTCCACCAGGATGCCAATCGCCACGGCGAGCCCGCCGAGAGTCATGATGTTGACCGTCTGGCCGGTGAGCCACAGGCCCACAAGTGCCCCGCACAACGCGAAGGGAATCGTGACGAGGACGATGGCGGCGCTCCGCACGTCCCGCAGGAACAGCCACACCATCAGCCCCGTCAGCAGCGCTCCCAATGCGCCCTCGATCGCCAAACCGCGAAGTGCGTTGGTGACGTAGACCGACTGGTCGAAGGCGAACTCGATCTTGATGTCGTCCGGGATCAACGACTGCATCCGCGGCAGCTCACGTTTCACCAGCCGCACGACGTCGAGGGTCGAGGCGTCGGCGCGCTTGGTGACGGGGATGTATACGGTCCGGCGGCCATTGACGAGCGCGTAGCCGGACAGGATGTCGCTGCTGTCGTTCACCGTCGCGATGTCACGGAGATACACCGCGACGCCAGACCCCGCCCGGATAGGGATGTCTTCCAGATCCCTGATCCGGGTCACCGTCGCATTGAGCTGTGCCACGCGATTGATGTCGCCGATGCGGACATTGCCGCTGGGCAGGATCGCGTTGCCCGAGGCCAGTGCGCGCGTCACATCCTCCGCCGACAGGCTCATCGCGCGCAGACGGTCGGGGTCGACGCGGACAACCACCGTTCGCTGGCTCGCCCCAAACGGCGGCGGCGCCGACACACCCGGGAGCGTCGCGAAGGCCGGGCGCACACGGTTCAGTGCCAAATCCTGAATCTCGCCGACGCTCCGCGTGTCGCTCGAGAAGATCAGCTGCCCGACAGGCACAGTCCCGGCGTCGAATCGGACGACGAAGGGCGCCACCGTGCCAGGAGGCATGAAGGCACGGGCGCGGTCGACGTAGGACACGGTCTGGGCGAGCGCCTGACTCATGTCGGTGCCCGGCTGAAAGTACAGCTTGACGAGGCCGACGTTCTGAATCGACTTCGACTCGACATGATCGATCCCGGTGATATAGAGGAAGTGGTACTCGTAGTAGTAGACAAGCGATCCTTCCATCTGCGCCGGGTCCATCCCGCCGTACGGCTGCGCGACAATGATGACGGGCAGATTCAGGTTCGGAAAGATGTCGACCGGCATGCGGCGGAACGAGAAGTATCCCAGCAGCGCGAGGCCGAGCATCGCGACGAAGATCGTCATCGGCCGGCGAAGCGACAGGTTGAGCAACCACATCGGGGATACCTCGTTACGGTGTGGCGACGAGACGGAGAAATGGCGTCAGGTCGCCGCGTGCCTGTGCGGCTGCCAGGAGTGCGCGCCAGACCGCCAGAAGGGAGAGCGCATCGTCGGCCTCGGCCTGTGAGAGCAGCCGCTGGGCCTCCGCGACTTCGGTGATATTCGCGAGACCCGCCTGGTAGCGGGCCCGCGCGCGGCTTTCGGCGTCGGTGGCCGCCTGCCGTTCAAGCGGCGTGTTGCCCGCGATCTCGGTTGCGGCCCTGGTCAACGCACGCGCCCGGGCTTCCTGCGTGGTGAGCGCCTGGATGGTCTGGTCATACCGCGCCGTCTGTGCCACCTCGTTGCTGGACTCGACGCGTCTGTGGGCGCGGATGGAAAACACGTCGAACGCAGGAAACGTCATCGAGGCTCCGGCCGTCCAATTCGGGACTTGCAGCCAGAGTCCGTCCCCCGCGAACCGCGCCTGTCCCGGCACCTCGCCACCAGTGCCTCTCGCCGCGAACGCTCCTTGAAGCGTGACGTGTGGAAAGTACTGCCGGTCCAGGACGCGCTCACGCGCGCGCACCACATCGACGGCCGCCGATTCGACGCGCGCCGCCGGATGCGTCTTGAAATCGGAGGCCGCTCCCGTGTCCGCGAGCGGCAGCGCGGACAGCTTGCCGGGGGCCAGTTGGAAAGTGCGTCCCGCAGTGCCAATCGCCTGCGCCAGGGATGCCTGGGCGAGATCGGCCACCTGCACCGTCTGGCTCAGCTGGTTGCGAGCGATCCCGAGCTCCGCGTTCGCTCGGGATTCTTCCGCGCCCGGCCGAAGCTGGTTGGCGACGAGCGTACGGACGCTGTCGGCGAATACCTGCAGACGCTCGACGTTCGCCCGGGCCGCCTGAACAGACTGCTCCGACGCGAGGGCGGTAAGAAACGCGTCGGCGGCCGCGGCAGCGATGTCGAGCTGGCTCAGTTCGGTCCGGGCCTTCGCCTCCGCGCTCTGCGCGCGAGCGGCGTCGACGCCGGCCTTGCGCTCCCCGAAATCAAGGGCCTCCCACGAGAGCAGGACGCCTGCCGCGCTTCCCCACACGCTATCGTTGGAGCGGGTCCCGAGCACAGGCCCCGAGATCGACGGCACGACGGCCTGGGGCAGCAACAGGCCAAACACGTTGTTGTGTGTCGCGCGATTGACCTGCCACACCGTGTCCAGCCGCGGCAGATACGCGGTCCTCGCGACGTCGATCTGCTGTTCGGCAGCCTGCGCCCGAGCGCGGCTCTCTCGGATTGCCGGGTAGTTCTCGAGCGCGAGCCGGACCGCGTCCGGCAGCGTGAGCATCGCGGGTGCCGTCGTCTGGGCACCGGCCAGTCCCGGAACCATGACGACGATCCCAATCAGCCACGCACGTCGCCATCGCCTTGATATCCGGGAAGACGCACCCATCAGCGTTGTCTCCGGCTAGTCAACCGGGCGAGACATCTCTCGAGACACGGGTTCAACGGCCCGCGCCAGAAGGCTTGCCAAGCTGGGCCACTGCTGCGCGGACACCGTCGGCCAGTTTCTCGGCCGGTCCGGTCCCGTAGTAGTGGAGGAAGAAGATCGTCGGGTCGGTGCCTGTCATATGGTGGTGAATCGCCACGACGTTGATGCCGTTCGACCGGAGGGCCTTCAGCACCGGTGTCACCTCGGAGGCGAGCATCGCTACGTCACCGGCGACCATCGCATCGGCGCTCGTACCGTTGAACGCCGCCCACGTGTTCAATCCCATCCGCGCATTGATCTTCGCGCCATGCTCGCGCAGGTCGATGTCGGGACGCCCCATAGTGATTTTGTAGACCGGGCCGCTCTGTTCCCCGTCCTGCCCGACGATTCTCGCGAGCGCCGCCACGTCGAGCCCGGTCGGTGCGGCTGCGGCTGGAGGCGCCGCGGCCGGCGCCGGCGCAGGCGTCGGGATCAGGGCCAGTGCGGGCTTCAGCCGTGTGGCGATGTCCGCCGCGGTCCCCATGCCGTGCACGTGCATGAAGAAGATGCGCGGCTGCTCACCGAAGAAGTGATTATGCAGGGCCGTCACCTCGAGGCCGTTGTCAAGCAGCTTCGACATGACCGGGCTCACCTCGTCTTCGGTCAGCACGAGATCGCCCATCATGACGTCCATTCCGCCGGCGCCCCTCGTGAAGGCCACCCACCCGCCAAAGCCGAAGGGCGTCGGCGCGGGCCGCTGCGCGATCGTGACTTTCAGATCGCTGCGCGGAATGTTGACCTTCAGCACGCCGTCCTTGAAATCGCCGCTTCTTCCGAGCGACGTCAGCACGCTCTGATATTCGGCCGGAGTGGTCTGAGCGTCGGCGCCGCGGGCGGCGAACAGTGAAACAGCCAAAGTCAACCCGACTACGTATGAACCACGAGTGCGCATCATGACCTCCAGAGTGTGTCGGCTCCTCCCCGCTGCCCTTCCGGCTTATCGGGAAGCGGCAGGTGCGAATGGGGAGCATCCTTGATTGAACCGAATTGCCGCCGGCGTGCCACCCGGCGCCGTCAGCCTTTCTTCACCGTCGTGCGGCCCCTGCCTCGCGCTGTCTCGTTCGAGCGAAGGGCGTGCTCGAGCGACCGATGGAGCGCCTCGAACAGCGTCATGCCTCGTGCGAGCAGTTCGTCGTCGTCGCCTGTTCCAAGCTGTAACCCGTCGATCAGCAGACCGATCGTGGCAGCCTCGCTCGCTTTGAATCGGTCGTCTTTCAGGTCCAGGTCGTGGACGATTGCGGCCATTCTGGCCACCGACGCGTTTCGGAGGCCGAAATGCCGGGACAGGGTCTCGAAGGTGCAGTGCTCGCCCTGATGGCCGAACTGCACGCCGAACATGTCGAACGGAATTGCACGAGCCGGAGCGGCGGCCGCCTCCTGAACGAAGGCGAACCGCGCCTCGGGATCGATGAACCGCCGTATGAGCCACGCAGACGCCATCCGATCCACGCCTGGCCTGGGCCGTGTGACCCAAAGGGCGCGGCGAGGCCGTTTGCCGGGGTTGTCAATGGCCTCGACGTCACTCGGTAGGAGTTGGCCCTGAGCCTGCCGGATCGTCAACTGCTCGATTAGGTCGACCACACGATCCCGCCCGGCACTGCCAAAGAAATCGATCCGATCGATTGCCGTCAGACGCTCGCGGAATCCGCCCAGGGCGCGCGGGGGGGCGGTGCGACCAATCGACGCTTTCCGCCGGGATCGAGTCTGTCGCAACGCCTGTTCAACTTGGGTCGCCAGCTCGCCATAGGCGTGTTGGCGAGACACTCGGAACTCGCGAATCAGCCCGTCGTCGGACCACGAGTCGACGCTGTCCGCGGCAAACACACTCGCCTGACCACCGGCTGACTCGATCTCGGTCTTGAGCCACTGAAAATCCTCGCGCGCGTCCGCCGAGTCCGGCAAGACATACACGGCCTGCTTAACGGCGATGGCACCCAATTTCTGCAACCGGCGCCACGTGCGCACGCGCAGGTTCGATGGCTGCGACGGCACCTGATGAACGAACAGCAGCCACCGTTTCCGCTCTGGTGTCACGGCCCCGCTCGTGGATGTGGTGTGCGGAGCCGGTGTTCGGCGTTGCCGTGGCATGCTGCGAGCACCCTGGCCATTCACCAGAACAACTAGAGGCAGTCGGACTGTAACAAATCCTGTTGCCACATGCAACGCTCGTTACGATCCCTCAGGAGAATTCATTCGATCTGCGCGCGACACGACACTGGTCGAAGGAGTTGTGATCACGATTCCGCGCTACGCGCCATCAATGCGACTCCAACGGCCATTACGGCACCAGCCACGACCTCTAGTCCGCGCAATGATTCATGAAGCACCAGAAGGGCCAGCACCGCTCCCGCAAAGGGTGCGGTCGCGAAATACGCGGCCTCTTTCGCCGCGCCGACCAGACGGAGCGCATACACGTCTAAGACGATGCTGATGCCGTAGCTGACAAAGCCGAGGAGCAGGGCGGGCAGCAGGGCAGTCGACGCGGGCCAATGCTCGCGTAAACACAGCCCGAGCGCCACATTGAACGCACCGGCGGAGAGCGCCTTCACCTGGACGATCTGGACAGGGTCGCGAATGGAGAGTCGGCGGGTCAGGTTGTTGTCCAGCCCCCAGCAGCCACATGCGGCAACAATGGCGAGCGCACCAATCAGATCCGCTTTCGACCCACCTCCGCGAGCGCTGAGGAATGTC
>JANMCN010000267.1:0-18604 GCA_031361295.1 Acidobacteriota bacterium | reverse complement strand
CGCGGCGCAGCAGGCGCCGGCTCGGGTGGCGAGCGACGGGGCGACGCGCCCGGCGACGACGACGTTCGAGGGGGACACGGGCCTGTGGTTCGTGCCGACGGGGGAAGTGCTGCCGGCGAAGCGGTGGTCGCTGAGCGCGTACCGCGTGAACTTCGACCGCGACCAGGGCTTCACGGACGTGTCGAACTGGCCGGTGACGGGCGGGATCGGCATCGGGAACCGGGCCGAGGTGTTCGGGGCGTTCACGGTGGTGCGGCGGATTGACCGCGACGTGCGGGGGGTGTTCGTGCCGGGGCAGGCGCGGGCGGGCGGAGTCGTCAACGAGTATCCGTTCGTGCGGCAGGGGTGGTCGGACAACCAGCTGGGGGACCTGACGCTGGGGGCGAAGGTGAACCTGTTGTCGGAAGGGCAGCAGGGGCCGGTGGCGCTCGCGGTGCGCGGGCTGGTGAAGCTGCCGACGGCGAAACACACCGACGCGGGGGTCGGGACGGGCAAGCCGGATGTCAGCGTGGACGCGATCCTGAGCAAGGAGATCCCGCGGCGGGTGGAACTGGCCGGGTATGCGGGGGTCATCGTGCGGGGGGACCCGTCCGGGGTGAATCTGAGCAACGGGCTGCGGTGGGGCGTGGGCGCGGGGCTGCCGTCGCGGGCGCGGCTGCGGCTGACGGCCGAACTGCACGGGGAACGCTACGCGACGGACCGGGTGACGCTGACGTCGCCGCTCATCGGCCAGGACGGCAGCATCTCGCCGCTGGTGTCGACCCTGACCTCGCCGGTGATGGCGTCGTTCGGGCTGACGTGGCAGGGGACGCAGGGGCTCTTTGCGGGCGCGGGGATCGGGTGGAACCTGCACATGGATGCGCGCAACCACTTCCTCTCCGGAGTCGACAACCGGACGGGGGACTCGGACGGCTTCCAGGTGCGGCTGGGGTATCACCCCGGGGTCCGGGTCTACGTGGCGCCGCCGCCGCCCCCGCCGCCGCCGCCGCCCGCGCCCGCGCCGCAGCACACGCTGGCGGTGACGGCGCAGTGCGACCCGTGCACGGTGGACGTCGGGAAGGTGTCGACGGTGACGGCGACGGCGTTGGACTCGATCGGGTGCGCGGTCACGTATGCGTGGAGCGCGCCGACGGGGACGTTCACGAGCGGGACGGCGCGGCAGACGCCGTGGACGGCGCCGATGCAGGAGGGGACAGTCCCGGTGACGGTGACGGTGACGTGCCCGAGCGACGGGAAGACGGCGGCGGCGACGGTGAACGTGCAGGTGACGCGGCCGGCGGTGCGGGAGTTCACGTTCGAGGACGTGCACTTCGACTTCGACCGGTATTCGCTGCGGCCGGAAGCGACGCGGGCGCTCGACGAGGCGATTGCGACCCTGCAGCAGAATCCGGACCTGCGGCTGGAGATCGAAGGGCACACGTGCAACATCGGCACGGCGGAGTACAACCTGGCGCTGGGCGAACGGCGCGCGACGGCGGTGCGGGACTACCTGGCGAGCCGGGGCATCGGGGCGGATCGGCTGCGGACGGTGAGCTACGGCGAAGAACGGCCGAAGCACGACAACGCCCGCGAAGAGACCCGGCGCCTGAACCGCCGCGCCGCGCTCGTCGTCCGGCTCACCCGCTAACGGGCCACGTGCGGCGTGCCACGCCTCGAGCTGGCACGTCGCACGTCGCACATCGGACGTTGGACGTTTTCCCCGGAGGACCCATGCGATTCATCAATGCGTATCTCGTCGGCTATTTCATCCTGGTGCTGGGCGCGCTGGGCGCACTGTGGTACGGCGGCGCGCTGCGTCACGTCGCGCCGATGTGGATCGCGATCGGCCTCGTCATCGCGGCGGGGCTCGGGATCATGTTGTCCGTGTCGGCCGGCAAGCCGGAAATCACCCGGGAGTCGTAAGCCCGTCTTTGGATCGCAGGGAGCGTACCGCTCCCTGCGATCACCGGTTCACTGGCATTTCGTCTTCTCGGCCCCTGCATCGACCGCCCTCCTCCGTCTTTCGCCGCGCTGTTTGCCGCCACCGACGCTGGCACATCTTGTGAGTACTGGTTGGCGGCTTATGTCTGTCCGCCGTACTTTTGCGCGCGCGACGCTCTTTTGCTTCCTGCTTGTGGCGGCTGGCGCCTGCAAAGAAGAAAGCGGCGTCAAGGTGTCGAGCTTCACGTTCAGCGGCGCGAAGGCGGTCACCCCCGCGCAGTTGAAGTCCGTCCTGGCCACCAGCGCCAGTTCCCGCATTCCCTGGGGGACGAGACACTACTTCAGCCGCGATCAGTTCGAGGCGGACCTCAAGCGCATCGTCGCGTTCTACAAGGACCGCGGCTACCCCGACGCGCGGATCACATCGACCGACGTGCAGCTCAGCACGGACCAGACCTCCGTGAAGCTTGCGATCCATATCGCCGAGGGTGAGCCGGTCCGGGTCGAGCGCGTCGTGTTCCAGGGGTTCGAGGCGCTGCCGGCGACGCACAGGACCACGCTGGAGACGAAACTGCCGCTGCGCACGGGGCAGCCGCTGGACCGGGCGCTGATGCAGGCGAGCCGCGAGTCGGCGCTGGACGAGCTGAGAGATCACGGATTCCCCTACGCATCGGTCCGTATGCTCGACACGGCCGGCACGTCGGCACACAGCCGCGTGGTGTCGCTCACGGCCGATCCGGGCCCGGAGTCAACATTCGGGCCGATTGACATCGTGGGGAACACGAGCGTCAGCGACGCCGTCATCCGGCGGCAGCTGACATACCGCCCCGGGCGTCCGTATCGTCAGAGCGCGCTGCAGGAGAGTCAGCGCAAGCTCTACGGACCCGAGCTCTTCGAGTTCGCGAACGTGGAGCCGGTGCGGAGCGAAGACAGGCCTCCCGAGATCCCGACGCGGGTGACGGTGACTGAGGGGAAGCACCAGCGGGTCAATTTCGGTGTGGGGTACGGCACCGAGGAGAAGGGCCGGGTCCAGGTTGACTGGCGGGACGTGAACTTCCTCGGAGGCGCCCGCACGGCCGGTGTGCTGGCG
Organism: Acidobacteriota bacterium; assembly: GCA_031361295.1. Classification (GTDB taxonomy): domain Bacteria; phylum Acidobacteriota; class Vicinamibacteria; order Vicinamibacterales; family 2-12-FULL-66-21; genus JALZOC01. The sequence continues at coordinate 15,594 of JANMCN010000267.1, read as the reverse complement.
CGGTACTCGGCTCTCGATCGTGGCGTCCGCCTGAGCTTCAAGGAGCCGTATTTTTTTGGGCCACGATACGACCTGAACCTGACGGGCCAGTCGTGGCATGCCGCGGAGCCGACGTTCACGCTGGATACCAATGGCGGGCGCGCGACCGTCACGCGGCAGTTTCGCCGTGGCGGCGGGCCGGTGCTCGGCTCGCGACCGTCGACGAGCCTTTCGTTCATGTATGTCAACGAGCTCGAGCGGTATTCCATTTCGAAGGCGGCGCTTGCGGACCTGTCGTTCAGGCCTTTCCTGATCGCGCTCGGGCTCGATCCGAGGACCGGCACCGGAAGAGGGACACGCTCGGCGATTGCGCTCGACGGAGGCCGGAATACGACGAACAACCTCCTCGACGCGAAACGCGGCTACGTCGCGTCGGCACACCTGGAGCAGGCGGGAAAGTGGCTCGCCGGGACCTACGACTACTACGAGTTCACGAGCGAGGGGCGGTACTTCCGTTCCGTCGGGAAGGTCGTGGGAGCGGTGCAGGCGCGGATTGGATCAATCGACGCTTTTGGGGATCAGGAGGCAGGCGTCCCGTTCTTCAAGCGGTACTTCCTGGGGGGCGCGACGAACCTGCGCGGGTGGGGGCGGTATGAAGTGTCACCGCTCAGCGGAAGCGGCCTGCCGCTTGGCGGCGCGTCCTTCATCAATTTCTCGACCGAGCTTCGTGCGCCTGTGTGGGGCAACCTCGGCGCGGTGCTGTTCCTGGACGGCGGCAACGTCTGGACGAACCCGTGGAACTTCAAGGCGAACGATTTGCGGTACGACGTGGGTCCAGGGCTGCGCTACCAGACGCCGATCGGCCCGATCCGCGCGGACATCGGCTACCAGTTGAATCCGATTCCCGGGCTGCTGGTGAACGGCAAGCCGGAACCGCGCCGCTTCCGTTTTCACTTCAGCATCGGGCAGGCATTCTGACGTCCTTCGGCGGCACGGATCCCGCGAGTTCACGTTCAACTCCACGAGGCGCGCCCGCAGCGGCGCCAGAGAGACAAAGACCAGGCACGATGCACGGCACACCCGACACTCCCGGCACGCCCGACCCGCCGCCGAGCCGCGACCGGCCACGGGGCCCCGGCGCGATGCGCGCGATCCGCCGGTTGCTGCAGGTCGTCGCCCTCGCCGGCACGCTCATGGTCGGCGTGGTGGCGCTCGCGCTCATCGTGTCGCAGACTCCCTGGTTCAGGGACTGGCTGCGGCGCTATGTGGTCCGTGAGTCGAAGCAGTACGTGAACGGCGAGCTCACGATCGGCGCGATCGGAGGGAATCTGCTGTTCGGCGTGGACCTGGCGGACGTCGCCGTGGACGTCTCGGGCGAACGCGTGGTCGCGATGAAGTCGGTGGAGCTCGATTACAGCGTCTTCACCCTCATCACCAGGGGGATCATCGTCGATCGGATCACGCTCGATCAGCCGGCGGTCAGGCTCGTGCGCGATGCGGAGGGACGCTGGAACCTGGCATCGCTCATCAAACCGCAGCCGCAGGCCGACCCTAATGCGCCCGGGCGCGCGGTGTCGTTGCCCGCGCTGCGGATCTCCGGCGGCACGCTGACCATCGCGGATCACGCGGCGGCTGCCGGCGTCACCCTGCCGAAGCGGGTGGTCGATCTGGACGTCAACGCCGCGGTCGAGTTCGCGCCTGACGCCTACACCGTGACGCTCGATCACGTGAGCTTTCGCGCCTCGTCGCCCGAGCTCGCCGTGCGGAACCTCACGGGCCGGATCGCGACACGCGACCACAATCTGTATCTCCAGCGGGTGGCATGGCAGAGCGCGGAGACGACCCTGTCGATCGACGGCGCCGTCGACCGGTATCTCACGAAACCGGTGGTCAGGATCACGGCCACCGGGCATCTGTCGCTGCCCGAGATCGCCGGCATCGTGCGGGCGGCGGCCGGGTACAATCTGCACCCGGCGATCGACCTGAAGGCGGACGGCCCGGCGGATCGACTGGCGCTCGACGCCGACGTGAAATCCGAGGCGGGCAACCTCCGCGGCCAGGTGACGGCCGATGTGGAGGCGCCGACGCTGGCCCTGCGCGGTGCGATGGACATCGAGCGGTTGAACCTCGCCCCGCTGTTGAAGGATCCCAGCCAGAAAACCGACCTCACGGGACACGCGACCCTCGATGTGACGATGAATGCCGAACCGGCGTCTGCGCGGGTCGCCGATCGCATCCGGGGGACGTACGCCTTCGACGGGCCTCGCGTCGCGGCGGCGGGCTACGACGCGAGACACGTCCGGGTGTCTGGGACCCTCGCGGGTTCGAGGATTACGCTCGATGGCCGCGCGGCGGCCTACGGGGGAACCGCCACCGTCCGGGGCTTCATCATCACTCCGGCCGCCGGGCGGCCGCTGGTGTTCGATCTCGCGGGTCGCGCTGAGCACGTAGACCTGCGGAAGCTTCCGGTCTCGACGGGCGCCCCTCAACTCTCGAGTGATCTCGCCGTCGCGGACTACCACGTCAGGGGCACGGGGGAGTCCGTGAGCGGTTCGGCGACGCTGAACACCTCGACCGTGGAGGGCGCGCGAATCGCCGCTGGCACGACCGCGACATTCGAACTCAGCCCTGGCGCCGTGTCCTACACCGCCCGCGGCAACGTGGCCGAGCTCGACATGGACCGCCTGGCCGGGCCCTTGAAGATCGACGCCCTGGCGAAGCCGGCGTACGACAGCCGGATCAACGGAATTTTCGACGTGGCTGGCGGCGTACCGCGCACGTCGCCGGCGCGACGCGGCGCCGTACCTGCGGCGGACGCGCGTCCCGCCAACGCCGACATGACGCTCGATGCCTCGGGCACATTCACCGACTCCGTCGTGATGGGCGGGCGGCTGCCGGATCTGAAGTTCGAGGCTCATCTCGATCGGGGTGCGCTCGCCGGTCGCGCGGACGGCAGCTTTGAAGGGTTCAACCCCGGTCAGCTCGCGGCGCGCAAGGCTCTGGATGGGAAGGTGACCGGGACCGTCCGCGCGAACTTTACGATCCGCGACGTCAACGCGCCCATCACCGTCGACGCGGTCACCGCGGACGGCACCCTGGGGCTGACGCAGTCCACAATTGGAGGACTGCGTATCGACAAGGCCGACGTCGAGGGCCGGTACGCGGCGCAGGTCGGGGACATCAGAGCCGTCACGGTGACCGGACCGGATGTCAAGGTGAGCGCGTCGGGCCGTCTCTCCCTCGACCGGACCACGGGGTCGAATCTGAAGTATCACGTCGACGCGGTCAACCTCGCCGAACTGGCACGGCTCGCCGGCCAGGCCGGGGTCGGCGGGACAGCGGTTCTCGACGGCACGGTCACCGGCAACGCCGCCTCGCTCCAGGCGCAGGGAACGCTGAACGGCAGCGATCTCGCGTACGCCGACAACAATGCGCTCGACCTGAACAGTCGCTACACCGCGTCGGTGCCGGAGCTGGATTTCGCGAAAGTCCACGTGGAGGCGACCAGCGACGCCACGTTCGTGAAGGTTGCCGGCATCGAGATCAATGCCGTCACGGCGACGACCACCTACGACCAGCACCGGGTCGATTTCACGACCCACATCAAGGAGAAAACACGCGAGCTCGATGCGAAGGGACAGTTGCTGCTGCACCCGGATCACCAGGAAGTGCACCTTCCCGACCTCGCCGTTCGGACGCAGGGCGTGGAGTGGCGCACGGCTCCGGGCAGCCAGGCGACGGTGAACTACAGCGGGAGCCGCGTGCAGCTGCAGGATGTGCGCCTCGTCAGCGGCGATCAGTCGCTCGATCTCACCGGGGGCATCGCGATTGGCGACACGCCGTCGACGGATGCCATCGAGGTGCACGCACGCAACGTCGATCTGCGGCAGCTGCAGACCCTCGCGCTGCAGGACCGCGGGTTCTCGGGGCGGCTGAGCGCTGATGCACGAGTCTCGGGCTCGACCTCCGCCCCCGTGCTCGACGGCACGGTCTCGATCGACCACGGCGGTTTCCAGACCTACCGCTACGATGCGCTGCGGGTGAAGGTCGACTACTCAGGGAAGCGGATCGGCCTCGACGCCGCCCTGCAGCAGTCGCCCACGGAAACCATCACGGCGAAAGGCAGCGTCCCAACCACGCTGTTCGAGGCAACCAGGGCTGCCGGGCACGTCGAGCCGGGGCCCGGGGATGCGATCGATCTCCAGATCACGTCGAACGCCCTGAGTCTCGCGGTCGTGCAAGGCTTCACCACGCAGCTCACCAACGTGACCGGCACGCTCGAAGCCGACGTGCACGTGGGCGGCTCCGGAGAGGATCCGCACCTGAAGGGATACGTCGACATCAAGAATGGCGGCTTTGGCGTTCCTGCGGCCGGGGGCACGTTCTCGGGCATGACGACGCGGATCAACCTCGAGCCCGATCGGCTGCAGATCCAGCAGTTCCAGCTGCTCGATCACCATGGCGAAAAGCTGACGATTGCGGGAGAGCTGGCGGTACACGAGGGACAGGTCGGCGGCGTGAACGTCAGCATCGACTCCGACAACTTCGAGCTGCTCGACAACGAGCTCGGGGATATCCAGGTGCAGGCGGCATTGAAGATCACGGGCGAGATCCGGAAGCCGCGCGTCGTCGGCGATGTGAAGCTCGACGCGGCGCGCATCGAGGTCGACCGGGTGCTGCAGCTGTTCTACAACCCGTATGCGATCGAAGCGATGCCGGACGTCCAGTCGGCCGAACGAAAGGTCGAAGGCAGCGGGAGCGCGGAGGAGGCGACGAAGACGGCGCTCTCGATCGCGCAGGAATCCGGCGCGGCGGCCGCGGCGAGCGCGGAGGCTGCCGCCCCAGGGTCCGCAGACGCGCCTCCGGCGCAGCCGAGCGCATTCGACCCCGTCGCCCTCGACGTCCACGTGGTGATCCCCGACAACCTGGTGCTGCGTGGCAAGGACATCAGACCCGGCGGGCCGACCGGCACGGCGCTCGGCAACCTGAACATCACCGTCGGCGGCGACTTGCGTCTCCTGAAGGATGCGGGCGGCCAGGTCGCGCCGGTGGGCACGGTCGACACCGTGCGGGGGACGTACGAGTTCCAGGGGCGGCGGTTCGATCTGGTGCGCGGAGGCACGCTCCGCTTCATCGGGACGCCGACCATCAATCCGCTGCTCGATGTGACGGCCACCCGGAAGATTCCGAACACGGGGGTCGAGGCGCGCGTGCATATCACCGGCACCGCGCAGGCGCCCAGTCTCGCGCTGACGAGCGATCCGCCGCTCGAGGAGAGCGACATCCTGGCGCTCATCGTCTTCAATCGCCCGGTGAACGAGCTCGGCAGCGGCGAACGGTCGTCGCTGGCCGCGACCGCCGGCGGCATCGCCACCGGGTTCATCGCGGCGCCGCTCGGGGAATCGATTGGGAAGGCGCTCGATCTCGACCTCTTCGAAATCACGACCACGACGGACTCCGGAGACCTGGGGGCGGGGGTGACGCTCGGGCAGCAGCTCGGGCAGCGGGCGTTCTTCCGCCTGCGGCAGCAATTCGGCGCGCGCAGCACGACGGAATTCGAAATCGAGTACCAGCTCGCGCGCTTCCTGCGTGCGCAGGCCAGCGCGTCCCCGGAAACCAGCGGCGCCGGGAACCGCATCAACCAGCGCCGCGTCGAGCGCGCGGGGATTGATCTGATTTTCTTCTTTAGCTATTAGTGCGGGTTCGGGGTTCCGGGTGCGGTCCAGCGGTTCCGAACGGGAACCGAACCCAGAACCCGGCGTTCAATGCCTGCCGAGCGAGGCCACCTGGACGCGCGCGTCGTTGAAGCAGGCGCCCGCGCCGAGATCCGTCAGCGTGTCGGGCACGAGGGCGTTGGATGTGGATCCGTTGTACGTGCTCTTTCGCCAGAGCCCCTTCGCGAGCGACACGGTACCGGGACGGATGTCGGCGTTGAGCGCCACAGCGCACTGGACTTCTCCGCGATCGTTGAACACGCGCACGGGGTCGTCCGTGGAGAGGCCGCGGGCCACGGCGTCGGCGGGATTCATCTGCAGCACCGCGGCGCGCTTGCGCAGCTCCCCGAGCGTGGATGACACCGTCTTCTCGCTCGCGGGCGAAATGAGCGCGAGCGGGAAGCTCTCCGTCGCGGGGTCCGGCTGGTACCCGTACAGGCCCGCCGGGGCTTCCGCATGCAGCGCCGCCGGGAAGAGGTCCACCTTGCGGTCGGCCGTCAGCGGAAACACGTCCACGAAGGCCACCGGCGCGCCGTTGAACGGCGGCGTGGCGGCGCCGGTCTCCATGAGCTCCGACGCGACCCGCGGAGGCAGCCGGCTGGTGACGCGCATCAGCGTGTCGATCTCGCCCTCGGCCTCGGCGATGCCGACGCGGCTCGCGAGGTCCGAGAAGACCTCCGCATTGGCGCGCGCCTCGCCGCACGGCTCGATCACCGGACGCACCAGTTGAAGGCTGATCGGGCCGTAGCCCTTGGCGATGTCGTAGTTCTCGAGGAACGTGGTTGCCGGCAGCAGGACGTCCGCGTACCGGCTGGTGTCTGTGAAGACCTGCTCGTAGACGACGGTGAAGAGGTCCTCGCGTTTCAATCCTTCGAGCACCCGGTTTTGATCCGGCATGGTCGCGAGAGGATTGCAGTTGTAGACGAACAGCATCTGCACCGGGGGATCGTCGAATTCCAGCAGCGCGCGCCCCAGGTGGTTCATGTTGACCAGCCGGGTGGAGGGCTCCGGTGTGTCGTTCATCCAGGCCGCGGCCTTGATCCCGAAGGCCGCAGAGTTGCTCATCGAAAAGCCTCCTCCGCGCACCCCGAATTTTCCCGCCACGGCCGGCAACGCGAGAATGGCCGCCGCGGCGCTTCCGCCGTTCCGGTTGCGCTCGATGCCCCAGCCGCAGCGGACCAGCGCCGGGCTTGCGTCCCGGTACATTTCCGCGAACCGTGTGAGCGCCGCAGGGTCGATCCCGGCGACTTTCGCCGCCCTGTCGATCGTCCATTCGCGCGCCCGGCTTCGAAGCTCCTCGGCGCCGCGGGTGTGCTCCTCGAGGAACGCCCGATCGGCGAACCCGCCTTCGAACAGGAACCGGTGGAGCGCCAGCGCGAGGGGGAGGTCGGTTCCGGGCTTCGGCGCAATGTGCAGGTCGGCCTGCCGCGCGAGCGCCGTGGCCCGCGGATCCACCACGACCAGGCGCGCTCCGGCTTTCTGTGCCTCCTTCAGGTACGGCACCAGGTGGATGCCGGAGGCGGAAGGATTGACCCCCCACAGCACGATCAGCTGCGCGTGGACGTAGTCCACGTAGGTGACCCCTGGCATCTTGCCGTAGAGACCAAGGCTGGCCGCACCGGTCGGCGCGGCGCAGACCGTGCGCGCGAGGCGAGACGTGCCGAAGCCCCGAAACAGGGCGGCGTCGTTCGTGTCCTGCGTCAGGAGCCCGTTCGATCCGCCGTAGCAGAACGGCAGGATCGCTTCGGCGCCGGTGGTGTCGCGGATCTCCAGCATGCGCCGTGCGATGTAATCGAGCGCTTCGTCCCAGGTCACCCGAGCAAAGACACCCTGCCCCTTGGGTCCCTTCCGAATCGCCGGATACAGCAGGCGATCTTCCCCGTAGAGGCGATCGGTGAAGCGCCGGACTTTTCCACAGATGAATCCCCGCGTCGAGGGGTTCGCGTGGCCGCCGTCGATCTTGACGACTCGCCCGTTCTCGACCGTGACGTCGAGGGTGCACGAATCAGGACAGTCCAGTGGACATGCTGTGCGGACGGTCGAGTGTCCCCACGTCACATCGGAGTCGCCGCCGGAAGCAGTGCGAGGCATGGCCGATTATCGCACGGCGGTCACCGCCTGGATTCCTCTGATAGCGCATGTCGAGTGGTGCAGCGAAAGCGGCTTCAGCGGCGGCTCATCACCGGGCCCGCCGCCGGGACGTATCGTGGCTTCACGCCGTAGCGATCAGGGAAGAAGTCCCGCCCGCGCGCGAGCTCGATGACGTTCTTCGCGGCCCCAACGAGCGGGATGGCGTTCAAGCCGGTATCGAGCGTGCCGCTGATCACCCCCTTGCGCCGAATCGTCGACGCGACGGTGGCGAGAGCAATGGCGCCGCCGACCCAGGGCAGCGAGCGAGCCAGGCGCCGGGAGATGCGGGCGCCGCCCCAACGTGCGACACGCTGTGTCATGGTCATACCGGTGTGCTTGCAAAGCCTGTTCCGCGGGGAGGGGCGTGCCGCGCTAGAATCGCTGAGTGATTCCGCACGTGATCATTGCCGGTGGCGGTTTCGGCGGGCTGTATGCCGCCCGGGCGCTTCGCGACGTGCGCGTGCGGATTACGCTGCTCGACCGCAAGAATCACCATGTCTTTCAGCCATTACTCTACCAGGTGGCCACGGCCGCGCTGTCTCCCGGGGATATTGCGTCTCCGATCCGATGGATTCTCCGGCGCCAGGCGAACGTCGAGGTGCTGCTCGCAGAACTTCGCCGGGTTGACGCGTCCAGACGCACCGTCATCCTGACAGATGGCGAGATGGGCTACGACTACCTGATTCTCGCCACCGGGGCGACGCATGCGTACTTTGGGCACGACGAATGGCGGGCGCTCGCGCCCGGGTTGAAAACGCTCGAGGACGCCCTGGAGATCCGCCGTCGGGTCCTGCTGGCCTTCGAGCATGCAGAACGTGAGGCCGATCCCGACAGGCGGCGGGCGCTCCTGACGTTCGTCGTGATTGGCGGGGGCCCCACGGGCGTCGAGCTCGCCGGCGCGCTCGCGGAAATCTCGCGCCAGTCGCTCGCCCGCAACTTCCGGCACTTCGATCCCGGGTCCGCGCGTGTCCTGCTGATGGAAGGGGGGCCCGCGGTGCTGACGACGTTCCCGGAACCCCTGCGCGATGCCGCACGGGAGCACCTCGAGCAGCTCGGGGTCGAAGTCCGTACGGGCTCGGTGGTCACGCGGGTCGCCGAAAACGGAGTCGAAACGGCGGAGGAGTTCATCACGGCCGCGACCGTGTTGTGGGCGGCCGGTGTTGCGGCGTCGCCACTCGGCGCCACGCTGGGCGTGGCCATCGATCGTGCCGGACGGGTTCTCGTCGGGCAGGACCTGACCGTCGCCGGCCATCCCGAGGTGTTCGTGGTCGGCGACCTGGCGTCGCGCGCAGGGCCGGAGGGCAAGCCGCTGCCCGGAGTGGCCCAGGTCGCCATACAGATGGGCAAGCATGCCGCCAGGAACATCGAGCGCGGCATCGTCGGCCAGCCGTACGCGCCATTCAGGTACAGGGATCTCGGGAACATGGCGACGGTGGGTCGTGCGTCTGCGGTGGCCGACTTCGGCTGGCTCCGGCTGCGCGGCTGGGTCGCGTGGATGGCCTGGCTGTTCGTGCACATCCTGAATCTGATCGGGTTCCGGAACCGCATCGTCGTCCTCGTCCAATGGGCGTGGGCCTACTTCAGCTACCAGCGCGCCGTGCGTCTGATCACCGGCACCGAGCCGGATCGCGGCGCGTCGCCGTGATGCTCCGCGCGGGCCTCGTCGCGGCTGCGCTGGCGGCGGCCCTGGTGCCACTCGATCCCGCGCAGGTCGAACGGTGGTACTCGAACGGCTTCTATCCTCGCCTCCAGGCCGTCGTCACCACGCTCACCAACCGCATTCCGGTTTCCCTGCTCGACGTGGCGGTCGGCATCGGCATCGTCGGCGGCGCGTTCGTCCTCGTTCGACGAACCGGCGCACTGGGCTTCCGCCGCGCACTGGTCCGGGCCACCTTGTTTCTCATCCCCTGCCTGGCGGTCCTCTATCTGGTCTTTCTCCTGATGTGGGGATTGAACTACCGCCGGCTGCCGCTCGATCGGAAACTGGATTACGACCGCGCCCGGGTGACGCGCGCCGCCGCGGTCACGCTGGCGAGCCAGGCCGCGGCCGCGATGAACGCGGGTTTTTCGGACGCCCGCGGCCTGCGATGGGATGCCCGGGCGCTCGAAGCATCGTTCGCGCGGGTGCAGCGGCTCCTTGGGGCAACCCGCAGCGCGGTGCCTGGAGTTCCGAAGCGATCGCTCCTCTCGTTCTATTTCCGTCGCGCTGCGATTGACGGAATGACCGATCCCTTCTTCCTCGAGATCATCGTGAATCATGATCTGCTCGAGGTCGAGCGCCCATTCGTCGTCGCGCACGAATGGGCGCACCTGGCCGGGTACGCCGACGAATCCGAGGCCAATTTCGTGGCGTGGGTGACATGCCTGGGCGGTGATGCCCTCGCGCGGTACAGCGGGTGGGTGTCGGCGTACGAGTACGCCATGCGCCCGCTGCCGCCCGCGGATCGAGCTGGCGTCACCGCTCTGGCTCCGGGTCCTCGGGAAGACCTGCGTGCGATGGCGGCGCGGTACGCGCAGTCGTCGCCAGTGGTTCGCGAGGCCGCCAACGGCGTTTACGATGGGTACCTTCGTGCCAACAGAGTCGAGGACGGGATTGCGAGCTACGACGCGGTCCTCAGGCTGATGCTGGGGACCCACCTCGGCCCCGAATGGACGGCCGTGGTGCAGTAGCGGCTTGCGTCTTGCTTTACGAACCGTTGGTGGGTTGTGCGTCGAGCTGATCGAATTCCTGGGCCGAGACGGGCGGCGTCGCGCGTCCGGTCCGCAGGTCTGCGGGATGGACGTCTGCCGCGTCCGGGTGCACCTGGACGTCGCGCCATTTCCGCCAGTTGCACTGGTGGCAGCGGTATGGCTGTTTTTCGGTCAAGAGCTGCCGCACGCGCTCGTAGACATTCCGAAGGCGCGACGGAAACACCCGCGTCGACTGGCAGGCAGGGCAGGTCATGAGACGAGCACCTCGGGGGGAACGGTCGGATTCTACCACAGCCGTGGGCATGGCCGGGGAGACAACGCGTCCCGCCCCGGAGGATTCCGCCAGAGCCGCCGGCCTCCGCTACACGGCCGACACAGCACCCGGTCTCCAGCGTGTCCGCCACGGCTCGGGTTTCCGTTATCTCGGTCCGGACAAGAAAGTGGTTCGCAGCAGCGCGGATCTGCAGCGGATTCGCTCCCTTGTGATCCCGCCTGCGTGGACAGAGGTCTGGATCTCGACCGATCCCCGCGGGCACCTGCAGGCGACCGGCCGCGATGCGCGCGGGCGTAAGCAGTACCGCTACCATCCCAAATGGCGCGAGGTCCGGGACGACACGAAGTATTACCGCATGATCGCCTTCGCACAGGCCCTGGCGACGATCCGCCGACGCACGGCCCACGACCTCGCGGGTTCGCGCCTCTCGAAGGAAAAGGTGCTCGCCGCCGTCGTGCAGCTGCTCGAGAAGACGCTCATCCGCGTCGGCAACGACGAATACGCGAAGCAGAACCGGTCCTTCGGCCTCACGACGATGCGCGACGGGCATGTGGAGGTGAACGGCGGACGGGTGCGGTTCGCGTTCAGGGGAAAGAGCGGCGTCGAGCACGACATCGACCTCACCGACCGCCGCCTCGCCCGCATTGTCAAGGCGTGCCGCGACATCCCCGGCTACGATCTGTTCCAGTACTACGATGAGAACGGCGAGCGGCGGTCGATCGGATCCGCCGATGTGAATGCCTACCTGCAGGAGATCACCGGCACGGACTTTACCTCGAAGGATTTTCGGACGTGGGCGGGCACCGTGCTCGCGGCGCAGCTGCTTCGGGACTTCGAGCAGTTCGACTCCGACGCGCAGGCGAAGCGGAATATCGTGCAGGCGGTGGAGTCCGTCGCCAAGCGTCTCGGGAACACCAGGGCCGTGTGCCGGAAGTGCTACATCCATCCGGCCGTCTTCGATGCCTATCTCGACGGATCGATGCTCAGGACTGTTGCGCAGCGTGCGCGGAAGGCGGCACGCACGATGGAGGACCTGTCGGTCGGAGAAGCCGCCGTCCTCGGACTGCTGGAACGGCGGCTCGCGAAGGAAACGCGACGTCGGGCGAGCTGACTCTCAGCGGCCGCTGATGCGGATCCCGCCGTTGGTGCCCTCGATGTCGATGTGGGCGCCGCCGCCGTTCATCCGGCCGTCGAGGCGGCGGCGGGATGTCTCGCCGTTCGTCTCAATCTGCAGACCGCTCGTGTCGATCCCGCCGTTCGCGACGCGGGCCGAAATCGTCGCCTTCGAGCTCGCGGGGAGCCGCAGCTCGATGCCGCCGTTCGTGCAGCCGAGCTTCACTCCCGACTCCGACAGCTGCGCCAGCTCGACGTCCACGCCTCCGTTCGTCGTGTTGGCATCTATGGAGCCCGACACCTCGCGAGCCTTGATGCCGCCGTTGGTCGTCTCGGCGCTAATCCGCCCTGTCAGTCCGGAGAGCTCGATGCCGCCGTTGACGGTTCTGAAGTTCACTTCCGCCCCCGCCGGCACTTTGACGGTGTAGTGGACCTGCTGGTTGCCGTGGTTCATCAGGCCGCCAGAGCCGTGCTGCGACTTCGTCTCGATCCGGATGGCCGACGGAGAGACGGTCTCGACGATCTCGATGCGGGTGAGCGCCTCTTTCGCCGCGTCGGATGTGGCGGCCCGGGCGGTCTTTTCCGCCACGACCTGAACAGTGTTGCCGGTGGACGGCTCGACGTCGATCTTGCCGTTCACGTTGCTGATCTCCAGGCGGCCGCCCGGCTGCAGCTCGTACGTCCGGCGCCACTCCGCGGTCTCTTTCTGCTTGAAGTCGGCCAGCGCGATGTCGCATCCGGCCGCCGCCGCCGACACGAGCAGCAGCGGCAGGATCGCCACGCGAGTACGCGTGAACATGGTGTGCATGGATCTCTTCTCCTGGGGCGCTTAGACGTGCAATCGGTCGCGTCGGTTCACGGATAGTGCCTTCACGGGCGGCCCCCCCCGGAGCGGCGCTATAATCGAGCCACATGTCAGACAGGAAATACCGGCAGCACGGGTATCAGGACGAGCCCCGGCGCCCCCGGCAGGAGCATACGCCTGCCGAGAAGAAGGAGTACGCCCCTCGCGGCCAGACCCCCTCGGGCGCGCCGAAAACGTTCAACATGCCGGGATTCCGCGAGGTCGTCCGCTGCCGCGGCTGCGGGCACGAGCTCACCATCGCGCTGGCATCGAGCCCCGAGGGACGATGCGCACGCTGCGGCGCCGATCTCCATGCGTGTGCGCAGTGCGTCAGCTTCGACACCGGGGCCAGCTTCGAGTGCCAGCAAACCATCCCCGTGCGCGTTTCGCCCAAGGATACTCGCAACACCTGCACGCTGTTCGAACCGCGTGCGACCGTCGAGCGCGAGACCCGTTCGGCTCCTGTCGCGAGCGCCCGTTCGGCGTTCGACGATCTGTTCAAATGATCCCGGTGCGCGCGAGGGCCGCATGGCCGTATCCTTTGCGCGCCGCGTCGTCGAGCGCGCGTTCCAGGCGGACGAGCCGCTTCCCGATGGACGGACCCCGATGACGACCGACGTGAGAACACGCACGCTCGTCTGCGCGGTCCTCGTAGCCGTGGGCGCGTGGCTCGGCACGGGGCCCGCCATCGTTGCGCAGCGTGCCCTCCAGGCGCCCGTGGCGCGGTATCGGGTCGTGCACGTATACCCGCACGATCCGCACGCCTTCACGCAGGGGTTGAGCTTCGTGGACGGCGTGCTCTACGAGGGTACGGGCCTGAACGGCAGGTCCAGCGTCCGGAAGGTCAACCTCGAAAACGGGGAGGTGCTCCAGGTCCAGAAGGTCGCCGACGAGTACTTCGGCGAGGGGATTGCCGTCTGGCGCGACCGGATCTTCGAGCTCACCTGGCGGTCGGGCGTCGGGTTCGTCTACGACCGCACGTCCCTCGAGCGGGTGGGCACCTTCACCTACGCGGGCGAGGGGTGGGGACTCACGAGCGACGGCACCCGTCTGATCATGAGCGACGGTTCAGCGTTCCTCCGTTTCCTGGACCCCCGGACCCAGCGCGAGACCGGACGCATCGAGGTCCGCGACGGGTCGCTGTCCGTCGATCACTTGAACGAACTGGAGTTCGTAAAGGGGCAGGTGCTCGCGAACGTCTGGCAGACCGATCGTATTGCGCGCATCGATCCGGCCCGCGGACGCGTCGTCGGCTGGATCGACCTGCACGGCCTGCTCAGCCCGGCCGATGCCGAGGGCGTGGACGTCCTGAACGGGATCGCGTACGACGCCGCGAAAGACCGGTTGTTCGTGACGGGGAAGCTCTGGCCGAAGATCTTCGAGGTGCAGATCCTCGACGGGACCATTCACGATCAGTAGACACGCGAAGCCCTCCTTCACTCAGCCAAGGCGCGAACGGCGGCCCGAACGGCTCATCACGCGAGCCCTCACTCGCCATATAATCCGCGCGGATGCCACAGACACAGAGAAGACACGTTGGTCGCGGGGCCATGCTCCTGCTGTCGTTCGGAGCGTGTGTGATCGCGATCGTAGGGTCCTACGCCCAGCGGGGCGCGATACCCGTGCCGCGGCCTGGACCCGCCCTCGGGGGCTCCACCCTGCTGTCGAACGGCTGGCGCATCGCGCCGGCGGGGCGCCACCTGCAGATTGGCGATCTTCCCCTCAACATGGCGCTCTCCCCCGATGGCCGCTACATCGTCATCACCAATAACGGCTGGTCGAAGCCGACCCTGACGGTGTTCGACACCAAGACCGAGCAGGTCATCGGCCGGGCCCCGGTGGACCATGCGTGGCTCGGGCTCGTGTGGGACCCGGGCAGCAGCCGCCTGTTCTCCGCCGGCGCGGCCGAGAACACCGTGCACGAATTCACGTGGAGCGACGGGGCGCTGAAGCCCGCAGGCGTGATCACGCTTGGCGCGCCGGAGCGACGCCGGGGTGAGGAGGTGTCGAACGCGGGGTTCATCGGCGGCCTGGCTATCGCAGCCGACGGGACGCGGCTGTACGCGACGCACGTGTTCGGGCAGGCCGTGAGCGCGATCGATCTGGCGACCCGCCGCGAGATTCACAAAGCGGCGCTCGCCGCCGAGCCCTACACGTGTCTGCTCTCGCGCGACGGCAAGACCCTGTTCGTCTCGCTCTGGGGCGGTGCGAAGGTGTTGATGCTGGCGGCGGACACGCTCGAACCGCTCGGGGAGGTCGCGGTGGGGGCCCACCCGAACTCGATGATCCTCGCCAAGGACGGCACGCGCCTCTTCGTCGCGTGCGCGAGCACCGACGCGGTGTGGGTCATCGATGTCTCGGCCCGTGCCGCGGTCGAACAGGTGTCGGTGGCGCTCTATCCCGACTCGCCGGTCGGGACGACGCCCAACAGTCTGGCGCTGTCGCCCGACGGCGCCACGATGCTGGTCGCGAACGCCGACAACAACAACGTCGCGGTGGTGGACATCCGGACGCCGGGCGCGAGCCGTGTGTCCGGCTGGCTGCCGGTCGGCTGGTATCCGACGTCGGTTCTCTACTCGGCGGACGGGGCGCGCATCTTCGTCCTCGATGGCAAGGGGCTCACGAGCGATCGCAACCTGCGCGGTCCGCAACCCGGAGGCGTCCACCTCGACGCCCAGTACACGGGGAACATGATGCAGGGAGCGCTCTCGATCATCCCCACGCCGGAGCCGGCGGGCCTGCAGGCGATGACGAAGCGTGTCTACGAACTCAGTCCGTACCCGGCCGCGCACCGGACAAGCCTGACGGGCAGGTAATGGCTCCAGCGGTTCCATCGGTGCATTTGACAA
>JANMCN010000243.1:0-6860 GCA_031361295.1 Acidobacteriota bacterium | reverse complement strand
GGGCAGGAGACGGAGATCGACAAGTTCCTGATCGAGCGCATGATGGATCCCATCCTGCACCTGGTACGCAACGCCGTCAGCCACGGGTTCGAGCCTCCGGCCGAACGCCTGGCCGCCGGGAAACCGGAGGAGGGCACGCTCAGGCTCTCGGCGGCCGCCGTTGGGGAATCGGTGATCATCGACATCGTCGACGACGGGCGCGGCATCGACAGCGTGGAGGTCGCGCGTCGCGCGCGTCTGGCGGGTCTGGCTGTGCCCGAGGGGCCGCTGGACTCGGGCACGCTTCTCGATTTGATCTGCGCGCCGGGGTTCTCCACCCGCGATGAGACCGATCGCGGCAGCGGCCGGGGCGTCGGCATGGCGGTGGTGAAGGCGACGGTCCAGCAGCTGAACGGGACGATGCTTCTCGATTCGGAGCTGGGGCGCGGCACGCGTTTCAGCATCGAGCTGCCGCTCACGCTGTCGATCACCGAGGCGATGATTGCGACCGTGGGCGGGCGGACGTTCGCGGTGCCGCAGGCAGCCGTTCGCGAAGTGATCGAGATCGACCCGGCCGCACTGCGGCAGATCGAAAAGCATGAGATCGCGCCGTACCGCGGCGGGGCGCTGCCGATCGTTCGCCTGCACGCGCTGTTCGGGATTCCCGGGACGGCTCGCCGATCGCTGCACGCCTTCGTGGTCGGCACGGGCCAGGAGGCTGTGGGTATTGCCGTGGATCGCATCGTCGGACAGCGGGAGATCGTCGTCCGGACGACGTCTGACCCCCTGATCAAGGTGGACGGCATCACGGGCGCGACGGACCTCGGCGACGGGCAGGTTGTGCTGATTCTCGATATTCCTTCACTGGCCCGCGCGGCGCGCTCCGGGGGGGCCGAGCACGCCGGGGCCTCCCCGCCGACCCGGAGTGCATCATGATCGAGAACTTCATCCTGTTCACGCTGGCGGGCACCACGTACGCGCTGCGGACGCGGGATGTCGCGCACATCGAAATGGTGGAACAGATCACGGGCGTGCCGAACGCGGCGCACTTCGTCGACGGGGTGGTGTTTTCTCGCGGCCAGGTCGTTCCGGCGCTGAACCTGCGTGCCCGCTTCGGGTTCGAGAAGGCCCCCGTGGATCTCCAGACGCGTCTGCTCGTGGTGCAGGCCGACGGCCGGCTCGTGGGTCTGGTGGTGGACTCTGCGCGCGAGTTCCTGGGGATACCGGCCGATGCGATCCAGCCGCCGAGCCAGGCGCTTGCCGGCGTCAGCGGCGGGTACATCGAGGGCATCGCCAATATCGGTGACCGTCTCATCCTCGTACTGGATCTGCGGCGGGTTCTGAACTTCACGGAATCGACCTCCGCCGCCTGACGCGGCGCGATCAAGGAGAGAGTCATGGCAAGCCGGTCCCCGAAGGCGAACGGTCGAGCACACGGTGCCGTCAACGGGCGCCGCCCCGCGCTGGACGCGCGCATGGTTGCGACACAGGCCGAGCAGGTCACCGCGTCGGCCATCGCCATCGCGCGTATCACGGACGATGTGTCGAACGGGGCGGAGACCCAGATCCGCTCGCTGGACGGGACGATGAGCAGCCTCAACGAGATGGCTGAATCGTTGAAAGAGACCGCGGGCCAGGCAGACTCCGTGGGCGCGTCGTCGGACCAGCTGATGTCCTCGGTGAACGAGATGGCCGCGTCCATCGAGCAGGTCACGGTCAACACGACGACCCTGGCGGAATCGATCGCGCAGACCAGCGCGGCGGTCATCCAGACCAGCGCGTCGATGCGCCAGATTGCCGGCTCGGCGGAGGAGCTGTCCACCGCGTCCCAAGAGATCACCGCCGCAATTACCGAGATGGCCTCGTCGATCAAGTCCGTCAGCCGCGACACCGAGTCGCTGACCGTCTCGGTCACCGAGACGGCGGCCGCGATGGAGGAGATGGCGCAATCGGTACGCGGCGTCTCGGGGAATGCGGACGATCTGGCCGCCGCGGCGGAGGAAACGTCGTCGTCGATCAACGAGATGGCGGCCTCGATCGAAGAAGTGGGCGCGATGACGGAGCGGCTGGCCACGTCGGTCGAACAGAATTCGTCGGCCATCGAGCAGATGTCGCGATCGGTGCAGGCGGTCGCGCAGAACGGCCGTCGGATTGCGGAAGCCGGAGAAACGGCGGGGACGAGCGCCACAGAGCTGGAGCGATCCATTCAGGCGGTGGGCACGATGACCAGGCAGGCCGACGAATCGACCCGCCGCGCGGTCCGGGATGCCGAAGAGGGCGCCACCACGCTCCAGCGCTCGATTCAGGGGATCGGGCGGATGCGGGAATCCATGGCGCAGTCGGCCACGGTGATGCGGGAGATGGGCAAGCGCACGGCCGATATCACCACGATCGTCGATACCATCAATCTGATCGCCGAGCGGACGAACCTGCTGTCGCTGAACGCCTCGATCGAGGCGGCTCGCGCCGGCGATGCGGGACGTGGATTCGCTGTGGTCGCCGAAGAGATCCGGAATCTGGCGGACCGGTCCGCCCGGGCGACGGCCGACATCGCGTCGATCATCAAAGCGCTGCAGGAGGTCGCCCGCGAAGCGGTCACGGCGTCCACGGACGGCCTGCGGATTGCGGACGAGAGCAATGCGACGGCCGAAGGCGGCGCCTCGGCGTTGAAGAAGATTCTGGCCGGGGTATCCGAGACGGCGCAGGTGGTCGCCCAGATCGCCAGGGCCACCGACGAACAGCGCGCCGCCGGCCAGGGGGTCGTCTCGTCCATCGCGGCCACGACCGAGCAGTCCAGGCAGGTCGCCTCCGCGACGAGCGAGCAGTCAGCCGCCGCGTCCAGCATCGTGCAGGCGACGGGGGAGATGCGGAAGATTGCGCAGGAGGTGACCAAGGCCGTCGCCGAACAGGGCCGGGCCGCTCGCGACATTCTGAAAGCCGCGCAGACGACGACGAAGCTCGCCGTGCAGGTCCGCAAGGCGTCCGCCGAGCAGTCGAGGAGCGTCAGCGACATCACGCAGGCGGCCGACTCCATGCGGCGCGGCGCGACGGCGACGTCCCGGGCGGTCACAGAGCAGGCGACGGCGAGCGACGAAATTGCCAAGGCGTCGGCAGGGATGGCGCGGACGGTCGCCAGCGTCGGCCGGACCATCCTCGAACAGACCCGGGCGACGGATGAGATCGCGCGGGCAAGCGAGACGATGCGGCAACAAGGCGAACAGGCCGCCAAGGCGCTCAAGGAACAGTCGCGCGCGATGAAGGACATGTCGGCGGCCGCGTCGAGCACGTCCAAGCAGATCCGCCTGATTTCCCATGCGAACCGCCAGCACTCGTCCGCCGCGGCCACGATGCGTGCGGAGCTCGGAGAACTCCGGAGAGTGACCGACGGGAACGCGCGCGGCGTGAAGGAGACGCGCTCCAGCACCAGCGAGCTGTTGCGCCACGCAGAGGCCCTCAACGACATGGTCAAGGCCACGGGGGTCAGGACGAGCGGCGGAAACGGTCGAAGTTCGGGGACGAACGGACATTGAGCGAGCGCGAGGGAGCGTCGGAGGAGTCCGCGGCCGGCGCGATCGGCGTGTTGACGGTTGATCGCTCACTCGTAGTGCGCACGTGGAGTCCCTGGCTCGAGACGGCCACCGGCCTGCTGGCGAAAGACGTGCGCGGCCGGGCCCTGCGCGACGTCATTCCAGACCTCGACGCCCGCGGCCTCCTGGAGCGGTTCCAGCGCGTGCTGGAGACCGGCGAGGTCCAGGTCCTCGCGCCAGCTTTCCATCAGTACCTGATCCCCTGCTCGCCGCGGCTGCCTTCCGACCACTTCGCCCACATGCAGCAGCGCGTCACGCTGGGGGCCTTGCGCGAAGGCGACACCGTCGTCGGCGTCATGGCGACGCTCGAAGACGTGACGGCGAGGGTCGATGCTGAGCGGGCGCTCGCGCGGGACCTGCGAAGCACTGATCCAGACACCCGGCGGCAGGCCTCGGAACGCCTCGCGTCCGCCCAGGCGCTCCATGCGCCGCGCGCGTTCACGGAAGTGCTCCGGGACGGGGACTGGCGAGTGCGTCGCGATGCGATCCAGGGCATGAATCGCCACGCGTCGCGGGACCTGCTGTCGTCGCTCATGCTGTCGCTGCGTGAGGAACACCACGATTTCAACGTCCTGAGCAGCGCGCTGCAGCTGCTCTCGAGAACCGATGTCGATGTGGTGCGCCCCCTGGCGGAACTGCTCGAGGAAGGGCACGCCGACGTCAGGATTCAGGCCGCGCTCGCGCTCCGCGAGCACCCGCACCCCGCGGCCCGGAAGGCGCTCATCCAGGCTCTCGCCGATCCGGACATCAACGTGCGATTTCATGCGATTGAGTCGCTCGGACGCCTGCGGGCGACGGAGGCGGTCGAGCCACTCGCCGCGATCGCGGAGTCTCGGGAGTTCTACCTCGCCTTCGCGGCGATTGACGCACTGGTGCGCATCGCCGATCCCGGCGTGACGAGGCGGCTGCTGCCGCTGTTGAACGACGACGCGCTCGCCGTGCCTGTCGCCGAGGCCCTCGGCGTCTTTGGCGGCGGAGAGGTCGTGGGTCCGTTGGTGCGTGTGCTGGACCGCCCGGCCGCCCCCGTCTCGTCGGTCGTCAAGGCCGTGGCCACGCTCTACGGCACGTACGAGTCCCACTACGGCGGAGGCGCCTACATCGTCGCCGAATTCCAGGCTGCGCTGACGCCAGCCGGCGCCCGGCAGATCCTCGACGCCCTTCCCATCGCCACGAAGGAGGAGTTGCGCTCCCTCGTCTTGCTGCTGGGATGGATCGAGGGGCCGGACGCCGCGCGCGCTCTGACCCAGCTGCTCGGGCGGCCCGACCTGCGCGCCGACGTGATCGAGGCACTGGTCAGGCATGGCGGGTCCGTGGTCGACGTGCTTCTGGAGCAGTTGCACGCGGAGGATCAGGAGGTCCGGCATGCCGCGGTCATTGCGCTGGGGCGGCTGGGCGACGCGCGGGCGACAGGACCGGTCTGCCGGCTGCTCGACAACGAGCGATCGCTGACGATTGCCGCCGCCGCGGCGCTCGCGAGCATCGGCGATCAGGCCGCGTTCGAGCCGCTGCTGCGGCTGCTCAGTGACCTGGACCCGGCCGTGCGCCAGGCGGCGATCGGCGCGCTGAACTCCCTTGGCCATCCCGACATGGCGCGGCGCATGCGGACGCTGCTCGGTAGCACGGACACCGCCTCTCGGGAATCCGCCGTCCGGATTGCCGGGTACTTCGGCTATCGCGAGTGCGCGGATGCGGTCTTCACGGCGTGCGCCGACGAAGCGGAGCCGGTGCGACGGGCGGCCCTGGAACAGGTCTCGTTGTTCGACGAGCGCCGGGCCCTGCCGGTGCTTCTCGAGTCCGTGCGGCGCGACACGCCTCGCGCGCGCGCATCAGCGGCTACCGCCCTGGGGCGAGTCACGGCTGATGCCGCGAGAATGGCTCTCGAGGACGCGCTCTCGGATGCCGATCCATGGGTGCGATATTTCGCGGCGCGCGGCCTCGGCCAGCACAAGCACCAGGATTCGCTGGACGTCCTGGCGGGTGTCGCGTCGACGGACCACGCTCCCCACGTGCGTCTTGCGGCGCTGGAGACGATTGGCCGGATTGACGGGCCTCGCGCCACAGGATTGCTGGCGCGCTATGCGGCCGACGACGTGGCGATCGAGATTGCCGTCGCGGCAATCGGCGCGCTCGGGCACGTATCCGACGCGTCTGCGACGACCCTCCTGCGGGGCGCGCTGCGTGCCGGGGAGCGGGAGCGACGAGCCGCCGCCGCCCGGGCGCTTGCCGATCGAGGGGGCCGGGAAGGCGTCGAGGCGCTGGCCTGGGCCGCCAGCGCGGAGGCGCAGGAGGAGGTGGCCGCGGTCGCCTTCGACGGGCTCGGTCGAATTGGCGCGGGCAGCACGAGCGCACGTTCCGAGGCCATCGACGCGCTGATCGAGCTCACCGCCGACCCCGGCCGCAGGGAGCTGGCGATTGCCACGCTGTCGCGCGTGTGCGGGAGGGATCTGGACCGTATCGCCGGTGCCTTGAATCATGAATCGGTGGAGGTGCGCCGGGCGATGATCCAGGTCCTCACCCGGGCGAGGCATGGAGATGCCGTCCTGCACGTTCGCCAGGCCCTCGAGGACAAGGATGCCGTCGTGCGCGAAGCCGCCATCACCGCGCTCGACCGCGTCGGAGTTCGGGGCCTGTCGGCCCGGCTCGCCGCGATTGCCGCGGCCGATCCTGAAGCGGCGGTCCGGCGGGCGGCGGCCGCCGTGCTGTCACGTCAATCCAGCAAGGAGGGGGACGGAGGGGCGCGCGCGTGACCCGCGACAAGGACCATGCGCTCGCATCTCGACACCGTCGGCCTGAATGGAACAGCCGTCCCTCTGCTCCGCGATCTCATCCACGAACGCACCGGGATTTTTTATGACGACTCCCGGCGGGATGTGCTCGCCGAGCGGCTCGCGCCGCTCGTCGTGGAACGGGGCTTCGAGTCGTTTCTCGACTATTACTACCTGCTCCGGTACGACGACACGGCGGCAGGGGAATGGCGCAGGGTCATGGACGCGCTGTCGGTGCCGGAAACGTACTTCTGGCGTGAAATCGACCAGATCCGCGCCGTTGTGGATGTGGTGGTGCCGCAGCTCGTGGCCGATCTGCGCGGGGCGCCACTCAAAATCTGGAGCGTGCCGTGCGCCAGCGGAGAAGAGCCGCTTACGATTGCCATGATGCTCGATCAGGCGGGGTGGTTCTCTCGCGCGACGATCGAGATTCACGCCAGCGATGCGAGTCCGGCGCAGGTCGAGCGCGCGCGGGCGGGCCGGTACCGTGACCGCGCGTTCAGGGCGCTGCCGGCCTCCCTCCGGGATC
>JANMCN010000219.1:0-12301 GCA_031361295.1 Acidobacteriota bacterium | reverse complement strand
TCGTGCCGCATCGCGCGGGATCCGTTTCTGGCCGAAGACGCGGTGCAGGACGCCTGCATCCAGATTTGGCGCGATGCGGTCCTGTACGACGCCGCACGCGGCAGTGTCCAGGCGTGGCTGCTCATCATCACACGCGCCCGTACGCTCGATCGGCTTCGGGCACAGCAGCGCCGCGACGACTGCGTTCGCGCAGGCTTCGACGCCGACACGGCCAGCGGCTCAGAGTGCCCTGCAGACGATGTACTGGAACGGCGCGATCGGCTCGGCGCCGTCGGTGCCGTGATGGACCTGTTGCCGGGGCCCGATCGGCTCGCTGTCGAACTGGCCTACTACGAAGGTCTCACGCACACGGAGATTGCGCACCGGCTCGATCTGCCGCTCGGCACCGCGAAGACGCAGATTCGGCGCGCGATGCAGACGCTTCGCGCGGCTGCGGATGATCGGCCGCGTCGGCCCTTCCAGTGGCGGGCGGCCGCCGGGCCCGCCCCCCCCTCGAAGCCACTGGAGAACCTGAATGTGCTCGTCGTAGATGATGAGCTCGACACCGTCAAACTCACGACGCTGGTGCTCGCGCGAGCCGGGGCGTCCGTGATCGGAGCCTCGTCGACAGTGCAGGCCCTGGAACGGTTGGCCGCATGGTGGCCGGACGTGGCGCTGATCGATCTGGAAATGCCCGAACGCGACGGCTACGACCTGATGGCGCGCCTGCGCGGAGTGTGCGAACGGGATGGCCGGCGGCTGCCCGCGATTGCGTTTACCGCCAACGGTCGCGAACGCGATCGCCGTCAGGCGCAGATGGCGGGCTTCGCGTTGCTGCTCGCCAAGCCCATTCACCCGAGCTCGCTGGTCGAGAGCGTCGCGCGCGTCGCCTGACGGGCGCCTCGCCGCCGGTGGGAAAGAGATGTGAGGTTGTAACTGGTGACCATCACCAGCTACAACCCGCACCGGAGCGGACGCCAGGCAGTCTCGACAGTCTGTCCCGTGCGCCCGCATCCATCCGGAGGCGTTCAGCTCGGCATCAACACTGCCGAGACGACGTGGATGACGCCGTTCGACTGGTACACGTCCGGAATGGTGATCGTCGCCGTGCCGCCCTTTTCGTCAGCGACAACCCAGGCGCTGCCCTTCTTCATCACCGTCAGCGTCCCGCCGCTCACCGTCTTCAACACGGCCTTGCCGCCGTTCGCCTTGGCCTGCGCCTTGAGGGCGTCGGCGTCAAGCTTGCCCGCGACAACGTGGTAGGTGAGGATCTTCGTCAACGCCGCCTTGTTCTCCGGCTTGAGCAGCGTGTCCACCGTGCCGGCGGGCAGCGCGTCGAATGCCGCATTGGTCGGCGCGAACACCGTGAACGGCCCCTGGCCCTTCAGCGTGTCCACGAGGCCCGCTGCCTTGACCGCCGCGACGAGCGTCGTGTGATCCTTCGAGTTGACGGCGTTGTCGATGATGTCCTTCGATCCGAGCATCGGCGACCCGCCGACCATCACCGTCTTTTCGTGCTTCATCGCCTGCGCGTCGAGCCCGACGGCCCCCGCACACATCACCGCCGAAATAGCCAGTCCGTGAATCAGTCTCTGCATCTGTAGTCTCCTCGCGCGTATGTGCGCTCAGAGAGTTCTACGGCGGGGACGCCGCGATGGATTGGGTGCGCCCGGTGGCGGGTTACGGCGTCGTGCCCGCCAGATACAGGGCACCCGTGGGAGACGGGACGCCTCCGTCGGGCTCGATCGAGACCGCGAGGCCCTTCGGCGATTCCGCGCCGGCGGGAACATCGAATGCCGCGGTCACGCGGCCGCTCGGATCAGGCGTGATCAGACCGGCGCTGATCGGCGCACCCGCCGTCAGGAACCAGAGCTGATAGATCCGGCCGGCGGGCAGCGCTGGAAGCCGGCTGGCTGCGAACAGGAGTCCGTTCGACGAGCTCAGAAAACCACGGCCGGCGGCGCGTGGGGCCGGTGGCTGGCCGGCCAGGACCACCTGCCGCAGGTCCGGCGCCGTGAGCACGGCGAGTCGCACCTGCGCACGCGTGGCATCGAGCGTCGCCGACGCCAGCTGCTGTTCGCTGCGATCGAGCCGGATCAGGGCGTCGCGCAGCCGCAGCTCCAGCCCGCCCACGCGGTGTCGCAGCGACACGACGTAGGCGCCGAGTCCGAGCCCCATCACGAGCAGCGCCGCGACACTCAGCCAGGCGGTCGGCACGACCCACGGACGCGCGCGGGCCGCCGCGACGGGCGCCGGTCGGGCGGCGCCCCCGCCGATACCCGCGAGCACGCGGGCTCGGAGCGTCGGCGGCGGATCGATCTGCGGCAAGGAGAGCGGCAGCGCGTTCACGACGGCTCCGAAGGCGCGCACCTCCCGCCGGCACTCGTCGCACGTGGCCACGTGAGCCGCGAACGCCGCACGCTCGTCGGCCGGCAAGGCCCCGAGCGCATGGAGTGCCGCCAGGTCGCGAAGGGCGTCGTGATCCGTGGTGCTCATTGCGTTACGTCCGCCAGTCGCGCTCTCAACCTCGATAGGCCCTGACGGATCCGTGTCTTCACCGTCCCGAGGGGTAATTCCAGCCGCTCGGCAATCTCGACGTGCGTCAGCCCCTCATAGAAGGCCAGCTCGATCGCGACGCGCTGCAGGAGCGACAGCTCGCCTACAGCGGCACGAACCCGTGCCGCCTCTCCCGCGGACGCCAGTTGTTCGTCAACCGCCGGCCCCAGATCCGGCAGATCAACCGGCTCCCCATCGCCCGTCATGGGCTCCGGACGCGACCGACCGGCGCGGATCCGATCGATCGCGCGGCTCCGCGTCAGGTTCATCAGCCAGCCGGCCACCTGACCGCGAGTCGCCTCGTACCGGGAGGCCTGGCGCCACGCCTGGGAGAACACCTCCTGCACGACGTCCTCCGCGTCAGCCGGATCCCGCATGATGCGCAGGGCCACCGCGTAGACGATCCGCGCGTGGCGGTCGTAGAGCTCCGCCAACGCGTCGTGATCGCCACGCGCCATCCGTTCAATTGCTGACTGTTCGGACCCGTGCGGGCCTGACGCGCCCGCGACGACGGCCCACAGGAGCCACATATCTATCTACGCACCGCGCTCGACATGGGATGTAGCAGTCTATCTCCGGTCGCGGCTGGTCGTCACCACCCGTGCGTCAGGCGGCGCCTGGGCCACACGCCGGACGTCTCCGGCTCTCCCCGGTGCTCCGGCGCACAGCTCCTCGCGGTTCTGGACCCGCACGTCAGACCCATAAACGCTGGACGGTCCAGTACAGCCCGACCAGCGCTATCAAGAGCGACGCGGGACGCACGACGAGCGCCCGGTAGCGCGCCTCGTCGCGGCGCACGGAGGCGACCGCGATATAGGCCAGCGCGATGACCGAGAGCTGGCCGGCTTCAACCCCCACGTTGAACGTCACGAGTGCGTTCAAGAACTGCGAATGAGGAAGCCCGAGCTCCCGGAGCACGCCCGCGAAGCCCATGCCGTGCAGCAGGCCGAACGAGAACACGAGCGCCAGCCGCCACGGCTTGAGCTCGCTGGTCGCGAGATTCTCGATGGCCACGTACGCGATCGACAGCGCGATCATCGGCTCCACGATCCTGGCCGGCAGCGACACGACGCCGTACATCGTCAAGCCGAGCGTAATCGAATGCGCAAGGGTGAACGTGCTGACCTGGAGCACGATCGAACGCCAGCGCGCACTCAACAGGAAGATGCCGAGCACGAAGAGGATGTGGTCGGTGCCCTTGGGCAGGATGTGCGTGTATCCGAGCACGAAATACTGGCGCGCGACCTCTGCCGCGGTCAGGGGGGGCGGCGGTGCGACGAGCGAAATGGAGGGGCTGGGACCCACGCCCTCCAGCCAGTACGTCTGGACAGGGCCGTCGCCGATCCGCACGTTCAGCGCATAGGCGCCCAGCGCAAGACCATATGCGAACGTCATGTCTCGCGCGCCGGCCGGCACCGCACCGCTGAGACGGACCCGTGAGGGTGACCGTGCCACGTCTCCGAGAGCCGACTCAGGCATGTACGCGAACTGGGGACTGGCGGCCGTGCCGTCGAATCGAACCTCGACGCGCGCGAGGAACGTGGACGCCAGGCTCGTGATGCGCCGATCCCGCTGCGCGCGGGTCAGGCCGCCTGACAGGGGCGACCCGCTGAAGACCTCCAGCTTTGTCAGCAGCCCGTCCGGATCGACGACCACGTCGACGGCGTATGTGCTGTCGCGGATGACGACCGTCGCCTGGGTTTTTCCAATCTCGTGCGCAGAGGC
The DNA here is from genome assembly GCA_031361295.1 of Acidobacteriota bacterium. GTDB lineage: Bacteria > Acidobacteriota > Vicinamibacteria > Vicinamibacterales > 2-12-FULL-66-21 > JALZOC01. The sequence continues at coordinate 8,041 of JANMCN010000219.1, read as the reverse complement.
GGCGCCCGCAGCCAGGACGGCCGCGACGAAGACGGCGATGAAGGCACGCACGCGTTGACGATATCCCAACCGGGTTCACCCTCGGTAGTCCGCCGCGACGTCCGACAGGCCGCCTGAAGCGGAGACATCCGAATCCGCCTTTCATCCGTAGACCAACTGGACGGTGCTCCCTGCACCACCGAATGCTTCCCGCAGAAGTGGTTTCTTTGCGGCGGCGTTGATTGTGTCGGCGAAAGGATGAGATGTATGCGAAAAGGCTTTAAATTCACACTCGCGGCCGCGCTTGCGGCCGGGCTCGTGGCACCCATCGGCGGCTCGAGCCACCGGGAGGCGCCACTCATCAGCGAGGACCCGCTCGCCGACAACACGGACGTGTACGCGTTCGTGAGCCCGGACAAGCCCGATACGGTTACGCTGGTCGCCAACTGGATCCCCCTGGAAGAGCCGGCAGGCGGCCCGAACTTCTTCAAGTTTGGCGACGATGTGAAGTACGAGATCAACATCGACAACGACGGAAGTGCCATCGACGACATCGTGTACGAGTTCCGCTTCAAGACCGAAGTGCTGAATCCGGACACGTTCCTCTACAACACCGGCCCCATCACGTCGCTCGACGACCCCAACTTCAACGTTCGGCAGACCTACAAGGTGATTCGCACGCAGCACGGCGTGAGCACCGTGCTGGGCAGCGGCCTGGCGACGCCCCCGGTGAAGATCGGTCCGCGATCGGAGCCCGATTACTCCCCGCTGGCTGCTGAAGCCGTCCACACCCTCTCGGATGGGTCGAAGGTCTTCGCAGGGCAGCGCGACGACCCGTTCTTCGTCGATCTGGGATCGGCATTCGACCTGCTCGGCCTGCGCCCGTTCAATCCGGCGCACGTCATCCCCCTCCCGGCCGAGCGCGGCGTCGACGGCGTGGGTGGGTTCAACGTCCATACCATCGCGCTCCAGGTGAAGAAATCCCTCCTCACCAATGACGGCAGCGACGGACACGACCCGAAGAACACGAACTCGATCATCGGCGTCTACTCCACCACCTATCGCAAGAGCATGCGGGTGCTGTCTCCCGACGGCAACAATCCGGACCAGTCAGGGCCGTGGGTCCAGGTGTCCCGTCTCGGCATGCCGCTGGTGAACGAGGTCATCATCCCGATTGGCAGGAAGAACCAGTTCAACGCATCGGATCCGATCAACGATGCCCAGTTCGGGTCGCTCGTGCTCGATCCGGAGCCCGCGAGGCTGATCTCGGCTCTCTACCCGAGCATCATGGTGCCGCCGCCGCCGCGCACGGATCTCGCCGCGATTTTCCTGACGGGCATTGCGGGGATCAACAAGCCCGCGAACGTGACGCCGTCCGAGATGATCCGGCTCAATATGGGATTCGCGCCATCCTCGTCTCCCAACCGCCTGGGCCTGCTCGCCGGTCAGACCGACGGGTTCCCGAACGGCCGCCGGCTGGGTGACGACGTCGTCGACATCGAGCTGAGAGCGCTCGCAGGCGGGACGCCGTTCACACCGGCGTTCAATCACGCGCCGAACAACGCGCTGTCGGATGGCGTGGATGCGAACGACAAGGCGTTCCTCAAAACGTTCCCGTACGTCGCACGCCCGTTCGGCGGGTACGTGCACCAGCATCACAAGCTCGGCTCGTAGGTTTCTGCGATCGTCAGGCTTCGGTCGGGCCCGCCTCGGCGGGCCCGGCCGAAGTGCGGAGGGAACGTGCGCGTGACAACGAAATCGGTGTCGAACGGCGTGGCCATTGCCGTCGTGGCGGCAGTCTTTGGGCTCATCGTCCGGGCGAATCTCGGAGGCAGCAACCACGCCCCCCGCGAGGCGGACCCGAAGCCTGCCGGCACCGCGGGTGCGCCGGGGACCACCCGCACCGGTCTGCAGCAAACCGCCGAACAGATGCGGGCCCGTCTTGCGGCCAACCCGAAGGATGGCGCGGCTGCAGTGGTGCTTGCGGATGCACTCCTTCGGCAGGCGCGCGTCTCGGGGAATGTGGGGCTGGCCCTCGAGGCGGAGCACGCGCTGACTGGCGTGCTGAAAAACGACCCGCTCCACTACGAGGCGCGGCGCATGCTGGCGACCGTGTACCTCTCGGAGCACCGGTTCGGCCAGGCGGTGCGGGAAGCGGAGCGCGCGCGCGAGCAGTTCGCGCGAGATCCATGGAACTACGGCGTCATCGGAGACGGGCACCTCGAGCTGGGCGAATACGACGAGGCCTTTGCCGCGTTCCAGAAGATGATGGACCTCCGTCCGAGTGCGTCAGCCTACGCGCGGGCCTCCTACGCATTCGAGCTGCGCGGCAACCTGCCCGCGGCGCTGGACGCAATGAAGATGGCGGCCGATGCGACGTCACCGCGCGACGCGGAATCGCTGGCGTGGCATCACGCCCACGTGGGCAATCTGCTGCTCCAGATGGGTCGGAGGAACGAGGCCCAAGCCGAATATCAGGCCGCTCAGGCTTTCTGGCCCGGACATCCGTCGGCAGTCCTGGGACTGGGCCGGCTCAAAGAAGTGGATGGCGATTATGCAGGCGCCCTCGCACTCTACCTCGAGCAGTTCACGCATGCGCCGACCCCGGATCTCGCGGCGGAGATTGGCGACGTGTACGCAGCGCAGGGGAACAGGGCCGACTCCGATCGCCACTACGCCCTTGCGGAAGCCGGATGGCGAAGCGACGCACCCGAGCCGAAGAATCTGGCGCGGTTCCTCGCAGACCGCGGGCGGTCCCTCGACCAGGCGGTGACCATCGCCGAACAGGCGGCGCGTGACCGGCACGACATTCTGACCGAGGACGCGCTCGCGTGGTCGTATTTCCGCGTGGGCAGGATTGCGGACGCGTCGCGCGCGTCAGCCCAGGCACTCCGCACCGGCACTCGGGACCGTGCGCTCCTATATCACGCGGCGGCGATCCAGCACGCGCTGGGGAACGACGACGCGGCGCGAACCCTCCTGGCGCGATCGCTCGAGGGAAATACCCATTTCGATCTCGTCTGCGCACCAGCCGCGCGAGCGCTGCGTGAGACACTCGACTCGCGCGTGGCTCAGCAGCTCAGTCACCCCGCTGGGCCGCCTCGTCCTGGCGTTGAATAGCCAGCCGCTGCACCATCGGGCATCACCGGTCGGGTCGGCCAGGCAGGAATTGCAGCACGGTATCGGCGAATAGCCGGGGCACTGTGTCCATCGCATTGTGCTCCTGGCCTCAGGACGACCAGTTCGGCGTGCGGCAGGGCATGCTGCAGGCTGTCCATGGCCAGCTTCAGTCGGGGCGACGCGGTCTTGCTGCCGGTCAGCAGCAACGTACGGGTCTGCAGCCCGCGCATCCGATCCGCGCTGAAACGATAGGCCCCAAGCGCCCGATCCTGCCGGATGGATGTCTCGACGCTTGCCAGAAGGCTGGGCCAGGATGGCCGCGCTCTCATTGCGGCGATCTCACCGGGCGATACCATCACTATCTCGCGAAGGAATGTCATCAGCGCCTCTTCCCGGTCGCCGTCGGTAATCAGGCGCTCCATCCTGACGAGGACCGCGGCGTTATCGAGTTCCTGCAGCGGCGGCTCGTACAACACCAGGCGCGAAATGCGGTCCGTGAGGAATGCGGCTTCCAGGGCGGCCACGCCGCCGAACGAGTGGCCCAGGACGAACACCTGACCGGGTCGCGAGTTGACGACCGCCACCACGTCCTCGGCTTCCTTCTGCAGGGAGTAGTCGGCGGAATTCCCAATCGATCCATGCCCTCGGCGGTCCATCGCGCAGACGGCCAGGCGCGGCGCGAAGAGCGGGAACAAGGGTGTCCAGCGCGTGCGGTCACCTGTGCCACCGTGGACAATGAGCAGCGTCGGGCCCGTGCCGGTGCACTCGACGCTGATCGGCGTGCCGTCCTTCGACGCGACTGACGTCACTGTCGTGTCGGGCGCCCTGGCCGCCACACCCGCGACCACCGCGATCGCCAGCAGGGGGGCGAGGCGGAGACACGTCGGGGTCACGAGGGTGCGACGTCGTGCAGCATGCATGTTCGGGATCTCCTCGTTTGGGTCTGGCAATCCCGGTTGGGATCGTCATGTGTCCGGAAACTGCCCTCATCTCCATCCAGCGCGAACAGGAACGAGAACGTTACGTCGTCAATGGGCCGCGCGAGACAGGCACTATACGCCAGTCTCGAGAGTTCGGACCCCACGCCCTCGCGACTCGACCCCTTTAGGCGCCCCCGGGGCAACCTTCTGCGGCCCGCCCTCGAGAAGTCCGCGGGTTTAACGCCGCGGGCGCGGCATCCCTCTTGCCCCTGATCACGTCTCCGCCCCAGCAGTGCCGGGCCGTGAAAGGGTCAATGAGCTCACCAAACGGGTCACCTGTCGACGGCGATGTGCTGCGTTGCCCCCACTGCGACGCCACTGACGTCAGTGCCGCCACACTCGCGGGAAAGTTCGTGTACTTGCGGTGTGCGGCGTGCGCACACGTGTGGGCCAGTCCCGAGCGGCGAAGGCAGCCACGAGTCCCGCGGGAACAGGCACACCAGGACACTCGCATGGAGCGCCGGCACATCGGGTGACCGCACAGGCCTGAGCCCGCCGCGCGGGACGGGCTTTCCCGTTTCCGCGCAACCCCCACTTGCGCAGCATCGCAGCGACTGGATTCATGCATTCTCGTCGTACCAACAGGCAGGCGACCTCACTCCGTTGCAGGCACTGCGGCGCGTCCGCCGCCACAGGCATGAACGCCTCTGAGCAGTGGGTCTCCGTGCGCTGCACGGCATGTGGCGAGGCGTGGGGCTTCCCTGAACGCCGGGCGTTCCCGCGATCCACCGACCGCGTGGCGCAGGTCCCGCCGCCCCGCCCTGACGGTTTCGAAACACCACCCGTGCATGCACCGCACGATGCGCTCGTGGTATGGACCGACACGGCAGGCGTCATCCTGGAAGCGACCGCTGGCGCAGCCGCCCTCCTCGGCTTCAGTCATCAGGGCATCCTCGGCAGGGGGATGGACCTGTTCTTCACGGAGAACCGCGCGACGGTCATCCGCGCCGTGGACCGCGCGGGTCAGGGGCACGACCACACGCTGGAGGTCGAGCTCCACCCTCACGGACGACGCCATATCCGGCTCCGCATCGATCTGCAGTTCGTGACGCAACTCGAGTGGGGCTCCGTCGTCCGGTGGATGTTACGTCCCGGTGACGGCACGCCGGAGAACCACCCGGCTTCGTCATGACGGTGGGTCACCCGGTGACCGTCGAGACACGGGAACCGGTGACCGCAGCCAGGACCGGCAACCCCCGCCCATCGCGAAGATCCGGTCGCTGCTCTCTCTCGTTGCCGAGGTCAGGCCATTTTCGCGTTGCCGGGCGCCGTCGCTCAGCGCCCGCGCGCGAGTTTGAGAACAGATGGGACGAGCGCCGCTGACGAGAGTGGCTTCGTCAGGTGAATCAGGTAACCCGCCGCCAGGAGGCGCGCTTTCTGGCTGGGGTGCAGCGCGGCCGTCACGGCAACGGTCGGGATGCCCGCGCCGGGACTTGTCGACAAGGCGTCCAGGATCCGGACGAGCGCCACATCGGGCTCGCTGTCGCATGCACTCGCCATGATCACCTGCGGGTGTTCCGGCCCCTGCAGGATGGGCAGGGCTTCGTTGACGGACGCCACGGCCATGACCCTCGCCCCATGCTGCTCCAGCGCCGCCGACAGCATGTCCCGGTCCTCCATCTCGTCTGCCACCACCACGATCCGGATCGCAGCCAGGGCATTCGCATCCGCCCGGCTCCTCACCTCCATCACCCCGACGCCGGCGACATCGCCCAGTTCGAGGCGGCTGGGAAAGGTGACGGTGAACGTGGAGCCGACCCCGACGGTGCTCGTGACGCCGATGCGGCCGCCGTGCAGCTCCACCAGCTGGCGGACCAGGGAGAGCCCAAGCCCGAGACCCGCGTGCCTCCGGTTCGCCGAGGGGTCCGCCTGTTGAAAACGCTCGAACAGATGCGGCAGGAACTCGGCTGAAATGCCTTCCCCGCTGTCTCCCACCGACAGCTTCAGGAATTCATCGACCCGGGCGATCGCAAGGGTCACGCGGCCACCCGCGGGCGTGAACTTGACCGCATTGGCGAGGAGGTTCCACACGATCTGCTGCAGTCGATCGGGATCGCCCAGCATGGGCATCACCCCGGCCTGCAAATCCACCGTGAGACCCACGTCCTTGGCCGCCGCCGTGGGCGACACCACGTCGACGGCCGCGAGTGCGATGCGCGCGAGGTCGACCGGCTGGGCCTCGAGCCGCAACTTGCCGCTCATGATCCGCGCGGTGTCCAGCATGTCGTCGATCAGACGCACCTGCGCGGTCGCGTTGCGGTGGATGACCTCGAGCGCCCGCGCCGTGCGGTCCGCGTCCATGCCCGTGGACCGCAGGATTTGCGTCCATCCGATGACGGCATTCAGCGGCGTCCGCATCTCGTGGGACAGGGTGGCGAGGAACTCGTCCTTTACACGGACGGCTTCTTCCGCCAGCGCCCGGGCGCGATTCGACGTGTCGATCTGGCTGCGGAGCTCGCGCTCGGTGGCCACCCGCTCACCGACATCCTCGATGACGGTGACGGTCCCGACGACCTTCTCGTCGGACCACAGCGGCGCGATCCGCCCGCTCTGCCGAAGGTCCTTCACGTCCCGGCCTTCCGGCGCGATCAAGTACCGATGGAAACCCTGCGCGAAGACCTTGATTTCTCCGACGAGCGCCGACCGGTAGTACGGCTCGAAGCCCCTGGCCGCCAGGTCCGGAAACGCATCGAGCAGCGGACGTCCCACGACGGCCGCCGACGCATATCCCGTGTGCACCTCGAGCCACCGGTTCCATCCCTGAATCACGAGATTCGCGTCGGTGATGAGGACGCCCTGTTGGGCGAACTCGTCGAGCCAGCGCATGACGGCGGCCGCCAGGGCGTCTGATCCTGTTCGCTGCGTCAACACGTCGGCGTCACCTCTGTTCCCACTCTTCGACCGCGCGGATCAGCCGGTCGAGCGACGCCACACTCAGCACGATGATCAGGTACCCCGTCACCTCGGCATCGCGAAGTCGGAAGCCGGCGTGCACGAGAAGCGCATATCGCAAGCCTTCCCGGTTCACGAGCAGGGAGCGCAGCACCCCGCTGAGCGTCTCGAGATTCAACTGGGGTACGGAAAACGACACCTGCACCTGGAGCAGATTCCCGAACGTGCCGAGGCAGGCGTTGAGCAGGATGTTGCCAACCTCTGTCAGCACTTCACGCGCGGACGCGTCGAGCGGCAGCGGCAGCGGCAGCGGCGGCTCGTTCGTCAGCAGCTCCTTCAGCATGCCGGCAGCCGAATAGTCGAGGATCAACAAGGCGTCGCCCGAGACCGGGCCGGAAAAAATCTGGTGGACGCTCGCAACGTCGCCCTTGATCACGCGTTCGAGGGCCGATTCGAGATCGCCAATCGGATGCACCGACACCTGCGGCACTTCCAGCAGGACCCGGTGGCCGGTGAGCTGGGACAAGGACGCCGCCGCCCGGCCGAACCCGATGTTCAGGAGCTCGATCAACGCGTCATTCTGAACGGCTGTCAGTTCCACGACGACTCCCCTCCGAACGCACGGCTGACCATTGCCAGGAGCTCCCCTGGCGCGGCGGGCTTGTTCAGGAATCCAACGGCTCCCGCGGCCTGTGCCATGTCACGGGAAGACGTCTGCACGTCCGCCGACACCACGACCACGCGCACATCCGGGTCGAGCTCCCGCAGTTTGCCGAGCACGTCCAACCCGTACATGCCCTTCATCACCAGATCGAGCATGACGACGCCGGGTCTCTCGACAAAATACCGCTCGAGCGCCGACATCCCATCCTCCGCCTCGACCACCTCGTACCCCGCGGCTTCGAGAATACGGCGCGTGCTTCGTCGGGCCATCGGCGAGTCGTCGACGAGGAGAACCTTTCGGCTCATATACGCTCCATTATGCCGCCGGCCAGCCGTTCGAGCGGCAATACTCTATCGCTGAGGCCTGCTTCGACCACCGAGCGCGGCATGCCGTACACGACGCAACT
>JANMCN010000216.1:0-36103 GCA_031361295.1 Acidobacteriota bacterium | reverse complement strand
ACGACGCCGTGAGCCCGATTGTCCTGGCCGAGTCCATCGACAGGTCCAGGGTGTTCCGCGCGTCGCGCTGGGGCAGGAGCCTGAGGGGTCCTGCCGGCCCCGGGCCCGTCGGCCCGGCTGCTGAAGGCGGATGCGGCCTGGACGACGGCGAGGGTGATTATCTGAATTGCCCTTTCACGCGCGACGAATATCAGCGTTTCTATGACGCGCTGGTCACGGCCGAGCGCGCCCCGCTCCACGAGTTCGACGAGCCGAAGTTTTTCGAAGGATGTCTTCCGATTGAAGTCATGGCGTCGCGCGGCGTCGACACGCTGCGATTCGGACCGATGAAGCCGGTCGGCCTCGTCGATCCCCGCACCGGGCACGAGGCGTACGCCGTGGTGCAGCTGCGGCAGGACAATCTCGCGGGCGATCACTTCAGCCTGGTGGGATTCCAGACGCAGATGAAGTGGGGCGAGCAGGCGCGGGTGCTGAAGCTCATTCCGGGCCTGGAGGCTGCGGAGTTCGTGCGCTTCGGCATGATTCACCGCAACACGTATCTCAACGGGCCCACCGTCCTGCGGGAAACGTGGCAGACGATCGCGCGGGATGACCTGTTCTTCGCCGGGCAGATTTCAGGCGTGGAGGGGTACGTGGAGTCCGCGGCGTCGGGTCTGCTTGCCGGGAGGAACGCCGCCGCCCTCGTGCTCGGATCCGGGATCAGCGTGCCGCCCCGCACCACCGCCATTGGCGCGATGGCGTACTACGTGGCTCACGCGAATCCGCGACACTACCAGCCAACCAACATCACGTTCGGCATCATGCCTCCGCTGGTGCCCGGGAACGGACGCAGGGCGCCGCGCAAGAAGGCAGACCGCAACGCGGCGCTCTCCGCACGCGCGCTGACCGATCTCGAGAGCTGGATGGCCGGTTGGCCGCAGGCCCGTCCGGACGCCATGGCGGCCGCGGGGCCGGCGGAATGAAGCAGCACGTACGGGACTTCCTCGAGCATCTGCAACTCAACGAGAACGCGTCACCTCATACCGTGCGCGCGTACGAGAGCGACCTCGCGCAGTTCCTGACGTTCCTGGCGCGGCACCTGGGACGGCCTCGGCCCGAGATCACCCTGGACGATTTCCAGCATCTGCACATCCGGGCGTTCCTCGGCGAGCTCCACAAGCGCGGGAACTCCCGTGCGTCCGCCGCCCGAAAGCTGGCGGCTCTGCGCAGCTTCGGGCGGTATCTGCGCCGCGAGGGGGAGATCGAGGGAGACCCCGGCGCACTCGTCGGTACTCCGAAGCGCGAGCAGCGCCTCCCGGCTCATCTCGCGGAAGCGGAGATGTCGCGGTTGCTGGAGATGCCCGACGCGTCTCTACCGCTCGGCCGGCGCGACCGCGCGATCCTCGAGCTGTTCTACGCCTCGGGGCTCCGGCTGAGTGAACTGGTGGGACTGGGCCTGGAAGACGTCAACCTGAGTGGCCGTGTCGTCCGGGTGCTCGGGAAGGGAGGCAAGGAGCGGATTGTGCCGTTCAATCGACCGACCGAAGAAGCCCTTCGCGCCTGGATGCTGGACAGGGAGACGGTGCCGGTCGGGATTGGGGCGTCAGGCCCCGCGCCTCGGAGCCCGAATCCCGAACGTCCGGGACGGCGCGTCGGCCGCGCCGACGCAACCTCGAACCGTGACCGGGCGCCGCGAAGTCGGCGTACCGAACCGCTGTTCCTGAATTATCGAGGCGGGCGGCTATCGACGCGCAGCGTCGACCGGCTCGTACGCAAGTACGTCGCCGCGTGCAGCACGCGCTTCGGGATCAGCCCGCACGCCCTGCGTCATTCGTTCGCCACGCATCTGCTCGAGCACGGCGCCGACCTGCGTGCGATCCAGGAGCTCCTCGGCCACGCGCGGCTCAGTACGACGCAGCGATATACCCACGTGAACTCGGCGCAACTGATGGAGGCGTACAAGAAGTCACATCCGAAAGCGTAGCGCTCGGCGTTCAGCCGTCACGCTGGGCCTTCGCACGTCCGCCCTTCAGCCGTTCTCTCTATGCCATCGATTCGACCATGGGCCTGCGTCCACCACGCGAGTAGTCGATGCCGAGCGTCTTGATCTTGTAGTTCATGACCCGCGGGCTGATCGCCAGCAGTTCGGCCGCGTCCTTCTGCACCCAGTTCGACATCTTCAGCGCTTCGAGGATGGCCTGGCGCTCGATCTCCTCGAGAGCGATCCCCGTCGGCGGGATCTTGACGACAGGGCTCTGATCACCGCCCGAGTGGCCGGTCGACAGCTCGCCGAGCGCGAGGTCGCCGCAGCTCAGTTGCGGCCCCTCCGTCAGGAGCACCGCCCGCTCGATCGCATTCTCGAGCTCGCGGATGTTGCCGGGCCAGTTGTAGCGCATCAGCAGCTTCTGCGCGTCGGTGCCGAGCCCGTCGACCCGCTTCTTCAGTTCTCCGGCGAAGCGCCGCAGGAAGAACCCGGCGAGCTGGGTGATGTCTTCCTTCCGTTCGCGCAGCGGCGGCATCTCGATCGAGACGACGTTCAGCCGGTAGTACAGGTCTTCCCGGAACTGGCCGTTCGCCACCATCTGCGGCAGGTTGCGGTTCGTCGCCGCGATGAGCCGCACGTCCACGCGCAACGTCCGCGTGCCGCCGAGACGCTCGAACTCGTGTTCCTGCAGGACGCGCAGAATCTTCGCCTGCGTGTTGGCGCTCATGTCCCCGATCTCGTCGAGGAAGAGCGTGCCGCCGTCCGCCTGCTCGAACCGGCCGACCCGCTGCTTGTCGGCGCCCGTGAAGGCGCCCTTCTCGTGCCCGAAGAGCTCGGACTCCAGCAGGTTCTCCTGCAGCGCCGCGCAGTTCACCTTGACGAAGTTCCGCCCCGCCCTGAGCGAGTTGTGATGGATCGCTCCGGCGATGAGCTCCTTGCCGGTGCCCGTTTCTCCGCGAATGAGCACGGTCGTATTGCTCTTCGCCACCTTCTTCACGACCGTCAGCACCGACTGCAGCGCGCCGCTCGCGCCCACGATCCGGTCGAAGTCGTAGATGTCCTGCTGCGTGTGGCGGAGGTATTCGATCTCGTGCTTCAGACGCCGGTGCTCGATCGCCTTGGCGATCTTGAGCTCCATCTCCTCGATCTCAAACGGCTTCTGAACGTAGTCGAAGGCGCCGATCTTCATCGCCTCGACCGCCGTGTGGATCGATCCGAAGGCCGTCATCAGGATGACGGCCGTGTTCGGCTGCAGTGACTTCGCCGTACGCAGCACGTCCATCCCGTCGCTGCCGCCCATCTTCAGGTCGCTCAGCACGACGTCGAATTGGCCTTCGTGCAGCTTCTCGATGGCGACATTGCCGTTCGGCGCCTCTTCCACTTCGTGCTGTGCGTCCGACAGCGCACGGACGATGCCGCGGCGGAGGGAGTCGTGATCGTCTGCTACCAGAATCCGGCCCATTTGCAATGCCTCTCACTGATGACTGCCGCTGATGTGCCTCACCGCGCCGAGAACGAACGAGGATCGATCTACTTGAACAGTTCGTGGCTGCCGCTGAGCGGCAGCGTCACGCGGAACCGTGTGCCGCCGTCGGGCTGCGCACTGACGTCGATGCGGCCGTCATGGGCATCGACGATTTTCCGGACGATCGCGAGCCCCAGTCCCGAGCCCTGCGGCTTCGTCGTGAAGAACGGGCTGAAGATCCGCTCCATGACGTCCGCCGGCATGCCGGGGCCGTCGTCGGTCACCTCGACCTGGATCATCGGCACGGCCTGCGCGTCCGGGGCGCCCGTCTCCTCGTCGGGGGAGACCTGGAGCGCCGACAGCCGCACGTGGCCAGCCCCGTTGAGCGCTTCGAACGCGTTGGTGAGCAGGTTCGTGAACAGCTGCCGCAACTGGTGGGGATCGCCCTGGATCGGGGCGAGATCCTCGCGCAGCTCCACCGCCAGCTCGACCTTCCCGCGCGGCACGTGGCTCTCCGCCATCGTGATGGCGTCGTGGACCACGTCGGCGAGCGAGACGCGCTCGACCTGCAGTCGGATCGGCCGCACGAAGTCGAGGACCTCCACGACGATGGCGTTCGCCATCTTGGCTTCCTTGATGATGTCGCGCAGGATCGACTGGGCGTCCTCGGATTCCGTGAGCTGGCGCTTGAGAATACCGGCCATCACTTCGATGCCGGCGAGGGGGTTCTTGACCTCGTGGGCGATGGCCGCCGCCATCTCACCGAGCGCAGCCAGGCGGTCGCGCAGCCGCTCGCGTTCTTCGAGCTGTTCCACCCGCGTCAGGTCCTTGAAGAACAGCGTGGCTCCCGTGAGCCGGCCTCGCGTGTCGAGCACCTGGGACAAGGTGTAGCCGATCACCTTGCCCGTGGTCTTCAGCCGCAACTCGGCGCGGTTGGGCAGATGCGAGAGCTCGAAGGCCCCGGCAAGGATCCGGGTCACGTCCGGAACGTGGCGGAGGACCTCGCTGAACGGGCGGCCGATATCAGTCGTTTGCGGCTGCAGGCCCAGGATCCGATACGCCACTTCGTTCATGACGGCGATGTCGCCAGCACGCGTGACGGCCAGCACGCCGTTTCGAAGATTCCACACCAGATCGCGGTAGAACCCGTCCGCGACGGGGCTGTTCTCGGATGCCCGCTTTTTCGTCACCGCGACCGGACGTTTGACCGCACGGGGCGTCGCGACCGAAGCCGGCCGGCGCGGGGCGGGAGCGGACTTTCTCATCGGCATAGCAGGAGGGGACGAAAAGCCATCGCCTGGTTCCGGGGCGGCCTCTGTGATAAGTGCCCGATTTCCGTGAGCCAAGCTCTTTTCCATCTATGGTTTACGGGGATCCAAGGCTCTGCGCTGCGGTCGAAGGCGCTGCGCGCGAGGCGACGGTATACCCGCAGGGGGCTGAAGGGCAAAGGGTGTACCCCGGGTCCGCACAGACGGACATCGGATTTTGCCAATAAAACGTAGAGGTCGAGGGGAAGCCGAGGAGGGAGTCTATTACAAATCTGGGATCCGATTACGTTTTTGTCGCGTGGAGCTCCTCCCATTGGTGCATCAAATCGCCGATTTCCCACATCAGGGCCTGATGCCGGTCGACAATCGGCTTCGCCGTTTCGTGATTGTCGTAGAAGCCCGGGGCCGTCATGCTCGCCTCGAGGTCACGGACGGCCTGCTCCCGCTCGGCGATCCGGCTTTCGAGGTCCGAAATCCGCTGCTTCCGTGCATCGACGGCCTTTTTGACCCGTCGCGCCTCCGCGTCGTCGCGCTTGCGCTGATCGTACGAGGGGGGCGCCTCCTTGACCGGGGATGCCGTTCTGCCGCCCGTGGCGGCGACCGTCACGTGGCTGCCGGCTGTGGTCGCCGACGCGGCTTTCGGGCCTGATCCGCTGCGCGCCCCGGGGGCGTTCCTGGCGGTGGAGGCTTTGCCGTCGACGGCGGGTGACGGCTGGGCCGCGGCGTCCTGCTGCTTCCGGCTCCAGAGAAACTCTTCGTAGGTGCCCGGGTAGGGCACCGCCTCGGCGCCCCCGATGTGGATCACCTTGGTGGCGAGCTTGTCGACGAAGTAGCGATCGTGCGACACGAAAATCAGTGTGCCGCCGAAATCCTCGAGCGCCTCGAGCAGCACGTCTTTCGAGTCGAGATCGAGGTGGTTCGTGGGCTCGTCGAGCAGGAGCGTATTCGACGGCCGCAGCAGCATGCGGGCCACCGCCAGCCGCGTCCGCTCGCCCCCGGACAGCACGCGCACCGGCTTCTCCACGTCGTCGCCGGAGAAGAGGAATCCGCCGAGAATGTTGCGGATGCTCGGCACCATGTGGAGGGGCGCGTCGCCGGCGAGTGTCTGATAGATGTTCCGCGTCGGGTCGAGCCGCGTGGCTTCGTCCTGCGCGAAGTACTGCGTCACCACCTGGTGGCCCTCGGTGCGCGTCCCCGAGTCTGGCGGCTCCACGCCGGAGAGCATGCGCATCAGCGTGGACTTGCCGGCGCCGTTCGGACCGATGAGGGCTATCCGATCGCCGCGCTCGATGAGCACGTTCACGCCGCCGAAGACCACTCGACCGCCGTAGGACTTGCGCACATCGCGCAGGTCGAGCACCGTGCGTCCGCTCTTCGCGCAGGGCGGAAACGTGAAGTGGACACGCTTGCGCTCGGGGGGAATCTCGATCGGGACGATTTTGTCGCGCATCTTCAGTCGGCTCTGCACCTGCGATGCTTTCGTCGCGGTGTAGCGGAACCGGTTGATGAACGCGTCCATGCGCGCCAGTTCGTCGTCCTGGTCGCGTTTCTGCTGGCGCAGCCGCTCCATTCGCGCTTCGCGCTCGACGAGGTAGGCGCTGTAATTGCCGGGATAGTCGGTCAGCCTGCGCATGCCGATGTCGGTGATGCGCGTGACGACGGCGTCGAGGAAAAACCGATCGTGCGAGACGAGAATCACCGCGTGGGGATACCCCGACAGGTAGTCCTCCAGCCAGTTGCGTGCGTCGAGGTCCAGGTGGTTCGTGGGCTCGTCGAGCAGCAGGAGTCCCGGCCGGCCGAGCAGGAGCTTCGCCAGCGCGATCCGCATCTGCCAGCCGCCCGAAAACGTCTCGCTCGGCTTGGTGAAGTCGTCCGGCACGAAGCCGAGACCCCGCAGAACGGTCGTGATCTTGAGATCGATGCTGTATCCCTCGAGACGTCGGAAGCTGTCCTGGAGGTCGCTGTAGCGGGACAACATCGATTCGTGCTCCGATTCGGGCACGGCGTCGTCGCCGAGACGCTCTTCGAGGGCGTGAATTTCCGCCCGCATGTCGAGCAGCGGTTTGAAGGCGAGCCCCGCTTCCTCGATGAGCGTGCGGCCGCTGTGGTTGAGCCCATCCTGCGGCAGGTACCCCACCGACAGGCCGGATGGCTTGATGACGAGGCCGCTGTCGGGCTCCTCGAGGCCCGCCAGCATTTTGAGCAGGGTGGTCTTGCCCGCACCATTCGGACCGCTGAGCCCGACGCGCTCGCGGTCGTCAATCTGCCAGCTGACCGCGTCGAGCAGCACACGGTCGCCGAACGTCTTGCTGAGCCCTGAAAGTTGGATCATGGAGGAGGCGGAACCAGGCGCCGACGCGGCTACAAACGTGCAATTTTAGCACAGCGCCGAGTCAGACAGGCCCCAGCCGGCTCCTGCAGCTGGCAGGGCGTTGCTGGCTAGCTCCAGACGACTTTGGTCATGGTCATCCCCACGTCGTGCAGTGCCTCGAGTCCGTAGGCGACAATCAAACAGACTCTTTAGGACAATAACGTGCGTAAGGGTAACGCAAGGACTATCTTGGCGTCAACACCAATCACTCGCCTAGCGCTTTGGCCGCGACGGCCAGGACCCGGGGGACTCGGAAGGGCTTGGTCAGATACCCCGAGACGCCAAGATTGACGGCCTCGATCGCACTGGCTTCGGTCGAAAAGCCCGTGATGATGATGACCGGGATGTCGGCTTTGAGCCGGCGAGCCTCGCGAATGACCGCGAGCCCGTCCACCCCCGGCATTTTCAGGTCGGTGATCAGCAGATCGTAGGGGATCATGCGCAGCCGTTCGAGGGCCACCCGCCCGTCCGGCGCGAGATCCACGTCGTACTCCGCCAGGGCCAGCGTCTTGGCGAGGAGGTCCCGGATCGCCGCTTCATCGTCCACGACCAGCACCCGCGCCCGTCCCGCGACGGGCGTCAGGGTCCGGGCCGACGCGGGCCGGGTCGCCCGGGGACGCTGGTTTTCGAGCCAGCTATCGATGTCGCGCTTGCGAAAACGCCATTGCCGCCCGACGCGCACGGCGGGAATCTTGCCCGCCTTGATCAGGCGGTACACGGTCCGGAGGTTCACCTGAAGGTAATCGAGTACCTCTTCGGTCGTGAGGAAGCTCTCATCCGTCATGGGTGGACGCACTCTATCAGACTCTGAGGTTGTCAGTGTCAGACGCGATCCCCGGGGATGGCGCGCGTTCTTCTTTTCGGGGCGGCCGGCGTGCGGGCGGCGGCTCGTCGTTTCGCGGGGCCCGGGGGAGATGCGGCGGGGAGGTCAATCGTGAACTCCGCCCCCCCTTCCGGCCGGTTGCGCACGTGGATCGCTCCGCCGTGCTCCTGCACGATGCCGTAGGTGATGGCGAGCCCGAGGCCGGTACCCTGGCCAACGCCCTTCGTCGTGAAGAACGGATCGAAGATGTGAGGCAGCACGTCGGGCGCGATGCCAGGTCCCGAATCGCTGATGGAAATCAGCACGCGGCCGCCGTCCTCGGACGCGCTGATCGACGCTTCGATCCGGGGAGCGCCTCCGGCGGTCCTCGCCGCGTGCTCGGCGTTGGTCAGGATATTGAGCAGCGCCTGCTGGAGAAGGAGGGCGTCGCCGTCGACGCTCGGCACGTTGTCTCCGTGGCGCCGGATGACCTCGATCCCGGCAACCTTCAGCGCCGATGCGCGGCTCGCCAAGGCGCGGGAGAGCATCCGATCGACCCGCAGCCGTACGCTGGTCATCCGCCGCGAGCCCGTGAACACGAGCAGGTTCCGCACGATTTTCGCTGCGCGATCGGCTTCGTGATAAATCCGCCGAAGCGTGGGCCGGAGCGTCCGCGATTCGTCAGACGTGCGAATCAGCAGCTCGAGATGGCCCAGCACCCCCTGCAGCGGGTTGTTCATTTCGTGCGCGATGCCCGCGACGAACTGTCCCAGGGAGGCGAGCCGCTCGGATTGGGCGAGCCGCCGGCTGAGGGCCTCCCGCTCGCGCTCGAGCGCGGTCTGTGCGGTGATGTCGCGCGCGACAATGACGCGTCCGATTGGCGCGGCGTCCTGGTTGAGTAGTGGGGTCACGGTGACGGCAAAGCTGCCCCCTAGCCGTTCGTCGGTGAATTGCTGCGTCAGGCCGAAGGCCACCCCCGGCTCGCGGGATCGGGGGGCCGTCTCCGCGGCGAGCCAGTCGGCCAGCTCGGGGCTGATGAATCCGGCGACCGGTCGGGCCAGGACTTCTGCAGGCGGCAGTCCGACCCGCGCGGCAAACGCCCCATTCATCTGGACCACCTGCAGCGCCGAATCGACGACGACCACGAGATCGACGAGCGAGTTGAAGGTGTCTTCGAGCAGGCGGCGCTGCTGGAGGAACTCCTCCAGGAGCTGCACGTTCTCGATCGATACCGACAGCTGCCGGGCGAGCTCGTGCGCGCCGTCGATGAACTGCTGGTCGTCGAGGTCGACCGGATCGCCTTCGATCACCAGCGTGCCGAGCGCCCGTCGCCAGCCGCGCAGCGGCGCGACGAGGGCGCGCTCCGGCCCGTCGCCGGCGATCTGCGGCCGCGCCAGCCGCAGTCCGCGGGCCGCGACGGCGTCAGAGTCCGTGCCGACGCGCGTGCCGACGAGGCCTCCCGCATCCGATGATGCGGAGCAGGCGAGCTCCCGCTGTCGCCGGTCGTGCAGCCAGACCGACGATCGGGCCGTGCCGAACAGGGTGTTCATCTCGGTCGCGAGCGAGGCGAGCGCACCCGCGACGCTGAGCGTGGACGAAATGCCGCGGGAAAATCCAAGCAGCAGATCCTGGATGTGGCGGTGGAGGGACGCCTCCCGCCCGAGCCGCGCGAGTTCGAGGGCGAGCTCGAACTGCAACCGGGTGGTGGCGCCGCTCAGGGTGGCCTGCGCGGCCGGGACGCCGGGCGCCGACAGGATCAGGAACGCGGTCGGCGCCGCTCCCGACAGGGGGATGACGAGCGCCTGGTCGGTACGGAGCCGGGTCGCGAGCGGCCCCAGGTCCGCGGCGGCGCAGACCCGGCCAGAGGGTCCCGCGGCCGCGTGCAGCCGCTCGGCCTCGTCTGGTTCCAGCCAGTACCCCCCGGGTTGCGCGATCCCGAGACTCGAGGTCACGCAGTAGCGGCCCGCGTGGCCGCGCCGCTGCAGGATCACCGAAGCCGTGGCCTGGAGGGAGGCGACCGCGTTCCGGTGGAGTTCGGCGAGCAGCGTGGCCGGGTGCGCGCCTTGCGCCACGGTCCGGGCCAGGGTCGAAAATCCGCTGTGTGAACTCATGCGATCGTGGGACGAAGGCATTCTAAGAGGTTGAGACGAAAAGGTAAACTGGTCTCCGACTGGCGCGACCGTGCCGGCGTCTAAAGGTGTGGACGCGGGCGACAGCCGAGCCTGCGAACCCACGGCATGCCGTCCACAGACGAAGAGCTGGTCGCCCTCTCGATGGGGGGAGATCTGGACAGCTTCAACCAGCTCGTCCTGCGCTGGGAGAGGCCTATCTACGCCCTCGCCTATCGCGTCCTGGGCCGGGAGGAGGACGCGCGCGACATCGCGCAGGAGACATTTCTCCGTGCGTTTCGGGCGCTGCAAGGCTTCAAGGGGCAGGCGAAATTCTCGTCCTGGCTCTACCGGATCGCCCTGAATCTGTGCCGCGACTGGATCCGGCGCGAGCGCCGCACCCCGGTGGCGCAGGCCCCCGAAGGCATCGACATCATCGAGCTCGCGGGTGAAGCCACGCCCTCGGAGACGATCGAAGACATGGTGGCGCGGCACGAGCTCGGCCGCGCAGTCGGCAAGGCGATGTCCACGCTGCCCGAGGAGCAGCGGACCGCGATCATCCTGAAGGAGTACCACGGGCTCACGTTCCAGGAGATCGCGGAACTCCTCGACTGCCCGTTGAGCACGGTCAAGACACGGTTATACCAAGGGCTCACGGTGCTCCGCCGACAATTGCGGGACGCCGGGGTGGCGAGTACTTTCGGCAAGTAGGCGGGCACGCTCCAGGCTCCGTCGACAACAAGCGATCGGATGAATCCCATGTGTGACAGCAAAGACCTGCTCGTTTCCTTCCTCTACGACGAGCTGAATGCCGTTGAACGAGAGAGCTTCCGGGCGCACCTGGTCTCGTGTGCGGAGTGCCGCGGCGAACTGGCCGGCCTGCGGACCACGCAGCGTCATCTCGCCGCCTGGGCGCCGCCCGAGCCCGACCTCGGATTCCGCGTCGTGCGCAATGCGGGGCCGGCGGCGCCACGCCGCCGCGTCGGGGCTCTCTGGGGGCTGGCGGCCGCCGCAGTGCTCGTGCTCGCGGCGGGTGCGGCGCTGGCCAACGTCGAGATGCGGTACGACGCGAACGGGCTGGTGCTGCGCACCGGCTGGCAGCGCGGCGCGTCTGGCGCGGCGGCGGGCGCTGCCTCCGCCAACCCGGCCGGCGTCACGGTCGTGGACTGGAAGCCGCAGGCGGCAGCACTCGAGCAGCGCGTGCACCAGCTCGAGGCCTCGTTGTCCTCGAGGGCTGTCGCCGCCCAGGGCCCGAACGCTTCGGATGCCGCGGTCCTCAAGCGCGTGAACGAGCTGGTCGACCAGAGCGAGAACCGCCAGCAGCGTGTCCTGGCGGCGCGCCTCGCGCAGTTGACGCGCGATCTCGACGCGCGCCGGAAGGTCGATCTCGCGGTGATTGACCAGGGGCTGATGCGCCTCCAGAGCACGAGCGGCGCGGAGCTGCGCCAGTCGCGCGACCTGATGCAGCGGATGTACCGGGCGACTGCGTATCAACCGAAGTAGTGGAGCAGGAGAGAGATCGTGAAAACAGGGCTTACCCTCGCGATTGTGATCACCGCGGCGCTGCCGTCCGTCGCATGGTCGCAGACCACCATCCCGTCGAAAGACGACGAGGTCCGTCGGTACGATCAGATCCGGGTGATGGAGGGCACGTTGACCGGCTCGGTCGGCCTCGCGGCGAACCAGGTGGCGAGGGAGGTCCAGTCGAAAATCCCCGGCGTCAACATGTTCACGGGTGAAGCGCGGGCCAAGGGCTTCACGCTCGACGGATACGGCGCCTTCTTCTACGTCGAGATCCCGGCGCTCGACCTGAACCTCGTGCTCAGCCTCGAGACCCTCGAGCGAAACGCGCAGCACCGCGCCGAGTCGCAAAGTGTGGCGCAACGCGCCAATCAGCTCGCCGACGTGCCCTCCGCGGCGGACGAAGCGTTGAGGAATGTTGCGGCTGACGATCCTGGCCAGAAGTACCGCGACGCCGTCAAGCGCTGCCTCATCGACGCCATGCTCGATCACAGCAAGAGCATGGACCTCGGGCCGGACGAGTGGCTCACGGTCGCGGCGCGGGGCAGCGAATCCGGATTGATCCCGGGCGAGATCTACCAGCTCAAGACGCTGGTGCTCAAGGTGAAGGGCAGCGATCTGGCGGATTTCCTGGCCGGGCGTTTGAACAGGGACGAAGCCCGGCAGAAGGTTCAGGTCCGCCAGTTCTGAGCTACAATTCCGCCCATGCGGCCGCGCGCGACGCTGTTCGTCCTCGGTCTGCTCGCCTCCGCGCTCGGCTCCTCCGCGTGCGGGAAAGCGGTCGATCTCAAGCAGACGACGCACATCACCGACGGGTCGTCGGGCTGGTTCGACGCGGGCATTCAGGACGGCAAGAACAAGCTCGTGCCAAGCGTCACGTTCCGGATCCACAAGAACCCGGGAACTGACCTCTCCTCGCTCTCCCTCAACGTCGTCTTTCGCGTGACGGGAGAACAGGAGCACTGGGACGACGTGTTCGTCCAGCGAGTCGATTTCACCGGCGACGCCACCGCGCCCATCACCGTCCGCTCGCAGTTCGGGTACACGGGCGATCCTCCGCAGACACGCGCCGACATGCTGAAGAACAGCCAGTTCCGCGACATGGAAGCGCAGGTCTTTGCAAAGCAAAGCTCCTCCCAGTGGGTCGAGCTGCACAGCGTGAAGATCGTTCGCCAGCTGCTCACGCAGTAGCGCCAGGACCTGGTGGCCCCCGACCGTCCCGACCGTTCCACGACCTCCGGCTCCGGTGCCCCTGCCCTCGACCGGCGGCTCGGACCCCTGGACGCCTCCGCCATCGTGGTGTCGAACGTCATCGGCGGGGGCATCTTCTTCGTCCCGGTGATCGTCGCCCAGATGGTGCCGTACGGCCCCGGCATGCTGGCCGTCTGGGCCGCCGGCGGCGCGCTCGCGTTCATCGGGGCCATGGCGTATGCCGAGCTCTCGGCGATGCGTCCGCACGCGGGGGGAGAATACGTCTATCTCCGGGATGCGTTCGGCCCCGGCGCCGCGTTCCTGACCGGGTGGACGTCGTTCGTGGCGGGGTTTTCCGGCGCCGTGGCCGCGAGCGCGGTCGCGCTGGCCGAGTACGTCGGCCGGTTCGTTCCGGCGGCGGGGAACTCGGCACCGCTGCTCACGGTGCCGCTGCCGCTCATTCCCCTGATCGTGTCGCGCCGGTCCCTCGTGGCGCTCGCCGCCATCGCCGCACTCACGCTCATCCACATCCGCGGGCTCGGTCCGGGCAGCGTCCTGCAGAACGTCCTGGCTGGGATGAAGGCGACGGCCCTCGTCGTGCTGATTGCCCTCGGGTTCGCGCTCGGCGCCGGCAGCACCGCCACGATTGCATCCGGCGGTGATCCGTCGATGTCCGGCATGCTGCTGGCCCTGGTGCCCGTGATGTTCGCGTATTCGGGCTGGAATGCGGCCACGTATGTCGCCGAGGAGGTCCGCAACCCGGGCAGGAACGTGCCGCTCGCGCTCGGACTCGGAACCGCCGCCGTCATCCTTCTCTACGTGGCGCTCAACGCGCTGTATCTGTACGCGCTCCCGATTTCCGAGCTGGCGATGCTGCCTGGCGGCCGGCTGCTGGACATCGTCTCGGAGCGCCTGTTCGGCTTCGCCGTCGCCAACCTGGTCGCCGTGTTCACGATTGTGAGCTTGAGCGCGAGCATCAGCGCGATGACGCTCGCCGGCCCCCGGGTGTACTACGCGATGGCGCGTGACGGCATGTTCCTCCGAACGGCCGCCGACGTGCACCCGCGATTCCGCACGCCGGCGAAGGCCATTGCGGCGCAGGGCATCTGGAGCGCCGTGCTCGTCCTGTGCGGGTCGATCTCACAGCTCGTGAGTTATACGGGCTTCGCCGTGGTGCTGTTCGCCGGCATCGGCGTGGCGTCGCTCTTCGTGCTGCGCCGGCGGGAACCGGCGGTCGTTCGACCGTTCCGGGCATGGGGCTACCCGTGGGCGCCCGGCCTCTTCGTCCTCGCCAGCCTTGCGATGGTGCTGAACGAAATCATCCGCAATGGACTGCCGGCTCTCGCCGGGCTCGCCATCATCGCGCTCGGGATTCCCGTGTATTACCTGTTCGCGCGGCGGGCATAGGCACCTGGTGTACAGAAGAAACCCTGCGACACGCGTCGCAGGGGTTTCTTCATTGTAGGCGACGCGAACCGGGCGCTCAGTGCACCCGCTTCAGCTCTCCCTTGTAAGTGATCGTCTCCCCGGGAATCACCATGACGTCGAATTGGACGGGAACGTAGCCGTCGGCGCGAACCTCCACCTTGTGCGAGCCTTCCTCGATGCTGAGGCGCTGGAAGGCGCCGTCGTAGCTGTCGATGACCCCGACGAAGTAGCCGTCCACGTAGACCTGCGCGTCGGCAGGCTTGACCTTGAGGCGGATCGACCCGACTTCCCGATAGCCCGGCGAGCTCCCGTAACCGCCGCCACCCTGGTAGGGGTCATAGCCGCCGTAACCGCCATAGGCGCCGGGGCCATAGCCGCCGCCGTAGCCGGACCCGTACCCGCCGAAGAGGAACGGGTCGTACGCGAAGTAGCCGAGGCCGTAGCCGTAGCCGTAGGGACTCCAGTAGCTCGAGTAGCGGCTGCCGTAATTGCCGTAGAAGTACGGGTCGTAATACGACGAATAGTAGGGGTCGTAAATCACGCCGGGGTAGTAGACCCCGCCGCTGCGGCCCGGCGCCGGCCCCCGGCGGTCTACAGCCGTGCCGACGGGCTGCCGGCCATCACGCGGCCGGCTGTAGGTCGGCGTGCTTTCGCGGTTGCGCCCGTCGCCCCGATCGCTGCCCTCTCGAGCGCTCGGGGTCGAACTCGTGCTGCCGCCGCTCGCCGACGAGCCGCGGGGAACGGCCTGCCCCTCCGAGCTGCCGCCCCCATTCGAGCTGCCCCCGCGCCGCTGCTGATCGACGCGTTCGGAACGAGGCGCCCGCATCGGCTGGTTGGGGGCGCCGCCGTTTCCCATCCAGCCGGCGCCCGACGTCGAGGACTGTGACTCGCCGCTCGACCCGGTCGAGGCCGCTGGCGACGATGAGGAGGAGGAGGACGACCCGCCGCCGCTGTCGCGAGGCACCGCGGATCCGACCGTGTCGCCGTTCGAGGGGCGCGATCCGGCCTGCTCCGCCCAGGCGGGCGCGAGACTGAGCGTGAAGGCTGAGGCGATTAGCCCGACCGTAAGCTTCTGACGAATCATGACAAGCTCCTGAGGAACCTGCTGCGAAAGGTGCAGCACCGGCTGCGATAGGCGAATCATGCGGACCGGACCCGCGTCTGACAAGAGAAGAAGCAACGAAGCTGCCAGAGGGCATCCTGTGCGAACCCCCGCTGTTCCTCCATTTTACGCCTTCCCCGCGCTCCAGGACTGTCACCCGCCGAGTTCAGCGGCGTCCCGAGCGGCGGACAATGCCATTCCGTGGCCGGTCGGCCGTTCCCATAGGCTGACGAGTCCCCAGGCTCGCATCATGAGCCGAATCCTGAATCCCGAATCCCCAATCCCAAATCCCGGTCCCGGGTCCCGGTCCCGAATCGCGTGTTGTTGATACACTCAGTCAGGTCCCGCCTCTGATGTTCCATGCCACGACGGTTCTTTCGGTGCGCCACAACGGCCAGAACGTGATGGCGAGCGACGGCCAGGTCACGTTCGGCGACACGGTGGTCAAGCAGTCCGCCCGCAAAATCCGCCGGCTTTACAATGACCGGATCCTCGCCGGGTTTGCCGGGTCCGCCGCCGATTCATTCGCGCTGTTCTCGCGCTTCGAGGCGAAGCTCGAACAGTACCGGGGCAACCTCGAACGCTCGGCCGTCGAGCTCGCGAAGGACTGGCGGACCGATCGTCTCCTGCGCCGCCTCGAAGCGATGCTGATCGTGATGGACCCGCAGACCACCTTCCTCCTCTCCGGCACCGGGGACCTGATCGAACCGGACGACGGGATCATTGCCATCGGCTCCGGAGGCGCGTACGCCCTCGCAGCCGCGAAAGCGCTGGCGAGGCACACGACGCTCGACGCACGGACGATTGCCGCCCAGGCGATGGAGATCGCGGCGGGCATCTGCATCTACACGAACGCGACCGTGACGCTCGAATCTCTCTGATCGACCATGGCGATCTACCTTCCGGAGAGCACCGCATCGACGACCGAATCGCTCACGCCGCGCCAGATCGTCGCCGAGCTCGACAAGCACGTGATC
Organism: Acidobacteriota bacterium; assembly: GCA_031361295.1. GTDB lineage: Bacteria > Acidobacteriota > Vicinamibacteria > Vicinamibacterales > 2-12-FULL-66-21 > JALZOC01. The sequence continues at coordinate 19,907 of JANMCN010000216.1, read as the reverse complement.
GGCCAGGGGAGGGCGAAGCGCGCCGTGGCGATTGCCCTCCGCAACCGCATGCGGCGCCAGAAGCTTCCCGCCGAGCTCGCCGAAGAGATTGCGCCGAAGAACATCCTGATGATCGGGCCCACGGGCGTCGGCAAGACGGAGATCGCCCGCCGCCTCGCGCGCCTGGCGCAGTCGCCGTTCATCAAGGTGGAGGCCTCGAAATTCACCGAAGTCGGGTACGTCGGGCGCGACGTCGAATCGATGGTCCGCGACCTGGTCGAGCTCGCCGTCGACATGGTGCGCGAAGAGCGGCTCGTCGAAGTGCGCGAGCGGGCGCGCCAGTCGGGGGAGGAGCGCGTGCTCGATCTGCTGCTGCCGCCGCTTCCGCCGGCCGCCGGCCACGACGAGCAGGCCGCCTCGATCCGCGAGCAGGCGCAGCGCACCCGCGAGAAGCTGCGCGAACAGCTGCGGGACGGCCGGCTCGATCACAAGCAGGTCGAGATCGAGGTCCGCGAGAAGAGCTTTCCCTCATTCGAAATCATCGCCGGCTCGTCGGTCGAGGAAGTCGACATCAACGTCAAGGACATGCTGCCCGGCCTCTTTCAGGGGCGCACGCGGAAGCGCCGCCTGCGGGTCCCGGAAGCGCTCGACGCCCTGACGCAGGAAGAAGAGCAGAAGCTCGTCGACATGGACAGCGTGGCGCGCGCCGCGGTGGCCCGGGTGCAGCAGGCCGGCATCATCTTCATCGACGAAATCGACAAGGTCGCCGGGCGGGAAGGGAGCCATGGCCCCGACGTGAGCCGCGAAGGCGTCCAGCGCGACATCCTGCCGATCGTCGAGGGCACGACGGTGAACACCAAGTACGGGATGGTGAAGACCGATCACATCCTGTTCATCGCGGCCGGCGCCTTCCACGTCTCGAAGCCCTCCGACCTCATCCCCGAACTGCAGGGCCGTTTCCCGATCCGCGTCGAGCTCGAGGCGCTCGGCCGGGATGACTTCGTCCGGATTCTCACCGAGCCCAAGAGCGCGTTGATCAAACAGTACGTCGCGCTGCTCTCGACCGAGGGCGTCACGGTCCGGTTTACCGACGAGGCGATTGCACGGATCGCCGATTTCGCCACGCTCGTCAACGATCGCACGGAGAACATCGGCGCGCGCCGGCTCCACACCGTCATGGAACGCCTGCTCGATCACGTGTCGTTCGACGCGCCCGACCTGCTGGACAAGAACGTCACCATCGACGAGCCGTACGTGCAACGCATGCTGGCCGACATCGTGGGCAACGAAGACCTGTCGCGCTACATCCTGTGATGAGGCCAGTCGCCCGCATTGTCCTGACGGCGGCCGTCGTGCTCGCGGCCTGCGGCAAGAAAGGCCCCCCGCTGGCGCCGCTGCACCTGATCCCGGGCCCGCCGACTGCGATCGAAGTGCGCCGCGCCGGGCCTGACGCGCAACTCCAGTTCGTGCTGCCGGCCGGAAACGTCAACGGCCCGGGCCCGAGCGTTCTCGATGGCGTGCAGGTCTACGCCGTCACGCTGGCGCCCGGCATGCCGTCCCCGCCCAACCGCGAGTTTCTCACGCCGAAGTTCCTCGTCGGGACGGTGTCCGTCAAGCCGCCACCGATCGAAGGAGCCGCTCCACCCTCCCCGGACGCGCCGCCGGATCCCCGTCCGTCGGCCGGCGAGAAGGCGACATTTTTCGAAACCCTCACGCCCGACAAGCTGACACCTGCATCGCCGGTGATCGAGAAGGCCGCCGCGGCCGCCGCCGCGCGCCGCGCCGCCGGGGCCGCGCTCCTGACGACCGCCATTGCCACGATTCCGGCGCGCAGCGCCGGCGCACCGCTCGCGGCCGCCGTGTCCGCCGCGGCGACTGCCGGACCGGCGGCGTTCGCGGCGTCGTTCGGGATTGCTGCGTCGGCCGCCGTCACGGCCGCGATTCCCAGTTACTCCGTCCGCACGTATGCGTTTCAGGGCGCCACGAAGAACGGACGGCCGGGGCAGCCGTCCGCCCGCGCCGAGCTGCCGCTCGTGGATCCGCCGGGAGCCCCTGCGGCACTGCTGGCGACCGTGACCGAAAAGGCCATCGCGCTCACGTGGGTGGCGCCGATCGCCGCGGTGCCGCCCGCGTTCAACATCTACAAAGGCGAAGGCGGGGAGGCGCTCAATGCCGCCCCCGTCGCCGCGCCGCCGTTCGAGCAGCCTGGCGTCGCATGGGGCACCGAATCGTGCTTCGTGGTGCGGGCCGTCCAGAAAATCGGCGCCGCGACGATCGAAAGCGCGGCGTCGGACGCCGCGTGCGTGACGCCCCGGGACGTGTTCCCTCCCGCCGCGCCCAAGGACCTGTCCGTCGTCGCCGGGCCCGGCTCCATCAACCTGAGCTGGGACGCCAACCAGGAAGCCGACCTCGCGGGGTACATCGTATTGCGCGGTGAAGCCCCGGATGGCACACTGCAGCCGCTGACGCCGGCCCCCATCGCCGCGACGAACTTCGAGGACAAGACTGCCACGGCCGGCCTGCGGTACGTCTACACGGTCGTGGCCCTCGACAAGGCCACGCCGCCCAACCGCAGCGCCCCGTCCGCCCGGGTCGAGGAGACAGCGCGATGACGCGATTCCTCCGGATCGAACACAATGGAGAGGCGCGGCACGTTGTCGACGACGGATCTGGCTGGCGGCTGGTCGAGGGGGACATTTTCGACAGGTGGCAACCGGGAGCGGCGATCGCGTCGCACGGCCATCGCCTGCTGGCGCCGGTCACGCCGTCCAAGATCGTGGCGGTCGGACTGAACTACAAGGACCACGCCGCCGAACAGAACAAGCCGGTGCCGGCGGAGCCCATGATTTTCATCAAGCCGTCGACCGCCGTCATCGGCCCGGGCGAGTCCATCGTGCTGCCCGTCGGCGCGGGCCGAGTCGATCACGAAGCGGAGGCCGGCATCGTCATCGGCCGGCGCGCCTCACACGTCGCCGAAGAGGACGCGCACCGCTTCATCTTCGGGATCACGTGCGTGAACGACGTCACCGCACGGGAATTGCAGCGGAGGGACATCCAGTACACCCGGGCGAAAGGGTTCGACACGTTTGCGCCCGTTGGCCCCTGTATTGCGGTCGGGCTGGATTACGACGGCTCCGCGGGATTGTCGGTGGAGTGTACGGTCAACGGCGGGCGGCGGCAGGCGTCGTCGACGCGTCAGCTGATTTTCCCGGTGCACCGGCTCGTCGCGTTCATTTCGTCCGTGATGACCCTGCTGCCCGGCGACATCATCTCGACCGGCACGCCGGCTGGGGTCGGGCCGCTCTCCGCGGGCGATCTCGTCACGATCCGCGTGGAGGGTGTCGGCGAGCTGACGAACCCGGTCGTGGCATCCGCGTTCGCCCCCTGACGCGTCAGGACAGATTGGAGCGCAGCCCGTTCGCGGCTGTCGCAGGCAACAACGGAAGGACAGCCGCGTGCTGTCGCGGGAGACTGAAATGAAGCTGTTTATCGACTCGGGGAATCTGAAGGAAATCGAAGCCCTGGTGCCCCTCGGCATCATCGACGGCATCACCACGAACCCGTCGCTCATGGCGAAGGAAGGCGGCGACTACAAGGCGCTGCTGAAGAAGATCTGCCAGATCGTCCAGGGCCCCACCAGCGCCGAGGTCGTGGCCACCGACTTCGACGGGATGGTTCGGGAAGGACGGGAACTTGCGGCGATCGACGATCACATCGTGGTCAAGGTGCCGTTCACGCGCGACGGGGTGAAGGCGTGCAAGACGCTGGCGGCCGAGGGGAAGCGTGTCAACGTCACCCTCATTTTCTCCCCGACGCAGGCGCTCCTCGCGGCGAAGGTCGGCGCGACGTATGTCAGCCCGTTCGTCGGACGGCTCGACGACATCGCCACATCGGGCATGAACCTGATCCAGGAAATCGTCGACATCTTCGAAAACTACCAGTTCGCGACCGAGATCCTGGTGGCATCCGTCCGCCACAACATCCACATCGTCGAGGCCGCGCGCATGGGAGCCGATATCTGCACGTGCCCCGCCGCCGTCATCGACGGGATGTTCAGGCATCCGCTGACGGACCTCGGGCTCGAGAAGTTCCTGAAGGACTGGGAGAAGGCGCAGGCCGTTGCGCAGTCAAAGTAGGGTGATCCGGCACGCCAGATGATGAGCAGACCGACCGATCTCGAGGCGCTCGAACGGCGGGCGGAGCTGGGAGGCGGCGAGGAGCGCCGCCGCCGGCAGCACGAGGCCGGCAAGCTGACGGCGAGGGAGCGGATCGACCTGCTTTTCGACCCGGGGACGTTCCAGGAGATCGACCGGCTCGTCACGCACCGCTGCCGCGACTTCGGCATGGAGGAACAGATCGTGCCGGGCGACGGGGTCGTTGCCGGGCAGGGGCGCGTCGATGGCCGGGCGGTGTATGCGTTTGCGCAGGACTTCACGGTGTTCGGCGGGTCCCTGTCCGAGACGAACGCGGCGAAGATCGTCAAGATCATGGACCTGGCGGTGAAGATGGGCGCTCCGGTCGTGGGGCTGAACGATTCGGGCGGAGCCCGGATCCAGGAAGGCGTGATGTCGCTTGGCGGCTACGCCGACATCTTCCTGCGCAACACGCTGGCGTCCGGTGTGATCCCGCAGATCTCCGCCATCATGGGCCCGTGCGCGGGTGGGGCCGTGTACTCCCCGGCGATCACGGACTTCACCATCATGGTCGAGGGCACCAGCTACATGTTCGTGACGGGCCCGGACGTGTTGAAGACCGTCACCCACGAGGAGGTGACGAAAGACGAGCTCGGCGGCGCGATGACGCACAACGCCACGAGCGGCGTGGCACATTTCGCGGTGCCCGACGATCGCGAATGCCTGCGTCTCATCCGGGAGCTGCTCGGTTACCTGCCCGGCAACAACGTCGACGACCCGCCGCGGCTGGACACGTCCGATCCGTTCGATCGCGAAGACGAGGCGCTGGACCGGTTGATTCCGGATTCGCCCAATCAGCCGTACGACATGCACGACCTCGTCCACGCGGTGTTCGATGACGGGGCGTTCCTGGAGGTGCACAGGCACTACGCGAAGAACATCATCGTGGGGTTTGCGCGGCTCGGTGGACGTCCTGTCGGGATCGTCGCGAATCAGCCGGCCCATCTCGCCGGCACCCTCGACATCGACGCGTCGGTCAAGGCTGCCCGTTTCGTCCGTTTCTGCGATGCGTTCAACGTGCCGCTCGTCACGTTCGAGGATGTTCCGGGCTTTCTGCCGGGCACGCAGCAGGAGTTCGGCGGGATCATCCGGCACGGCGCGAAGCTGCTGTATGCGTTCGCGGAGGCGACGGTCCCGAAGCTGACGGTGATCACGCGCAAGGCGTACGGAGGCGCGTACTGCGTCATGTCGAGCAAGCACCTGCGGACCGACGTCAACTTCGCGTGGCCGAGCGCCGAGATCGCGGTGATGGGCCCCGAAGGCGCGGTCAACATCCTGTACAAGCGCGAGATCGACGCGGCCGAGGACAAGGACGCGGCGCGTGCGAAGCGGGTGGCGGAGTTCAAGGAGACGTTCGCGAATCCCTATGTCGCCGCGTCGCGCGGTTTCGTCGACGCCGTGATTCGCCCGCGCCAGACGCGCCCGAGACTCATTGCCGCGCTGGCCGGGCTCGAAACGAAACGCGACCGGAACCCTCCGAAGAAGCACGGCAACATCCCGCTCTGACCCCGATGAAGATCCTTGTGGCCAACCGCGGCGAGATTGCCGTCCGGATTATCCGGGCATGCCGCGAAATGGGTCTCGCTTCGGTCGCGGTGTATTCCGACTGCGACCGCGATGCGCGCCATGTGCGCGATGCCGACCAGGCGTACCACATCGGGCCCGCCGAGGCCGTCCGCAGTTACCTTCGCATCGAGGCATTGGTGGACGCGGCGCGCCGCTCGGGCGCTGACGCGGTCCATCCGGGTTACGGCTTTCTCGCCGAGAACGCCGCGTTCGCGCACGCCTGCCGCGATGCGGGGCTGACGTTCATCGGCCCTTCACCCGAAGCCATCGCGACGATGGGCAGCAAGACCGCCGCTCGCGAAGCGGCCACCCGCGCCGGCGTGGCGGTTGTGCCCGGCACCGACCGGCCGCTCGAGGACGGGGTCAGCGACGCGGACAGCGCGCGCATCGCCGAACGCGTGGGGTATCCCCTCGTCGTCAAGGCGGTGTCGGGCGGGGGCGGCAAGGGCATGCGGACGGTGGATCGCCCGTCCGCGCTCGTTGCGGCGATTCGGACCGCACGATCGGAGGCCGGCTCGGCCTTCGGCGACTCGGCCGTGTACCTCGAGCGTCGGATCGCGCATCCGCGCCACATCGAAATCCAGCTGCTCGGAGACAGCCACGGCACCATCGTGCCCTTCGTGGAACGCGAGTGCTCCATCCAGCGGCGTCACCAGAAAGTCGTCGAGGAGTCTCCGTCGCTGGCGGTCTCCGGCCGGCTGCGGCGGGACATGGCGGCGGCCGCCGTCGCCGTCGCCCACGCCGTCAACTACACGAGCGCCGGCACGATCGAGTTTCTGCTGGACGACCGGGGAGCGTTCTATTTCCTCGAGATGAACACCCGGCTGCAGGTCGAGCACCCCGTCACGGAGATGGTCTCGGGCGTGGACCTGGTGCAGTGGCAGATCAGGATCGCGCGCGGAGAGCGGATCGACATCGATCCCGAACGCGCGCTGACGCCGCAGGGGCATGCGATCGAATGCCGCATCTACGCGGAGGACCCGGACCACGGCTTCATGCCTTCACCGGGCTTGATCCGCGGGCTCCGGCCGGCGGCCGGACCCGGCGTGCGCGACGACAGCGGCGTCAGCGCCGGCTACACCGTGCCGGTCCACTACGACTCCCTGATCGCGAAGCTGATCGCGTGGGCGCCGTCCCGCCCGGAGGCGGTCGCGCGGATGTCGAGGGCGCTCCGCGAGTACCAGGTGCTCGGCATCCGCACGACCATTCCGTTCTTCCTGTGGCTGATGCGCCAGCCCGAGTACGGACGGGGCGAATACGACACGACGTACCTCGACCGGCTGCTGGCGGACCGCGCGTCGGCCGCGCAGGGTGCGTCCCACCCGACCTTTAACGACGTCTCCCCGCGCGAGGAGGAAGTCGTCGCGATCGCGGCAGCGCTCGACACTTTCCTGCGTGCGACCGGCGCGCAGGGGGCACAGCCGGCGGCCGATCGCGGGCGCTGGCTGCAGACGGCGCGTCGCGAGGCGCTCCGCGGGTGACGTTCGAGATCGAACTCAGCGGCCGGCTGCGCCACGTCTCGATCGAGCGTTCCCGTCCCGGCCGGTACCGCGTGAGTCTGGACGGGGTGGTCCACGAGGTGGACGCCGCGCGCGTCGGTGCGCACGGGCTGTCGTTGCTGCTCGACGACGGCACGTCGATGAGCCGGGAGCTGCAGGTCGTGCCGTCCGGGAGTGTCGCCGAGCTGCTCGTCGGTATTGACGGCCGCACGGTGGCGGTCGGCGTCAATGCGCGGCGGACGCGGCGGCGCGCGAACGCCGAGGTGGACGCCGACGGTGAGCAGACGATCACCGCGCCGATGCCCGGCCGCGTGGTCCGGGTCCTGGCCGCCGAGGGGGACGAGGTCGCCGCGGGACAGGCGGTTGTCGTCGTCGAAGCCATGAAAATGGAGAACGAGCTGCGGTCGCCCAAGTCGGGCCGCGTCACCCGCGTGGCGGTCACCCCCGGGATGTCGGTCGAAGGGGGACGCGTGCTCATCGTCGTCGAGTGACCGGGCTTATGGACCCAGAGGAGATTCCCGCGGCCGCGCCGGAGATTCCGGAGGAGCCGGCGCCCAGTGGACGCCCGGCATGGCGCCGCTATGGTCTCGGGCTCGTCGCCGTCCTCGTCGCCGTCGTCGCAGGACTGATCGTGACGGTGTTCACCGTGGACCTCGGCCCGTCACTCCTCGCCAGGGCCGAGACGGAAGGATCGAAGTATCTCGAGCGGCCGATCCACATCGGCCGGCTCTCGGCGAAGATCACGCCGGGCGTCTTCGTCGTCGAGGACCTCGTGATTGAAGGACTGGAGCCGACCGATCGGCCCTTTCTGCGGGCGAAGAAGATCGAGGTCGTGGTGCCCTGGTGGACGGCCTTCACGCGGCGGCTGACCATCGACTCGGTCGAGATGACCGACTGGGAGATGGTCGTGGAGACCTGGCCCGGGAGCGCCGCGTATCCCAATGGACGCCACAATTTCCCGCGGTTCGTCCACGAGTCGAAGTCGAAGGGCCCGAAGCGGTTCACGACGACGCTGCGATGGATGCTCGCGTCGAGAGGGGGGTTCACCTACGAGGACCACGGGACGCCCTGGGGCACGGTCGCACGCGACCTTCGTGTGTCGATCAGCCGAGGGCTCGTGGACACCAAGTACCGGGGGAGTGCCTCGTTCAGGGATTCGACCATCTCCATCCAGTCGTACGAGCCGTTCCACGCCGCGATGGACTCGCGCTTCACCATCGAGGGATCGGACCTGCAGTTCAGCCGCATCGACCTGCGGAGCGACGGCGCGCAGTCCGCCATGGTCGGGAACATCGACCTGTCGCACTGGCCCGAGCAGACATACCGCATCACGTCGCAGATTGATTTCCCGACACAGAAGAACATCTTCTTTCACCGGGAGACATTCAGCGCGTCGGGCACGGGCGAATTCCGCGGCACGTTCCACCTCTTCAAGGGAGGGCGTGAACTGAAGGGAACGTTCACGAGCCCGATGGCGGGCGTCAACGCGTGGCGCTTCCCGGACCTGAAGGGGTCCGTGCTGTGGGTGCCCGATCGGCTCGAAGTCACGAACACGACGAGCGGGCTCTATGGCGGCGCCGCGACGTTCGATTACATCCTCGCGCCGTTCGGACAGAAGGACACGCCGACCCGGGCGGTCTGGGACGTGAGGTACCGCAACGTCAGCCTCCCGCGGCTCACCGACTTCCTCGAGACCAACGGCCTGCGTCTGGGCGGAGTCGCGACGGGCAGGAATCATCTCGAATGGCAGGTCGGAAAGTGGGCGGAGAAGCGGGGCAACGGAGACGTGTCCGTGACGGCGCCGCCCGGGGCCGCGACGATGACGCGAGACTTCCAGCCCGACGTGCTCGCGGCGCAGGAAGATCTGCCGCCGGAGGCTGGCCCGTTCAACCCGCGCGCTCCTCTCGGATATCTGCCCATCGCCGGACGCGTCGTCTACTCGCTCGATCCGTCGTGGATCACGCTCGAGCAGGGGTGGGTGGCGACGCCGAAAACCTACGTGGACTTTCACGGCCGGACGGCCTATGGCGAGCGCTCGCAGATCCCTTTCCACGTCACGAGCCTCGACTGGCTCGAGAGCGATCGCGTGCTCGCCGGAATCATGACCGCCTTCGGTTCGCCGACCGGGGCGGTGGCGGTCGGGGGATCCGGACAGTTCGACGGCGTGATGCTGGCGGCGTTCGCGAAGCCGCGGATCGAGGGGATCTTCAGCGGCCGGAACATGCGGGCCTGGGATACCACGTGGGGCCAGGGTACCGCCAGGGTCGTGATCGAGAACGGATATGCGAATGTGGCCGAGAGCTCGCTGACGCGGGAGGGCTCACGCATCACGGCCGAAGGGAAGTTCTCGCTCGGCTACCCTCGCAAGGACGGCGGTGAAGAGATCAATGCGCTCGTACGGATCACGAAGCGGCCCCTGGTCGATCTCCGACATGCCTTCCAGCTCGATGCCTATCCGGTCCAGGGACTCGTCTCGGGCGAGTACCACCTGTACGGGAAGTACGAGACGCCATTCGGGTTCGGGCGCCTCACGATCGACGACGGCGTCGCGTACGGAGAACCGTTCGAGCACGCCACCGCCGCGCTCCGTTTCGAAGGGGGAGGCGTGCGGCTCGACGCGCTCGAGATTCACAAGAGCACCGGCAAGATCACCGGCGCCGCATGGGTCGGCTGGGACGGCAACTACTCGTTCGATGCCGATGGCGCGGGTCTCCCGGTCGAGGCGCTGAGCATGGCGGCGTTCCCGCGCGCGCCGCTGTCGGGCGTGCTGCAGTTCGGGGCCACCGGCAGCGGGACGTTCGCCGTGCCCCGCTATGACGTGCGGGTGCGCGTCGATGACCTGTTCGCGGGGGACGAAGGGATTGGCCAGCTGACCGGGCGTCTCTCGCTGCGGGGCGAGCTGCTCACGGTCGAACTCGAGGCCGCGTCGCCGCGGCTCGTCGTGTCTGGCTCAGGCAGGATCGCCATGACGGATCAGATGGACGCCGAGCTGACGCTCCGGTTCGCGCACACGTCCCTCGATCCCTACCTCCGGTTTTTCGCCCCACAACTGTCGCCTTTTGCCAGCGCCGTGGCGGGCGGCACCGTACGGGTCGTCGGAGAGCTCGCGGACATCGATCACCTCGCGGTCAACACGTGCGTGGAGCAGCTCGACCTGAAGTTGTTCGATTACAAGCTGAGCAACCGAAGCCCGCGAAATGCGGCGCGGGTGGCGACGCCCCCGGCGGGCGGCGGCTGCGCCGAGGGGCCCGACGTGATCCTGCTCGATCTCAACCAGCACGTTGCGGAGGTCGGCCGCCTGCGGCTCTATGGGGAAGGGACGGAGCTCTCGGTCGAGGGGAATGTGAATCTTCATGCCTCGACGATCGACGTCCAGGCATCGGGGGACGCGAACCTCGGCATTCTCCAGGGCTTTTTCCGCGACATCCGCAGTTCCGGAGGTGCGACGCTCAAGGCCCAGATCACCGGGCCGCTCGAGAAGCCGGTGTTCTCGGGAAGCGCGGCCATCACCAACGGGCGCATCCGGCAGCTGGCGCTGCCGCACTCGCTCGAGGCCATCAACGGGCAGGTGGTATTCGATGCCGGGGGGATCCGCATCGACGGGCTCCACGCACGGCTCGCGAGCGGAGACGTCGCCTTCAGCGGGCGTGTCGGGCTGAACGGTTTCACGCCGGGCGACATCAACCTGACGGCCACCGGGCAGCGGATGCGCATTCGCTATCCTGAGGGCTTCCAGTCGGTCATCGACGCGGACCTGTCGCTGACCGGCACGCTGGCCGCCCTGTTGCTCCGCGGAAACGTGACCGTGCACGACGCGCTCTATGCGAAGCGGTTCGAACCGAACGCGGACCTCCTCAGCCTTGCCGGGTCGGGCGCCGGAGGGATCGGCGGAGGCGCGTCCGCCCCGACGCTGCCCCTCACCTTCGACGTGCAGATCGACGCACCGTCGGCGCTCCGTGTCGAAAACAACATCGCGCACATGGTGGCGAGCGCCGATCTGAAACTGCAGGGGACCTATGATCACCCGGTGCTGTTCGGCACGGCGCAGATCGAACGCGGGGACGTCCTGTTCGAGGGCAACCGATACCTCGTCACGCACGGGAGCATCGGTTTCGCCAACCCGGTCCGGATCGAACCGTACTTCGACATCGAGGCGGAGACGCGCGTGCGCGTCCCCGAAGGGCAGACCTATCGCGTCACGCTCGGGTTCACCGGGACCACCGCGCGGATGTCTCTCAACCTCAGCTCGGATCCGCCGCTCTCGAGCGTCGGGATCGCGCTGCTGCTGTTCGATCCGTCAACCGACGTCACCGACGCGGAGCTGCGGGGACTGAACGCGAGTGCCACGACGCGGTCGCAGGAAGACCTGCTGAAAGCGGCGACGGCGAGGCTCCTGACCGGCAGCGTCTCGGCCCCCGTGAACCGTGCCGTCGAACAGACGCTCGGCGTCGATCTGCAGATTACGCCGTCCATCGGCGTGGCTGACGGCGACCCGCTCACCCCGTCCGCGCGTCTCATCCTGGGCAAACGGCTGTCGAACCGGGCCTACATCACGTTCGCACGGCCGCTTGGCTCCGCGGCGCGCGACCAGATTCTCGTCCTGGAGTACGACGAGAACGATCGCCTCGGCTGGGTCCTCACGTCGAACGGCGACCGCACCTTCTCGGTGGACTTCCGCGTGCAGCACCGACGGTGATGCGCGGAGCACTGGTCCTGACGTTCGTGTGCCAGCTGGTGTCGTCCGCAGGCTTCGCGCAGACGCCACAGGCCGATGCGCCGGTGTACATCGGCAGGGCCATCGTCGAAGTCGGCCTGCTTTCTGAAGGACGGCCCGTCGAGGATCCCGCCGCCGCCGCGCTGATCGAGACGCGCGTCGGTGAGGCGCTGTCGATGGCCGCGGTACGGGAATCGATCACACATTTGTTCGGGCTCGGCAGGTTCCAGGACGTGCGCGTCGATGCGAGCGAGGCTCCCGGCGGCGTGCGGTTGATTTACGATCTCATCCCCCTCCACAGCGTGCAGCAGGTGGACTTCCGGCCGGCCGGGGCCGCCGCGCCTGGCACGGCCAGGGGGTCGAAAGACCTCGGGCTCGACGAGGGCCTCCTGCGGCGTGCGATGTTGAACCGGTTCGGCGCGTCGCCGCCGGTCGGCCGCGCGCCCGAAGTGGCACGAACGCTCGAGCAGTTGTATCGGGATCACGGGTTCCTTCGCGCCGTCGTCAATCCCGTCGCGACGGAGAAGCACGATCCCGATCGCACGCTGCTGGCATTCGAGATCGATCCGGGGCCCCGGGCCGTCGTGGGTTCCGTCCAGGTCGAGGGCAGCCCGGCGGAGGGCCGGGACGCCTTCCTCAAGACCGTCCACGCGTCTCCCTCCAGCCCGTATGAGCCGGTGGCCATCGACGCCGCGCTCGCCGCCTACGTGCAGAAGCTGCACAAGCGCGGCCGGTTCGAGGCTGCGGCGTCGTACCGGCCGCGCCCGTCTGCCGACGGCTCCGTCGTGGACCTGACGTGGTTCGTGCAGACGGGACGGGTCGTCACCATTGCGTACCGAGGGGATCCGCTGCCGCGGGACCGGCTTGGCGAACTCGTTCCCCTGGCGCGGGAGGGATCGGTGGACGAAGACCTCGTCGAAGACTCGATCCAGCGAATCAAGCGCTACCTGAACCAGCAGGGCTACTGGAAGGCGGAGGCGACTGCCGAGAGGGAGAACGGCGACGGCACGCTGACGATCATCTTCACGATCCACAAGGGCGCGCATTATGTCATCAGTCAGGGACCGGAAGTCATCGGGAACAGGTCGGTCCCGATCGAGCAGCTGCGCCCGGCGCTCGTGAAGCTGCAGGCCAACGAGGTCTTCGTGGAATCGAACCTGAGCGCGGCGGTCGGCGCAATCGCCGGCGTGTACCAGCGCCTCGGCCACGCGCAGGCGAAGGTGAACGGCACGGAGAACGAACTCAATCCGCCGTCGCCAGGCCAGGGACTCGTACGGCCCGTGATCACGATTACGGAGGGGCCGTTGACGGTCGTCGGCGACGTGGAGTTCGAAGGGGCGGCGAGCATTCCCGAGAATCAGCTGCGCCCGCTCGTCACCTCGTTGCCGGGCACGCCGTATTTCGAGCCGCGCATCGCCGGTGATCGCGACAAGGTCACGCTCGAGTACCGCAATCGGGGCTTCGAATCCGTGAACGTGGTCGTGATCCCGAAGCTGTCGGCTGACGGCAGCCGGGCGGAGTTGACCTTCAGGATCAACGAAGGCCCGCAGACGATCATCGACCACATACTCGTCATCGGGAATACGCGAACGGACCAGCGGGTGATCAAGCGCGAACTGCTGCTGCAGGAAGGGAAGCCGCTCGGGCTCGAGGACATCGCGGAGAGCCAGCGGAGGCTCGGCGCACTGGGCTTGTTCCGGCGCTTCCGCATCGAACAACTCGCCCACGGAAGCGCCGCGACGAAGGACGTCCTGGTCACGGTCGAGGAGGCCGCGGCGAGAACGTTCAGCTACGGAGGGGGCGCGGAGGCGACACGGCGGCTGAGCTCGAGCGTCGGCGGCGGCCTGCAGGAACGCATCGATCTCGCCCCGCGCGGGTTCGTCGATCTGGGGTTCCGCAATATCGGCGGAAAGAATCGCTCCATCGACTTGTACTCCCGGCTGGCGCTCCATCCCGAGACCACAGCCACGGGTTCGACGGGCCTCGCCGGTTTCGGGTTCAGCGAATACCGCGTCGTCGGCACCTATCGTGAGCCGCGCGCGATCGGGGTGAACGCGGATCTCGCCCTGACCGCTGCTGTCGAACAGGGAATCAGGTCCACGTTCAACTTCGCGCGAAAGGGCGTCAACGCCGAAGTCGGCCGACGGCTGTCGCCGGGTGTGCGTGTGAGCGCCCGGTATTCGTTCGGCACGACCCGGACCTTTCAGAACGGCCAGATCACGCCGGAGAATCAGGCGAGGATCGACCGGCTGTTCCCGCAGGTCCGCCTCTCGGCGTTCGCGGGCGCGATCTCGCGCGACACGCGGGATGACGTGCTGGATCCGGAGCGTGGCGGGTTCGTGTCGGAGGAGAGCAGCATCGCGGCGCGCGCTCTTGGCGGGCAGGTCGGGTTCCTGAAATCGTATGTTCAGGGCTTCTGGTTCCATCGCCTGCCCGTCCGGAAGCGCGTCATCTTCGCGGGGCGCATCGCCGTCGGGCTCGCCCACGGCTTCCCGCGAGAGGTCGTCACGACCGGTGGCGTGCCGGAACAGCCCATCGAAGATCTGCCGGCGAGCGAGCGGTTCTTCGCGGGCGGCGACACCACGATCCGGGGGTTCGCGCTGGATACGGCCGGCGCACCCAACACGATCAGCCCGACGGGCTTCCCGAAGGGCGGCAACGCGCTGCTTTTGCTGAACGGAGAGCTGCGCGTTCCGGTCTGGCGCGATCTCGGAGCGGCCGTCTTCATGGACGGCGGCAACGTGTTCAACAGGGTCTCCGAGCTCGACCTCGGAGCGCTTCGCGGAAGCGCCGGGCTCGGCGTGCGCTACCGGTCGCCCATCGGCCCGATCCGGTTCGATGTCGGATTCAAGCTCGATCGCCGCGCAGTCGCGGGGAGGCTCGAGTCCGGGCACGCATTCCATTTCAGCATCGGCCAGGCGTTCTGACATGCGCGAGACGCGAGGCCGGGGCGGGCGTGGAGCGGTGAGCGGCGGCGGGTGCCTGTTCGCGGTAATGATCTCGCTGGCGCTCGCGACGGCGCCCGGCGGGCGCCACCTCATCGATCGCGTGCTGGCGGTGGTGGACGGCGCGCTCATCACGCAGTCCGACGTCGAGGCGGCCATGCGCCTGGGCCTCGTGTCGCCGCGGAATGGCGCTGACCCCGTCGCAGGGGTGCTCGAGGGCCTCATCGAACGCCGCCTGATACTGGCAGAAGTGGATCGCTATGCCCCGCCAGATCCGGCAGAGCCCGATATCGACGGCGCGTTCGAGGCCGTGCGCGCGCGTCTCGGAGCGGAGTCCTTCGCGAACGTCCTCGTCCAGACAGGGGGGAGCCCCGACCAGGTGCGCCGCTTCGTGCGGGACGATCTCCGGATCGCCGCCTATCTGCAGCAACGCTTCGGGACCATTCAGCCCTCCGAGCTGGACGTGGCGCAGTACTATCGCGAGCACGCCGATCGGTTCGGTGGCAGGAGCCTGCAGGACGCCCGTGATGCGGTCGCCGCGCAACTGACGGCAGAGCGCCGCACCAGCCTGGTCGCGGACTGGGTGGCGAGCCTGCGCAGGCGCGCGAACACCAATATTCTGCCGCGTTAGCTACGGGACGCGCGCTGGCGGGGGCGTGGTCCCTGGCGCTGCGGCGCTGACCTTGTAGATGCGCAGTTCCGGCCCGGGCACCTTCGTGCCGTCCGCTGACGGCACGAAACGCACGAGTTCAAGGCTCTGCTCGAAAATGCGCATGTACTGCGCGTATCCGGTTGGGTGCTCCTGCGGATTCGCGAGGTAAGGACCGAACGACTGACCCGACGCAACGAGATACTGCACGCCTCTCGCCTGGTACTCTTCGTAACTGCGGGAGCGGAGCTGCCCGATGTTCTCGGAGCGGTACGGCGGTGGCAGCAGCAGTTCCCTGGTCTCCACGACAACGGATGCGCCCGACGGGATGTTCCGGGTGATCCACTCGTAGGCCATCCGGGTCGTGTCGCGGCGGCCGATCAGCCGGTCGAATCTGATCGAGGCATACGCTGGATGGACGAGGGCCGCGGCGGTCAGTGCGGCAATCAGTGCCGCCCTCGGTCCGCGCGGGATCTCATACCGCCGCAGCAGGCTCACGCCCGACACCACCGCCATGGCCGCGAGCAGGCACAGCATCGGGACCATGGGGAGGAGGTACCGCCCGAAGACCAGATGCTGTTGCGAGATGAGATAGAAGTGCACGACCGGCATGACGAGGAGGACCGCCCACCGCGCCCGCCCGGGCCCCTTGATGATCCGGACGATCGCTAGGAGAAAGCCCGCGCAGGCGAGCAGCGCTGCCGGATAGCCGAAATGAATCAACAGATGCTTGACGTATGTGATCGCCGGGGCTTCTGCCGGCTGGGGGCCAAGGCTGTAATGCCCCGACAGCTGAGCGAACCCGTTGAGGAAGCCCGGAAGATCGAGCAGCGTATACGGCGCGCCCGCCAGGAACGCGACGACACACGCGCCAATTGCCGCGCCGGCGCACCACAGTCGCGAATCCTTTGCGCGGGGTGTCATGAGGCAGGCGACGAGCGGCATCAACAGGGCGATGGCCCCGTTGTATTTGGTGGCGGCGGCCAGGCCGGCTGCGGCGCCGGCCCACGCGAACGCGGACGCGGTGCCGCGTTCGTGCGCCGACAGCGCCAGCAGCAATGCCAGCGTCACGAAAAACGTCATCGGCGCATCCGTGAGGACATAGTGGGACGCCTGCACGTGCAGCGGCAGCACCGCGAGCAGTCCGGCGGCGAGTAAGGCGTGCCGCGCGCCCCATCGCATGCCCGCCTGGAACACGAGCAGCACGGTGGCGGTGCCGATGACAGCCGTGACCGCGCGTCCCGCCAGGTAGAACTGGACCGGATCGAGGCCGTTGAGGGAGCTCCAGGCGCCGCCCAACGCCCCGATGAGAAACCGGGCGATGTAGACCCCCAGCTGAATGTAGATGTAGAGCGTGGGGTAGTCGTAAAAGGGATGCGGGCTCAGTCCGCCGGTGCGCATCATCGTGAGGGCGCGATCGACAATCTCCGGTTCGTCGATCGACGGAGAATACGGGAGACCGTGGCCGAGACCCCAGAACCGAAGAACCGCCGCCGCGATCAGGACCAGCGCGAAACTGATCCGGGAGGGCCGCATGTCGCTCGATTCACGCCACTCGCGCTCTACCAATATGAGACATCCCCCTGAGTGAGTGGGCTAGCTTACTACAGCGCCTCCGGCGGCAGCCCTCCGTGCGCCCGGTATCACCTCTGACGGCGGGATCGACGGACGTCGCGCTGCGCGGCCGGCGCCCGGACCACCGCGGAGTGCGCGTGCGGACCGTCGGCTATACTCACGCCAGTGATCCGCACGACCCCGCTTCGCCGTGACACGGCAAGCCGCTCGCGCGCGGTCGACGCGGCCGCAGCGGTCCTGATCACCGCGCTGGTCCTGCCCCTCTATCTCGCGACGCTCTACCCGGACGTCGTCGCGTCGGGCGATTCGGCGAAGTTCCAGTACCTCGGCAAGGTGCTTGGCACGGCGCACCCGCCGGGCTATCCGCTCTACATCTTCGTGTCGCACCTCTTCTCCTACCTGCCCCTCGGCACGCTCGCGTGGCGGATGAACCTGCTCTCGGCCCTCGCCGGCGTACTCACGTCGGTGTGCACCTTCGCCTCTGCGCGGCGGCTCGGAAGCGGTGTGCCGCAGTCGATCGGGATTGCGCTCGCGCTGTCGACCGGCCTCGCGTTCTGGAACAAATCGCTCGCCGCGGAGGTGTACACGCTCGGGGCGCTGCTGCTGATGTTCGCGGTCTGGCGCGTCCTGGTCTGGAGAGACGGCCGCGCGGATCGGGATCTCCTGCTCGCCGTCGGTGCCTTGAGCTTCGGCCTGGGAAATCACCTCACGATTGCGGTGGTTGCCCCCGCGTTCCTCGTGTTCGTGTTCTCCACCGATGCGCGACGGGCGCGCCGTCCCCGCCTGCTGCTCGCGTGCGCGCTGCTGCTGCTGGCGGGTATCGGTCAGTACGGTTTCATTCTGCTGCGGACATGGCAGCACGCACCCTACGTCGAGGCGCGCGCCGACACGCTCGGCGAGCTCTTTCGGGTCGTGCGCGCCTCGAAATACGACGACGCGATGTTCCGGTTCGGCTGGCGGACGCTGCTCACCGTACGCCTGCCGCTGCTCGGAACGCAGCTGCTCCGCGAGCTGACCCCGACCGGCGTCGCCCTTGTGTGTGCGGGTGTCGCGGCAGGGCTGATACACCGGACGCGGGACTGGGTCCTCGCGGCCGGCTCCGCGGGAGCCATCCTGGCCCTGACGGCCAACGTCGATGCCGACACCGCCGGCTTCGCGGCGGCGGCGCTTCCGCCGCTCTGGCTGCTTGCCGCATTCGCACCGGGCATGGAGGAACACGCCTGGCGCGGCCGCGGCGCCGTGCGTCCGTGGATCGCCACCGGCCTGCTCGCCGTGACCGTCGGCGTGGAGATCGTCGGGAACTTCCGCTACGCCGACCATAGCGATCGGACGATCGAGCGGCGATTGTGGACCGCGGTGTTCGAAGCCGTCCCGGACCGCACGGCGGTCGTCGCAGAGTCCTACGTGCACGACCAGGGTCTGCTCTACATGCTCGCCGGCGAAGGCGTGGGCCAGGCGCGCCAGATCGAGCTGATTCAACGGGACGCCGATGCCCTGGACCGCGCCGCGCGACTCGAGAATCGGATGGTGATTGCGTTCGAGGACGGCGCGAAGGCCCTGCGCGCGAACGGATTCGATTTCGTCCCGTTGCCGCTGCGCGATCGAGCACTTCCCGATCTCGTTCCTTCGAGCCGGCGGGATCGCTTCGTGATCGCGGCAGTGCAGCCCGAAGCGGTTCGGGCCCTCGCACTCGGCGCTCCTGATCTCATGAAGCGGTTCGGCGGCACGTGGGCGGCACCGAGTGCCCCGCGGCGATACGCCGTCGTTGGGGTGCCTCGCGGGGGGGCGAACGCGACGGAAGCGTCCGGAGAGGCGCTGGACCTGCGCGTACCGGCCGGCACAGCGGTCGGCCCAGGCGCCGCGCTCCCACGACCGGTGGCGGTTCGCGTCAGTCCGGGATCGATCGAAATCCGGGTGGGCGACGATCAACCGTTTCGCACCGGCGAGGCGCTGACGGTCCTGGTGCTCAATGAGGCCGGGCAGGTCAGATCCCGGCTGGTGACCTCGAGCGACAGCCTGCGTCCGCCCCTCGACGTCCCTCGCGCCTTCCGGCTCACGGTCAGCATGACCTGCGCGGAGATTGGAGACCGGCAATGGCATGACGTGTCGCGCGTCGCGGGACGGCGGCTGCTGCTGCGGCTGAACAACTATCGCGCGTACGAAGGGGGCGGGTCGCTGTATGTCGCGTCGGAGACACCGCTCTCGCCCCGCGTGGAAGAGACGTTCGGCGCCCCGCCGGCACGACTGAGTGTCGCAGCGCTCGATCCCGGGGCCCGGCACACGCGCCTGTCCGGCGATGCCCTGACCGTCCCCGTACTCGAACAGGCACGCTACCTGTCGCGGATCGACCTGCGGATGAACGACGGCGGCGACGAGGCGACCGCCGTGCTCGACCTGGGGGCAGAACCGATCGCGATCTGGGCGGCAGGTGAAGCCGATCGCGTGGCGTTGCCCAGGGTCAGCGCCTGCCGACGCACGGTGCTCGACGGCACGAATCGGTGAGGGCCGTTCTCAGCCGCGCCCGGGCGGGCCTCCCCCCGGCCCGGACCCTCCCAGGAGCCGCTCGTACGCGGCGATCGTCAGGCGCACCGCAGACTCCCACGAGAATTCGCGCTCGACAAGCGCGCGCCCTGCCCTGCCCATGGCGGGGAGCACATCCAGGCGGCCGAGCGCTCCGCTGATTGCCGCTGCCAGCGCCGAGGGACTACCGGGAGGCACGAGCCATCCGGTGATGCCGTGCTGGACCTTGTCCGGGAGCCCCCCGGCGGTCGTCGCGACGACCGCACG
>JANMCN010000122.1:0-22198 GCA_031361295.1 Acidobacteriota bacterium | reverse complement strand
GGGCGGGCTACGCCTGGTAATCCGACTGATCCTCGACATTGACCGGCGCTACTAAGCGAAAACCCCTTCCCCGCACGGTATCGACTAATCGCGGCGACTCGCGCGAGTCGCCCAGCGCCTGTCGGACCTTGCTGACGGCGGTGTTGACGCCAGTCTCCACATCGATGAAGACATCTTTGCTCCACAGGCGCGCGACGATGTCGGTGCGAGAAACGAGATGACTGCGGCGTTGGACCAGCAGAATGAGAAGGTCCATCGGCTGCCGCTCGAGCCGAACGGGACGCCCCTGCCGGCGCAGTTCGTAGCCAGGTACGTCGAGCTCGAAGTCGCGAAAGCGAAACGTCTCGCCGGAATCAGTGGTTCCAATCTTCGCAGATATCAAGCATTGACAATGCCATAAGTCGAGTCCGTCCACCAGTTGTCGCTACAGACAATCTCCAGACTGGGTCTATGGTCAAAGCAAGGCTTGGCCGTCAGGATGTCTGAAGGAGTGTGATCATGAGATTCGCGATTTTGCTCAGGATGAAGCGCGTGGTTGTTGGATGCCTCTGTGGTGCGGGGGCGCTCACCGCCGTCGCGTGTGCCGACGGACGCGGGGTCCCGACAGGTCCAAGCGCGGGTGGTGCGGTGTCGAGTCTGGCGGCGACTGCGCCCGCCAACGTTGGAACCGTCCCACAGGCGGTCGCTGCCGCCAAGCCCGCAACGGGACAGTTACCCTTCCATGGTTCGTTGGAAGCGGCTGAAGCAGACACGTTCTCATTCCCTTTCGTGACTGTAAGTTTGACCGGCACGGGGCAGGCGACTCATCTCGGTCGATTCACGGCGGCATTCGACCTCCAAGTCGATGTCAGAACGTCGACGTCGCTCGGGGCCTTCACTCTCATCGCGGCCAACGGAGATCGCGTCTCCGGTACCCTTAGCGGACACTCTACTGACGTGGGCGGTATCGCATCCATTACGGAAACTGCCACCACGACGGGCGGAACGGGTCGGTTCGCAGACGCCACAGGGAGCTTCACCATTGAGCGCGTGCTTGACCTAGCCACGGGCACCTCCTCAGGTTCGTTCGACGGCGCCATCAGCTACTGAAGTTCCACAGACACCAACAATGAATCTCGCGCCTTCACCAAGGCGGATCTCTTGAGCGTGTAGCAGCCGAGTAGCCGCAATGGCCGAAATCATTACGGCACTCGGCTGCACTCGTGTGGCACGCCAGGTGTCCATCACGACGCTGTCGCCGTGAAGCCGGGCGGGCGTGAGGATCTGTTCGACGTACGCGAGAATGGTCGGCCCGTCAATCTGCCCGTCGAACACCATCGAAAAGCCTGGAGACATCTGGACACGCGCGAAGCGACCGCCGGAAGTAAGGGGAGGGAAGGAGTGAGTGGAGCGGGCTACGGGAATCGAACCCGTCTGACTGGCTTGGGAAGCCAGGACATTACCACTATGCTAAGCCCGCGCTGACCGGCCGATTTTACCACGGCCGACGCACCGCCAGTCCAGTCGGGCCGTCCGTGCCGCCCCGCCCTTTCACGCCCGGATGAAGCCGAGCACCTCGTCGCGCTTCCGCTCCATCATCTCCGCTGTCGTCGCCTCCAGGTTGAGCCGGATCAGCGGCTCCGTGTTCGAGGCGCGCACGTTGAAGTGCCAGTCGGCGAATTCGACGGACACGCCGTCCATGGTGTACGTCTTGCCGTCCACGTACCGCGCGTTCAGCGCGTCGATCTTCTCGGCCACCAGGCGCATGTCGGGCATCTTCGTGTTGATCTCGCCCGAGATGAAGTACTTCTCGCGCAGCGGCGCGAGCAGCTCTGCCAGCGTTTTCCCCTTGCGCGACATCAGCTCCAGGATGAGCAGCGCCGGGATGAAGCCGTTGTCCGCGAAGAAATTCTCGCGGAAATAATAGTGCCCGGTGACCTCGCCGCCGAAAATCGCCCCTTCTTCGCGCATGCGCCGCTTGAAGAAGGCATGGCCGACGCGGTTCATCAACGCCGTGCCGCCGTAGCGCGCCACGGTGTCCTTCACCGCATAACTGGCCCGCACGTCGTACACGACTTTTGCGCCGGGATGCCGGAGGAGAAAAGCTTCGGCCAGCAGCGCCGTCACGAAGTCGCCCGCGATGAACTCCCCCGTGCCGTCGATGAAGAAGCAGCGATCGGCGTCTCCGTCCCACGCGATGCCGATATCGGCCCCGTCGCGAATCACCCGCTCTGTGATGTCCACGCGGTTCTCCTCGATGAGCGGATTGGCCTCGTGATTCGGAAAGGTGCCGTCAATCGCGAAGCACAGCGTCGTGGTCCGGCAGGGCAACTGGGCAAAGAGCAGCGGAGCCACGAGCCCCGCCATGCCGCTGCCAGCGTCGAGCACGACGTTGAACGGCTTGATGATCGAGGGGTCGATGAACGACATGACGTGCTTCACGTAATCGTCCACGACGTCCATCTGCGAGAGCGTCCCAGGGTTTCCCGCGGCCGGCGGCACCGCGCCGGCGACGATCATGTCCCGAATCTCGGCGAGCCCGGCTTCTCCGCTGAGCGGGAACGCCTCCCGCCGCACGAGCTTGATGCCGTTGTACTGCTTCGGATTGTGCGAGGCCGTTATCTGCGCCCCGCCATCCAGGCCGTCCCGCGCCACCGCGAAATACATCATGTCGGTGGCGAGCATGCCGTAGTCGATCACGTCGGCACCCTGCTCGCGCGCCCCCTCGACGAAGGCCGCGGCCACGCTCGGGGAGGAGAGCCGCATGTCCCGCGACACCGCGATGCGCCTGGCGCCCAGGTACGCCACGAACCCGCGGCCAATCTGCCGCGCGGCGTCCTCATTCACTTCGGCGGGATACAACCCGCGCACATCGTAGGCTTTGAAGATCGACGGCGTGATGCTCATAAACGGCTGTAGTCCGTGATGACGGTCTTGTCCCCGAGCAGGACCGGGGTCTCAATCGTGGCGTTCCGCCCGATGTGGCAGTTGCGGCCCAGCACGGACGCCCGCACGACCGCCTCCCGCCCGATCCACCCGTTCGGCCAGATGATCGCGCCGTCGATCACCGCCCCTTCGTCGACGTGGGTCTGGCGGCCGATGACGGAGTAGGGAAGCACGCGCGCGCCCGTCTTCAGCACGACGCCCTCGTCCACGAAGCAGGGGCCGTGAAGTTCGACGCCCGCGTCCACCTTCACGTCCGGCGAGACCCAGGCCATCGACGCCGCGGACCCGGTGAACGGCGGCGCCTGGTAGCGTCCGTCCATGATGTCGCGGTGGACCTGGATGTACTTGGCCGGCGTGCCGATGTCGATCCAGTACCCGTCGTAGACGTAGGCAACGAAGGTCTCGCCGCGCTCGATGAGCGACGGGAAGAAGCTCCGCTCGATCGACCACGCGGTGTCTTTCGGGATTCGATCGAACGTGTCGGGCTCGAGCACGTAGATGCCCGCGTTGATCGTGTTGCAGGTGATCTCATCCTCGCCCGGCTTCTCGAGAAAGCGGCTCACGTTCCCCGCGGCGTCGGTCTCCACGAGCCCGTACGCCCGAGGGTTGTCCACCGGCGTCAGGACGATCGTGGCTTTGGCCTTGCGCTCCCGGTGCAGCCGCAGCACGGCGCCGAGATCCACCTGCGTCAGCACGTCTCCGTTGAACACGACGACGGAGTCCGTCAACGAGTCCCCTGCATAGCGGACCGCGCCGCCCGTACCGAGGGGGATTGGCTCCACGACATAGCGGACGCGCAGGCCGAGCCCATCGCCGTCCCCAAAAATCTCTTCGATTCGCCGCGGCTGGTAGTTCAGGCTGAGGATCACCTCGTCGATTTCGGGCACCTGACGCAGGAGGTCGATCTGGTAGTGGAGAAACGGCCGGTTCAGGATCGGCACGATGGGCTTCGGCGTGTGGACGGTAAACGGCCTCAGGCGCGTGCCCTTGCCGCCCGCGAGCAGGATGGCCTTCATATCAACTTACGATGATAATGCTGATCGCCCGTTCTGAATACTGCTGCCCGATGAACCTTCCCAACGCGCTGACGCTCGGTCGCATCTTTCTCGTGCCGCTGCTCGTGGTCGTGCTGCTGACGAAATTCGAGGGGCGGCTCGTGTTCGGCGTCCCGAAGGAGCTCGTGGGTGCGGCGATCTTCGGGATCGCGTCGCTGACGGACTGGCTGGACGGGTATCTCGCGCGACGACGCAAGCAGGTGACGACGCTCGGGCAGTTCATGGATCCGCTCGCCGACAAGCTGCTGATCACGGCCGCCCTGGTCTCGCTCGTGCAGATGGATCTGGCGCAGTCGTGGATGGTCGTCGTGATCCTCGGGCGGGAGTTCGCGGTGACCGTGCTGCGCAGCATCGCGCACTCGCGCGGAATCGCGATCCCGGCTTCACCGATGGGGAAGTTCAAGATGGCATCGCAGGTGGTGGCCATCCTGCTGCTGATCCTCGGCCGGGAGCACCTGCGCCAGTTCTTCGTGCTGGGGAAAATCGCGCTGTGGGTGGCGGTCCTGACCGCGGTCCTGTCCGCGATCGACTACTACCGCCGCTTCAGCCACGTGATAAGCGGGCGGGAGCCAGAATGACGGCGGCTGCCGGTGCGCGCTCCCTGAGCGCTACCGGTCGAGCGAGCCGAGATCGCCGACATAAATGACGTCCGCCGACTTGTCCACGCGCACGGTCGTGGTCTCAAGGCGGACGAGCATGGCCGTCGCGTCGCCGACGCGCGTCACGCCGCCGCGGCCTCCCGACGGACCGGCAGGACGGAAGATCGTCACATGCTGGCCCGGGTGGACGCCGTGGGCCGAGCCGCGATCGAGCACCATGTAAGAACCCACGCCGCCAAGCTCGCGCCACTCGTCGCCGAAGGCGAGCCGGCCCGGGGCCGTCAGGTCCACCCGTCCCGGCGCGGCCGCGGGCGGCACCGCGGGCAGTTCGAACGGCTCCAGGTAGTCCCCCGGCATCACGGCATCGCACGCGTGTGTCACCGTCGCCACCGCGGCATCGGCGAGCACGTCGTCAATCCGGATCCAGCCCGCGGTGTGGATCTGATGGTGCGGCATGGCGTGGCGGCCCCGGAAACCGAACGGGTCGGACACGACCCTGCGGACGAAGTAGACCTGCCCCGTCTTCAACCCGGGCGCGGCGCCGACGACGACGGCGTCGCCCGTCCCGAAGAGCGTCCTGCGCGCGACCTGCCCTCGGATGACCTGCAGCGTGCGGGAAGGGAGGGCCTCGGCGGCCGTCGGGGCACACGCGAGCTCGGCGCCACGGTCCCGCACCACGGGCTGGTGCGGCACCGGATCCTGGCCGAAGGCGGCCGTCGTCGACAGCGCGGTGCCCAGCAGGACCATCCGAATCACCGACTCGAAACTGCGCGCCATCGCGTCCTCCCTTCGGACTACTTCTTCGCCTGCTCCGCTTTCAGCGTCGCGGCGAGCTCCCTGGCCTGCGGCAGGTAGTCGCTCTGCTCGAACTCGTTGACCAGGCGGTCCAGATACGGCAGCGCTTCGGCCTGCCGGTTGATTTTGATCAGCGACTGCGCCAGGTGGAAGTAGACCGCGTCGCGGCGGCTGTATTCCGGATCGTCCTTCAACAGCGCACTGAAGCGCTCGATGGCCGCGGGCGCGAACTTCTCGGTGTGAACGTAGAAATAGGCCACGCGGTACTCGGCGTCGCTCAGGCGATCGCGCGCCTCACGCAGACGCTTCACGGCTTCCGGTCTCAGCGGGCTGTTCGGATACTTCTGCACCATGGCCCGCAGTTCCGCGACCGCTTCACGCGTCTCGGTCTGATCGCGTTCAGGCCCATACATCTGGTAGAAGTGCGACATCCCGAGCTTGTATTGCGCGTAGTCGGCACGGGGATGCGTCGGATAGAACGACAGGAACTCGCGATACTCGTTGATCGCCAGCACCTTCGACTCCGACGAGCTCTCCCCGAGGTAGGTATCCGCCAGACCGAGCTTCGCATCCGCGCGGTACTGGCTCTGCGGATAGCTGTCCATCAGCTGACGGAAATACTCTCGCGCATTGAACCAGTGCTTCGAATCGAGCTCGCGGGTTCCGCGCTCCCAGAGAAACTTGTCCGGCTCCAGCGTACCGACGGGCGGCTTCCTGGACGCGGAGCTGCACGCGGACGTGACCAATCCGCCGCCGGCGGCGACGAGCATCAGGACCGCGGTGAATGCCGGACGCCAGCCGGCGCGGGCGGGAGCGGAACGCGGGTTCCGCCGGAGTCGTGAGGCGGGCGCCATCAGGCGGCCGCGGATATAGTCGACAACCATCGGTATTCCGCTTCGATCCCTTCTTCGAGCGACACGCTGGGGGCGAAGCCGAGATCCACCCGGGCGAGGCTGGTATCGGCGTAGGTGTCGCGCATGTCCCCCTTCTGCGCCGGTTCACGGCGGATCGTCAGGGGGCGGCCGGTCACCCGGCCAATGATGTCGAGCACGTGATTGACGGTGACGCGCGAGCCGCCCCCGAGGTTGTAGGCGCGGCCCGGAACTCCCCGGTCGCCTGCCGCCATCGTCCCGGCCACCGCATCCCGCACGAAGGTGAAGTCGCGGGTCTGTTCTCCGTCGCCGAACACGGTCACGGGCTGACCATCGAGCGCCGCACGGATGAATCGATGGAAGGCCATGTCAGGCCGCTGTCGCGGGCCGTAGACCGTGAAGTACCGGAGCGACGTCGTGGGCACCCCGTAATTCACGTGATACAGGTAGCAGAGCTGCTCGGCCGCGAGTTTCGTCACGCCGTAGGGCGAGACGGGCTGGGGCAGGGCGTCTTCACGCATCGGTATCGGCGCGCTGTCCCCGTACAGCGAGGAACTCGACGCGTAGACGAACCGGTGCAGCGGACGGCCCACACACGCCTCGAGCAGCTGCTGCGACGCCTCGACGTTGTTCTCGGTATACGTGGTGAAATCGCGCCCCCAGCTCTTGCGAACGCCTGCCTGCGCCGCCAGGTGGAACACGTGCGTCACCCCCTCGAGCACCGATGGTAGATCCGCATCCTGTAGGCGCGTCTCGAGGAACCGGAATCCCTGTCGCGTGCGGTTGTGATCGAGGTTGGCTTCCTTCATCGCCCTCGGGTAGTAGTCGGTGAAGCAGTCGAGCCCGAGCACCTCGGCGCCCCGGTCGAGCAGCGCGCCAGCCAGGTGAGACCCGATGAACCCCGCCGCGCCGGTGACGAGCGCCTTCATGCGAACACCTCCTGGATCCGCTCCGGCAGCCGGCACGGCCTGCCTGCGGGATCCAGCGCGGCATGGATCGTCCGACCTGACGCGGCCAACGACTGATCATCGCGCCGGACGACCCGATAGACGAATTCCATCCGCACCTTCGACAACAACCGCCCCTCCGCCCTGACTTCCAGCTCGTCGTCGTATCGCACCGACCGGTGGTACTGGCACTGCGCGTCGATCACGGGCAGGGAAACACCCGCCTGTTCCATCTCCCGATAGCTCCAGCCCAGCGTGCGCAGCAGATCGGCGCGGGCGACCTCGAACCACACGAAGTAGTTCGCGTAGTACACCACGCGCATCTGGTCGGTCTCCGCATACCGCACTCTGACGACCGACACCGAAGACGGGCGCGCGCTCGCGGCGCCCGGTGCGCTCAAGCGCCGACCCCTGCAGAGGCCGCCGCACGAAGATCCCTCGTCGCGCGCTCGGCGTCCGGCGTGCCGAAAATCGCGTTCCCGGCAACCAGAATGCGGGCGCCCGCCGCGACCACCCTGGCGGCGTTCGAGGCGTCAATCCCGCCGTCCACCTCGATGGCCGCGCGGCTCCCGAGCCGATCCAGGAGCGCTCGAACCGCTTCGATCTTAGACTCGGTTCGCGGGATGAAGGTCTGGCCGCCGAATCCCGGGTTCACGGACATCACGAGCACGTGATCGAGATCCGCCGCGATTTCCTCCAGCATACCCACGGGAGTCGAGGGATTGATCGCAACCCCCGCCCTGGCCCCGAGCTCCTTGATGTGCTGGATGGTCCGGTGCAGGTGGGGCAGCACCTCGAGGTGGACCGAAATCATCGCCGCACCGGCGCGCACGAAGGCGTCGAGGTAACGGTCGGGCTCCTCGATCATGAGGTGCACGTCCAGGGGAATCTTCGCCACCTTGCGGATGGACACGACCACCGGCGGCCCCATCGTCAGGTTCGGCACGAAATGGCCGTCCATGATGTCGACGTGAATCAGGTCCGCCCCCCCGCGCTCAACGGCGCCAATCGCGTCGCCCAAGGCGGCGAAGTCCGCCGACAGGATCGAGGCGGCAATCCGCACTTTCACCGGCTGACCTCGAGGGAGATCGGCTCGCCGGGCGCTATCTGGAACCCGGCCTGAGGCCCCTGGCGCAGCACGATGCCGGATGGCACACCCGGGTAGGGGTGATCCCCGACGACGGCGACCCGGAAACCTCGCACACGCAGGAGATCGGCGGCGCGATCGCCATTCACGCCGATGAGGTCGGGCATCACGTACGTGGCCCCGCGCTCGCCGTGGTTGACGAGCAGGGTGACTCGCGAGGCGAGGCTCTTCGGCTGCGGCGCCTGCGCCACGACGGCGTCGGACTGGTAATCCCCCGACCTGATTTCGGCGATTTCTCCAAGCTCGACGCCCTCCTGCTGCAGCCGCAGTTGGGCCGTGCGCTCTGATTCTCCCAGGAGCGCCGGGACGACCGTCACGCGCGGCCCCGAGCTGACCCAGACCTTGACGCTGCGCTCACGGCGGGTGCTCACGCCAGCTTGAGGATCCTGAGCGAGGATCTGTCCGGCGGGGATCCGCGGATCCACGCGGCGGGCCTCTTCCACCTTCAGATTCAGCCCCGCGGCGGCGAGGAGGGCCGTCGCGTCGTTCAATGCCTTGCCTGTCAGCGAGGGGACCACGGCCTCGCGGGTGCGCAGCGCCATGCGCATCGAAGCCGCCGCGAAGAGGACGTAGGTCAGGAGTAAAGCGCTGCCGATGAGCAGCAGCCTGCCTGCACCCCACACCCGTGTTTTCAGCGCCATGAACCAGAAAGCTTAACGCAAGTCCTTAGTTTTCACCACCATGCCGGCGAAGAAGGGCTCGAGCGCGTCGCGAAACGGGAGAGTCCGGAAGTGCCCCGCGGCTGTCCCGAAGGCCGCCAGCGGACCGGGCGGAACCACCGGTTCGGAAACGAAATCGCTGCGCGTTTTGAGAAACCGGCTGAGGACGAGCTCGTCTTCCTCCGGCTCGCTCGAGCAGGTCGCGTAAATCAATCGGCCGCCCGGCCGAAGAACGTCGGCGGCCCGTTGCAGCATCGCCACCTGTGTCGCGGCGAAGCCCTCGAGCGAGGCCTCCGACCGGCGCCACCGGATGTCGGGGTCCCGTCGAAGCGTGCCGAGCCCTGAGCAGGGAGCGTCGAGCAGCACGCAGTCAAAGGCGGGGCGGAACGGCAGGACTCCGGCGGCATCCGCCTGCAGAACGCGCACGCAGGTGGCTCCCGCGACCTGGACGGCGCGGGCGAGCAAATCCACTCGACGGCCGCGCAGGTCCGTCGCGACGATGAGGCCGCGATTCCCCATGGCGGCCGCCATCGCGGTCGTCTTCCCGCCGGGGGCCGCACAGGCGTCGAGGATGCGCTCGCCGGGCGCCGCCGCGGTCAGCAGCGCCACGAGCTGTGATGATTCGTCCTGGACGATGAAGAGCCCCTCGTCGGCGAGCGGCGTGAGCAGGGGATTGCCGTCCGTGACGACAAGGCCTTCCGGCGCGAAACGGGCGGGGCGGGTCGAAACACCGTGGCGGAGCAGCAGGTCCTGCAGCGCCGGGCGCGACGTGCGAATCGTATTGACCCGGAGCGTCAGCGCCGCGGGACTGTTGTCGAACCGGGCCCACGTTTCGGTGGCATCGAACCCGTAGCAATCCAGCCAGCGAGACACCAGCCACGCGGGGTGCGACAGCGTGCCCGACAGGTACGCGACCGACGCGCCCCGATCCAGGGCAGGGTCGGAGGGCCGTTCCGGGAGTGGCAGACTGGCCCGCTCCCGGCTGATTCGTCGAAGCACCGCGTTGACGAGTCCCGCGGCGCTCTTCTTGCCTGCCTTGCTCACGAGATTGACGGCGTCGTTCACGGCCGCGGACGCGGGGATCCGATCGAGATGCAGCAGCTGGAACGCCGTCATGCGCAGCACGTCGAGCACTTCCGGATCGAGCTTCGCCACGGACCTCTTTGCGAAGGCCTGGACGACCAGGTCGAAGGCGCCCTGCCAGCGCAGCGTGCCGGCGGCGATCTCGCCGGCGAGCGCACGGTCGCGCTCGTCGTCGAGTCGCGTGCGTGCCCGGGCCAGCGCCGTCGGCAGGTCCGAGCGGCCGCCGTTCACGGCGCGCAACACGTCGTACGCGGCCAGTCGCGCCGCGGCGATCATGACGGGAGGTGCGTGTTCACGGCGACCCTGTGCCCGCTCAGGAACTCGCGAGCGGTCATCGGACGGCGCCCCTCGGGCTGCAGCTGCAGGACCTGAAGCACTCCCTCGCCGGCCGCCACTTCGAGCGCGGCGCCGTCCGCGCGCACGACGGTGCCGGGAGCCGCCCCAGCACTCGCCTCGGCTCTGACCGCCGTGCGATGGATCAGCAGTCTCGATCCGTCAAGCGTCGTCGAGGCGAGAGGCCACGGCTGCAGCCCCCTGACCAGGTTGTGAATGCGCGCGGCAGGCATCGACCAGTCGATCGGGCTCTCCGTCTTCAGGATCTTCGGCGCGTACGTCGCGTGCGCGTGGTCCTGGGGTGTCTCCACGACCACGCCATCGGCAAGCTGCTCGACGGCCTCGAGCAGCAGCAACGACCCCCGCTCGGCCAGCTGGCTTTCAATCTCCGGGCTCGTCGCGTCCGGACCAATGGGAATGGTGACGCGCGCGAGCATGGGACCCGCGTCGAGCTCCTGCACCACGCGCATGATGGTCACGCCCGTGACGGGGTCGCCGCCGATCACGGCGCGATGCACCGGGGCGGCGCCGCGGTAGGCGGGAAGGAGCGACGCGTGCACGTTGATCATGCCGAGCCGCGGAATCGCGAGTAGCGGATCGGGCAGGATCCGTCCATACGCCGCGACCACCCCGAGATCCGGGCGGAGCTCCGTGATCGCCGCGAGGAACGCATCGTCGCGGAGCCTGGTGGGCTGGAGCACCGGCACGCCGCACAGAACCGCCAGCTCCTTGGTCGGCGTCGCGGCGACACGCTGGCCACGCCCTTTCGGCCGATCCGGCTGTGATACGACACCGACGACCGTGTGCCTGGACTTCAGGAGCGCCGCGAGGCTCGGCACCGCAAACGACGGCGTACCGAAGTACACGACGCGCAGGGGAGGCGAGCCGGGCCCGCGGGCCGCTACCATCGCCCCGTCCGCTTCATCTTGTGGATCTTGCGGACGATGAGATCCTTCCTGATGCCCCGCAGGCGGTCGACGAACACCATCCCGTCCAGATGATCCATCTCGTGCTGGAACGCGCGCGCGAGAAGGTCGTGCGCCTCGACGGTGTATTCGGTGCCATTGCGGTCGAGCCCCGCGAGAACCGCGCGCTTCGGACGCACGACCGTCGCGTTGAAGCCCGGCACGCTCAAGCACCCTTCCTCTTCGAGCTGCAGGCCATCGCGTTCGAGGAACACCGGATTGATCATGACGAGGAGGTCCGTCGGGTTGCGCCCGACGGAGACGTCCACCACGAAGACCCGCAGCGGCACGCCGACCTGCGTCGCCGCGAGGCCCACCCCCGGCGCCGCGTACATCGTCTCGATCATGTCGTCCACCAGACGACGGACCTCGTCGTCCACGACGGGGACCGCCGCGGCAGGTTTGTGGAGCGGGTGCTCGCCGTAGCGAAGAATCGGCCGAAGCATGTCAGGGATGACGAGGAATTCTGAACGTCTGCAGTGTGGAAGCGTGAAGGCGGGTCGTCCCTTCAGCTTCGGCCTTCGTACTTCAGCCTTTCTTTGTGAATTGCTGGCGGAGCGTGTCGGTCCAGGCGCTCATGGATCGCTCGAGCTCGGCGACCGAGTCGCCGCCGAATTTTTCGGTGAGGGCGTCCGCGAGAATCAGCGCCACCATCGCCTCGCCAACCACGGCGGCCGCCGGGACGGCACAGACATCGCTGCGTTCGATCGCCGCGGATGCCTCGCCCATGGTCGTCAGGTCCACGGACCGGAGGGGCTTCATCAGGGTGGAGATTGGCTTCATCCATGCGGATACGCGAAGATCCTCGCCGTTGGTCACTCCGCCTTCGAGGCCGCCCGCGTTGTTCGTGGGGCGGGACACCCCCGTGACCCGCTCCCCCCCGGGAGCCGGAAGAATCTCGTCGTGCACGCGCGAGCCCGGGCGCACGGCCGCTTCCGGCCCCAGCCCGATGCCCACCGCCTTGATCGCCGGAATCGACATGAGCGCCTGCGCCAGGCGGCCGTCCAGCTTCCGATCCCATTGCACGTAGCTGCCCAGGCCGACCGGCAGCCCGGCGACGATGACTTCGAACGCCCCGCCCTTGGTATCGCCGGTCTCGCGGGCGCGGTCGATCTCGTCGATCATCTGCCGCTCGACCTGCGCGTCGACGCAGCGGAGCGGCGCATCCGGCGCCAGCGCGGCCGCCTGGTCGAACGTCACGACCGCGCCATCGGCGAGCATTGCCGCACCGACCGAGAACACGTGGCTCGTGATCCGCACGCCGGCGCGCAGGAGAAACTGACGCGCGATGGCGCCGGCGGCCACCCGCGCGGCCGTCTCGCGGGCGCTCGCGCGCTCGAGGATGTCTCGGACGTCCGCCCGTCCGTACTTCGCGACGCCGGCGAGATCCGCATGCCCCGGCCGCGGCTTCGTGACCGGAGCCCGGCGCGCCCCTCCCGCGTCAGCCGGCGCGTCCGCCGTGGTCCGCATCGTGTACTGCCAGTTCACCCAGTCCCGGTTCTCGATCGACATCGCAATCGGTCCGCCGATGGTTTCTCCGGCTCTGACGCCCGAGAGAATCTCCGCGCGATCGGACTCGATCGCCATGCGCCGGCCACGGCCGTAGCCTCCCTGGCGGCGCCGCAAATCAGCAGTGATCGCTTCGATGTCGATCGACAGACCGGCGGGAATGCCTTCGAGAATAACGACGAGCGCGCGGCCGTGAGATTCGCCGGCGGTGAGAAAACGCACCATTCGATGCGCAATTGTATACGAAGTTTCTGCAGCACCCCGATTCCGCAGGCGCCGATCGCGCCCGTAATGCGCGCGTTGTGCGGAAGGCGATCATCTTGCACCACCGCGGGCCGCATGGCCCGGCTGATCGCCGATCGCTTCGTTCCGGCGGGATCGCACTGGATGGATCTCGCCAGCGGTGAGCCCGTACGCATCCGGCTGGCGCCGGCAGGTCCGGCCGGCGCGCAGCTCGAGTGGAATAGCCACTGCGCGGCGCTCGCGAGCCTTCGCCACCCGCTCATCAACCCGTTGATCGACTACGGGATGGCTGACGCGCACTGGACGTTCGAAGCCTATGTCGCGGGCGAGCCGCTTCATGCCGCGACGGGCTCGGCCGCGAGCCTGCAGGAACATGCCGGCCGGTTCCTCGGCGCTCACGACCTGTACCTCGAGCCCCCGATGGCCGCGTACGCGCTGCGTGCGATCGCGGCCGGGGCGCGCGACCGTCCACGCGCCCTGGGCATCGTGCTGCAGCCTCGCCGCGCGTTCGATGCCGTCCGGGATGCGCTCGACGCCGCGCGGCCGCCGGGAGCCTGCGCCGTCGCGATTACAGGCGAGCCGCGCTCCGGGCTCCGCACGCTGCGGCTCGCGGCCGCGAGGACCGCGCGGCTGCACGGGTACGTGCCGGTCGCCGCCGCCGTGCTTCGCGATCAGCCAGGGCTCGCGGGCCTGCTGGCGGGCCGGCACGTCTGTCTCTTCGGGCACGACGACCTCCGCGATCGGGTCGCGGTGGCTGACGTGCTCGCTCATGTCGGGGCCGAAGGGGCGCGGCGCCACGTGGTGCTGTCGTTCGGCCGTGACCGGTCGCAGTCACCCGCGGTGCAGGTCGAGCGAATGGGGATCATGGCGATGACGGAAATGGTGTTCGTCGATGCGGAGCACGGGCCCACGCCCGACCAGCTGTTCAGTGCGGCGCGGGGATCCCAGGGCCGCCCCGGGGAGTTTCTCCTCAGACTGGGCGCGAGTGAGCCGCGGGCGGGCCGGAGTGTCTCGTTCGCCGTGCACGAAAGCGCGCAGCCCTATGTCGTTCCGGCCCGGCCGTCGGCGTCTCC
Organism: Acidobacteriota bacterium; assembly: GCA_031361295.1. Taxonomy (GTDB): domain Bacteria; phylum Acidobacteriota; class Vicinamibacteria; order Vicinamibacterales; family 2-12-FULL-66-21; genus JALZOC01. Next base: position 7,993 of record JANMCN010000122.1, on the reverse strand, counting down.
TGTGCGGCTGTCGCCTGCGCTGTCGCGCGCGGGCGTGTTGCACCGGGCGCCGGAGCGGGCGAGGGCGCTTGCCAGGGCGGGGCGCCACGGCGCGGCACGGCGGCTGCTGTTGCGCGCAGCCCGAGTGCTCGCCGAACGCGGCCAACCCGAGCGTGCGGCGGACTGCGCGCTCGAGCTCGGCTGGCTGGCCCTCGAGCGGGCGCAGGTGACGGCGGCGGTCGAGCAGTTCGATCGTGCGCGGGAGCTCTCCGCGAGTGCGTCGACGCTCGTGAGGGCCGGCATCGGCGTGGGTATCGCCTGGACGGACGAGGGCCGCCTCGTCGAGGCCGAGGGCGCCCTCCGCACGTGCGCCGTGGCCGCTCGCGCAATCGCGGATGCGACACTCGCGGCCGAGGCGCACGCCGCGCTGGCCCGCTGCCTCTCGTGGCAGGGGCGACACGACGAGGCGGCAACGCTGCTCCGCCCCGACGCTCATGAGGACGTGCGCGCGCGCGAACGCGCACGCACGGGGGTGGCGCTCACGCGCGTCCTGCTGGCAGAAGGCGCGGCCGCGACCGCCATTCGCACGGCGCGCGACGCCGTGGCGCGCGCGGTGGAGTGTGCGGACCCGTCGGTCCTCGCCTCGGCGCATCGCGCCCTGGCGAGGGCCGTCGCCGCCGGCGGGGATGCCGCCGCCGCGGCCCATCACGTGAGCGAAGGGCTGCGGGTGGCGCGGCGTGCCCATCTGCCCCTCCAGGTCGCGCGCTGCCGGCTCGCGGCGCTCGAGGTCCAGGCAACCGTCGACGCGTCGCCGCAGGTCCGTCGCCTTGCCGCACGCCTCGCCGCCGCGTCTGGGCGCTGGCCACCGTTGCTGCGGGGCCGCGCCCAGGCAATGCGCTCGCGGCTCGACGGCGGTGAGCCGGACGCGGCGATGCTGGCCTTTGTCGACGCGAGCGGGGCCGCGGCGATCGTGCAGGGGGGCTGCGGGCCCAGTCCGAATCCGGTGGCCGATCTCGAACATCTCCTCGCCGTGTGCCAGGCCGCGCCGGACGACCGCGCCGCGCTCATCCGGGTCTCGGAGCATCTGCGCACCCGCCTCCGTGCCGCGACAGTGATCGTCATCGGTCCGGAGCCGGAGCGCTCCGTCCTGGCGGCCTGCGGCCGTGCCTGGCATGGCGACCCCTCCACCGCGTGGCGGGCCGTCGCGACCGGACAGCCGGTGCGGGCAGATCCGCGCGCCGAACCCTGCCACGCCGCCGAGCCGCTGCGCTACGGCGGCGAGATCATCGGCAGCATCGCGGCGCGCTGGATTGCCGGCTCGGCGCTCGATCCGGTTCGGGCCGGGGCACTCCTGCGCATCGGCGGGCTCGCCATCGCCCCGAACCTGCGCGCCGTGCTCGACCGGAGTCTCCCAGGCGCCGTGGCCCTCCAGCCGCACGAAGACATCGTGGGCGAGAGCGCGCCCGTGCGGTCGATGCGCGAGGCAATCGCTCGTGCCGCGCGGGCGCCCTTTCCCGTACTCATCGAAGGGGAGAGCGGCAGCGGCAAGGAGCTCGTCGCGCGCGCCATCCACCGGCTCGGTCCGAGGCGTGATCGCCGCTTCTGTGCGATCAACTGCGCGGCATTGTCCGACGAGCTGATCGAGGCCGAGCTGTTCGGCCATGCACGCGGGGCCTTCACCGGCGCCGTCAGCGAACGCGCCGGCCTCTTCGAGGAGGCGGACGGCGGCACGCTGTTCCTTGACGAGATTGGAGAATTGTCGTCCCGCGCGCAGGCAAAGCTGCTGCGCGTCCTGCAGGACGGGCAGGTGCGGCGCGTCGGCGAGAACATGTCACGCCGGGTCGACGTCCGCATCATCGCCGCGACCAACCGCCGCCTGTCCGACGACGCCGCGGCCGGGCGGTTCCGGGCCGACCTGCGATTCCGCCTCGATGTCGTCCGGATTGACGTCCCGCCGCTGCGCGAGCGTCCGGGGGACGTGCCGCTCCTGGCGTCCTCGTTCTGGACCGACGCCGCAGCGCGCATGGGCTCGCGCGCGACGCTGGCTCCCGAAACGCTCGCCGCGCTCGCGCGCTACGAGTGGCCGGGGAACGTCCGCGAGCTGCAGAACGTGATCGCGTGGATGGCGGTCCACTCGCCAGGACGCGGGCGCATCCACGCAGACGCCATTCCGTCGCATGTGGCACGGGCAGCGACCGTCGCGGGCAGCACCTTCGAGGCGGCACGGTCGGCGTTCGAGCGGCGCTTCGTCAAGGCCGCGCTTGCGGCTGCCGGAGGCAACCGGGCGCAGGCGGCGAGGGCGCTTGGAGTGACGCGCCAGGGCCTCGCGAAAATGCTGCGGCGCCTCGCCCTCGATGGAGAGGCACCCTCCGCCCTCCGGCTCCCCGGCGACACGGGATGACACGTGCAGACTGGCGCCGTGATGGAGCGGCGAATCTCAGCGCACCATCTTCGGGTCGATCCGATCGCGAAGGCCGTCCCCGAGAAAGTTGAACCCGAGCACGAGCAGCGCGATGGCGATCCCCGGGAAGATCGTCAGATGAGGAGCATCGAAGAGGTGGGCACGGCCCGCGTCCAGCATGGTGCCCCAGCTGGGCGTCGGGGGCTGGACACCCAGCCCGAGAAAGCTGAGGGCGGCCTCCGCAATGATGGCGCCGGCCATCCCGAGCGTGGCCTGCACGACCACCGCCGGAAAAGCGCTCGGCAGGATATGGCGGATCACGATCCTGGGCGCGCCGGCACCGGAGGCGCGTGCCGCCTGGACGAATTCGAACTCGCGCGCGCGAAGCGCCTGCCCCCGCACCAGCCTGGCGTACCCCACCCATCCAATGACGGACAGCGCCAGCACGACGTTCGTCAGGCTCGGGCCGAGCACCGCGACAAGGGCGATGGCCAGCAGGATCCCTGGAAACGCCATCAGCACGTCAATCACCCGGCTGATCACGTCGTCCACCCGGCCGCCGAAGTAGCCCGCGATTGATCCGAAGAGCATGCCGACCGTGGACGAGACGGAGACCACCGCGAGCCCGACCAGCAACGAAATGCGGGCGCCCTGCATCAGCCGCGCGAGAATGTCGCGGCCGAGCTCGTCGAGTCCCAGGGGATGCGCGCGGCTGGGAGCCTCGAGCCGGCGGGGGAGCTCCTGCGCCGCCGGGTCGTACGGCGAGAGAACCGGACCGGCGAGTGCGCCCAGCGCCGCAAGGAGCACGATCACGAGGCCGACGCGGACCATCACTCGACGCGGATCCTTGGATCGAGAAATCCGTACGTCAGATCGGTCAGGAGGTTCATGGCGACGTACGTGACCGAAATGAACAGGATGCAGCCCTGCACGAGCGGGTAGTCCCTGAAGTTGATCGCCTGGATGAGCAGCCGCCCGATCCCCGGCCAGGCGAAAATCGTCTCGGTGATGATCGTGCCCGTCAGCACGGCGCCGAATTGCAGGCCGATGATCGTGACGATCGGGATGAGACTGTTCCGGAACGCGTGATGCACGACCGCCCGCGCGCCCGACAGCCCGCGCGCCCTGGCCGAGAGCACGTAGAGCTCCCTGAGCTCCTCGAGCACGCTCGCACGCGTCATGCGCGCGAGAATCGCGGCGAGCGCGGCGCCGAGCGTGACGGCAGGCAGCACCAAATGGGAAAGGCCGCCGATGCCGGACACCGGCAGCCAGCCGAGCCTCACCGCGAACAGAATCGCGAGCAGGGGGCCGAGCCAGAAATTCGGCATGCAGATCCCCACGAGCGCCAGCGTCATGGCCGCGTGATCGATGACCGTGCCCCGATACACCGCGGCCAGGATGCCGAGCGGAATCGCGAAGACGACGGCGACCAGCATGGCGGCAAGCGCCAGAGCCGCGGTGTTCGGAAACTTCTCGCGGATTTGCGCCGTCACGGGCGCGTTGTACCGGAACGAGGTGCCGAGATCGCCGTGGGCGATCCCGATGAGAAAGGCCTTGTACTGGGAGAGCAGCGGACGGTCCAGCCCGAGCGTGTGCTGGAGTTTGAGAACCTCGTCCTGCGATGCACCTTCGCCAAGCATGGCCTGCGCGGGATCGCCAGGCACCAGGTGGATCAGCGCGAAGACGAGCGTCGCGACTCCGAGAAGCACCGGCAGGGTGAGCAGCAGCCTGCGGAAGAGGTATCGAAGCATGTGCGCTCGCCAGAGGATACTGTGGAAAAGGGAATCCGGATCGGCCGGCGCATTCGCGCGCCGCTCACCTGAGGCGGCGTTGCAGGGCGTGGGCCTGCGGGCTGGCGGGACCCAGTTCGAGCGCGCGCGCGAGCGTGGCCCGTGCGGCGTCTCGCGCGCCGCTCTCCAACTGCGCCTCTGTCAGTCGAAGCATCACCGGCAGATTTGCGCCGCCGGCGTCGACCGCCCGCTGGTACCAGGCCACTGCACCCGCCGCATCACCGGCCATCATCGAGAGATCGGCGATGCGCAGCACCTGGGCGGTCCGGCGCCGCGGATCCCCCTCGTCGCCCTCGAGCGCCCGGTAGTCGACCAGGGCGCGCCGCGCGATGTCCGGGTGCCCGCAGCGTTCCGCCGCCGACGCCAGGTAATGGAACGCCAGCGGATCGGCGGGGAGTGTGGCGGCGGCCTGCTGCAGGACGCGCTCGGCGAGCGCGTCCTGGTCCGACAGCAGCAGCGTGCGTCCGAGCAGCGTCAGCACTTCGCTGCTCTCGTCCTTGCCCGCCGCGCCTTGCAGCGCGCCCCGCGCCTTCATCAGATCCAGGCGGTCCGGCGGCTGCGCCTTCTCGAGCCACACACGGCCGAGCGCCACGAACGTGTAGGCATAGTCAGGGTATGCCTCCGACGCGCGGCCAAGCGTGGCGACGGCGCGATCGAACTGACCCGACTTCGCATACGCGAGGCCGAGCGCCACCTGCCGCGATGGCCCCGGATCGAGCCCGGCGAGCTCCTCGAACTGCACGATCCGGTCTTCGCGGCGCCCCAGCCGCCCATACAGATCCGCCAGCTCCTCGCGCGCGTGCATCATCCCCGGCGCCAGGCGCACCGCCGTCTCCAGCGCCTTCAGGGCCTCGCGCGGTTTCTGCATGTCGCGGAAACTGAGCCCCAGCAGGTAGAACGCCTCCGGGAACCGGTCGTCGATCGCGATCGCCTGCCGCAGCGCACGCACGGCCGCCGGCGCCCGTCCCGCGCTGTACTGCGCGAGCGCCAGTTTGTACAGCACACGGGGAGAGCGATCATCCAGCTCCACGTACGCCTGGTAGCGTTCGGCGGCGCGGTCGTACCGCAGCAGCGAGTAGCTGATGTCGCCCATCAATTCGAGGGGGCGCGGAGCCAGCGGATCCAGCTCCGCCGCCTTTCGGAGGTCGCGCATGGCCGCGTCGGCGGCCGGGTCGAGCTCGCTGGCCTGGCGGACGTCCCGCACCGCCGCATCCAGCTGATGCCGGCGCCTGTAGGCCTCTCCGCGCTTGAGATAGCCGAGCATCGAATCGTCCTTGAGCGCGATGGCGCCGCTGAACGCCTCGATCGCGGCGAAGGTGTCGTCCCGCGCGAGCGCGGCTTCGCCGCGGTCAATCAGCTGGCGATACTCTCCCTCCCGGCGCAGCGCGGCCAGCTCGTAGGCGGTCGCGACGCACACGACGACGAGGAGCACGGCGAGGAAGGAGCGTTTCACCGCCGCTCATGCTAACACCGAGCCGGCCCTCGACGACCGAGCCCCTCAGGGGCGGGGTGGGAACTTCCCGGGCCAATCGGGTTCTAAGGTTGAAGAGCGCGCCGTTCCCACAGGAGCGGGGGTGGTAAGATGGCGGAAGGATTCACCGTGAAGCCCGTTCCTTCCATCACATGGACGGACGTGGGGGGCCGCGAAGCCGCCCTGATCCAGCGTTGCGCAGCCCGTGACGAAGATGCGTACGCGGAGCTCGTCACCGAGCACCAGCGCATGGTGTACCAGCTGTCGCTGAACCTCCTCGGCGATCACAACGAAGCGCTGGACCTCTCGCAGGAAGTCTTCCTCCGCGTGTTCCGGACCCTGCCGGGATTCCGCGGACAGTCCACGCTCCGGACCTGGATCTACCGCATCGTCGTGAACCAGGCCCGGAACCGGCAGCGATTCTGGCGCCGTCGGCACCGGGCGCAGCAGGTCTCGCTCGATGAGCACATCCGCGACCACGGAGAGCTGCCGGCGCCAGGCGATGGCGGGTCGCCGGATCGGCTGCTCGGGCAGAAGCAGCTCGCGGAGCGGATCCGCACGGCGCTCGACCAGCTGCCGTTCGATCAGAAGATCGCTCTGGTGCTTCGCGAGATCGACGGCTTGAGCTACGAGGAAATCGGCTTTTCGATCGGCATCGCGGTCGGGACGGTCAAGTCCCGCCTCGCCCGCGCCCGTGAGTCGCTTCGTGCACAGTTGAGGGATGTATGACGCTATGGACCTGCGCGGCGGTGCAGCGGCGTCTCCAGGGTTTCCACGACCGAGAGCTCCAGGTGCGGGATCAGATTGCCGTCGAAGCCCACGTCCACGGGTGTTCGCGGTGCGCGGCCTCGCTCATGGAACTGCGCTCGCTCCGCGATGCGCTGCGACTGGCTGCCGCCCCCGCGCCGTCGGACGACTGGACGGGGCTGCGTTCGGCGGTCGTGAGCCGGATGCGCGCCGAGGCGCACGAGTCGTGGCTGGCGCGCACGCGCCGGGCGTTCGACGACATGCACCTCGTGTGGATTGGCCTCGCGTCGACGACGGCCACGTTCGCCTGCGCGGCGATCGTGCTGTCGATGCTGCACTATGCCTCGCCGGAGCGCGCCGACTCGCTGGCCGCCATGATTACCGTCATGGGGGCGCCGTCGGGTTCGAACCTGAACCCCGCCCGCCTCGACGGGCGCATCCGCGTCCCGAGCGTGCCCGAGGACGGCGTGGTCTATGCCACGCTCGAGCGATCCGTCTCGCTCGACGATCGCATGCTGCCGCTGTCAGCGGTCGTGACACGGGAAGGGCGGGTCTCCGGGCTCGAGCTGCTCAGCAAGGATCACAGCCTGCAGGAGGTCAACGATCTCGTCGACGCCCTCTCGCGCGGCCGTCTGGAACCCGCGCAGTCGGACGGCGCGCCGGTCGCGGTCAACCTCGTGTGGCTCGTGGCCCACACGACAGTCAAAGGCAAGTCGAGCTCCTGACGTCCCGCGCGTCCGGCTGTCGATTATCGGGGGATGTCGGCGACGCTGGTGGCGACGTTGTTCATCGCGTCGGTGGCCCGGATGATCACGCTTCGCGCCGGCTCGTTCTCCTCGAGCCGGACTTCGAAATCCTCCCGGCGGGAATCCGCGATCCCGTCCTTTGGGTACGCCAGGCGCCACCGGCTCGCATCGAGCGAGTACTCGACGCGCTGGACCGGCGACTGCTCGTCTCGGACGGTGAAGGTGATGGTCGTGCGTGAGCCGGTCCGCGTCGCGGGCTTCAACTCGATCGCCGGCGCAGTATTGTCGATATCGAAGCTGACGCTCTCGAGCTCGCCGACGAGGGCGGCGCCCGGAGAGTTCGACAGCGCATCCGACGCCGAGACCTTGACGACGTACGTGCCGTCCGGCACCGAGGTCGTGTCCCACACGAAGATCGGATCCGTCAGCCCGCGGTGGAGCAGCTTCCAGCTCGTCTCGCCCTCTCTGCGGTACAGAATATCGAACAGCAGCCGATCGTCATTGTCGTCCTCCGCCTTCCAGACGAACGTCTGCAGCCCCTTCTGGTAGATGCGCCGCCCGAGGGCCGGCGCAGGGCTCGGCTGACCCGGCGTCACCGCCGCAGCGGCCTGCGCGGCGAAGCGTACGTCCGCGGCGGCATCATCGAAACCCGCGAGCTCGGTTTCGCCGGTCGAGAAGGGGCGTTGAAACACCGTTCCCGACGGATGCACCGTGATCGCTGAGATTTCGGGCCGCAGGTTGCGGGGCAGATAGGCGGTCGTCACGGACGTCAGCACCGGCCCCGCATCGCCGGCCGCGGTCAGCACCGCGCGCCACTGGAGGTAACGGGCCGTGGGACTCACGATCTGCTCGCCGCCCG
>JANMCN010000080.1:0-4721 GCA_031361295.1 Acidobacteriota bacterium | reverse complement strand
CGACCAGTCGGCGAGCGCGCCGTTGTCGAACGGCCGCAGATAGACCGCCTGAGCGTTGTAGTTGACGCCGGCGACGAGGGTCGCGAGCGCCATCGGGCTGCGCGACTGCAGCGGCAGCTCGGCGATGCGCGCCTGGTCGATTACGGTGCCGCGGTTGGCATTGCTCGTTTCGAGGAGCGGCGCTTCCGCAGAGACGTTGACGCTTTCCGCCAGGCCGCCCACACCAAGCTGTGCATTGATGACCGCCACCTGACTTACCTGGAGCCGCATGTCGGTCTGTTTGTACGTCTGGAACCCGCTCATTTCGACGGTGACGCTGTACAAGCCGGGACGGAGGAACGGGACGGTGTAACTCCCGTCATTATTCGTCGTGGCCGTCCCCACTTCGCCGGTCTCCTGGTTTCGGACAGTGACAGTCGCTCCAGGCAGCGCGGCCTGGCTCGAGTCGACGATCTGCCCCTTCACGGTGGCCCGGAATTCCTGGGCCGTGGCGCTGGCTGCGACGAGCAGCAGGAATGCGAGATACAACACGGCCTTACCCGAACGACTTGTTTTCATCGATCTCCTCCGAGCGCGGACTGCGAGCTGGTCAAGGCGTGGAGACACCGAAGTGGACTGGCCGCCACACCTGTCCTTGACGGGTAAGGTTATACAACCGGTGCCGTGCCGACACAAGGCGCAAACAGCAGGACGAGAGAGCTTCAGCGGCCGGGCGGCGGGGGGACGAGGCCCGGGTTCAGCTGAGCCGCACGCGCAAAAGCCGACCGCGAGGCCTCACGGTCTCCGAGCTTCTGCAGCGCGAGCCCCATCTGGTAATGCGCGGGCGCGTACTCCTCCCACACCGCGATCGCGCGCCGGAACTGATCCACGGCGCCAGCCGCATTTCCGATCTCGAGCGTCCGGCTGCCGACCGCCGTCCACACCCCGGCCTCCTGCTGACGAGCCGCGCGGCGTCGCAGCCGCGCGGCCTCGGCGAACTCCGCCGCACTCGCCGCGGCATCACCGGACTGGAGAAGGACCCGGGCGAGGGTATCGTGCGCGCCCGGCGTTCCGGGGCGGAGGGCTATCGCCCTCCGCAGGGCGTCGGCAGCGCCCGCCCAGTCTTTGCGTGCGGCGAGCACCGCCCCGAGCGTGTACTGAGCGTCGGCATAGCGCGCATCCGCCGCGATCGCCGATCGAAGCGTCCGCAGCGCGGCGTCCGTGTCCCCCTGCTGCCAGTAGATGACGCCGAGCGTGTAGAGCGCCTCGGGACGCGGTTCGATCTCGAGGGCGCGTGTCAGGGTCTCGACCGCTTCCGGCAGCCGATCCGCGCGCTTCAGCACCAGGGCGAGGTTGTACCGCGCCAGCGCATGTCCGGGATCGAGTTGCAGGACCCGCATGAAGGTGGCGATGGCCGCGTCCACATCCTGCTCCGATTCGGCCAGGCCCAGCGTGAAGTGGCGGTCGGCGTCCTGCGGCGCGCTGGCCACGAGCGCGCGCGCGCGCGCGACCGCCTCCTCGCCCCGGCCCGCCTTGACGAGCGTCAGGATGCGGTTGTTTGCCGCCTTGCGGAACTCCGGACGTTCAGCGAGGGCGCGCGAGTAGGCGTCAATCGCGGCGTCCAGCGCGCCGATCCGGGCCAGCGCCTCTCCAAGGGCGTTTTGGATGTCCGGATCGTGGGGAGCGGCGCCCGAGGCGTACCAGAGCAGCGCCAGCGCCGCCGAGTCGTTGCCCTCCGCATCGAGCTGACGCGCTCGCGCGTAGGCGGCTCGCCCGCTCGACGGATGCACAGGATCCCCGGGTGCGGCCTGCGCGTCGACACGAGGTGACGGCAGCGTGGACATCACGAGGAGCACCACCGGCGTCAGCCGGCCTGAACGTCGCATGGGCACCCCGCGATGCTACCGCGCGCGGCGGCCAATCCCGAACTGATCGCCGGCACGCGTCGGCCGCCCGCCAGCCATCGCAACCTCCACGACCTTTTCGCTCTGGACCTGTCCGCCCTCCTCGTCGGCCAGCGTCGCTACGATGCGTCGGGTCGCGGTGTCGATGACGTCGCCGGTCGAGGGGTACGCATAGGCGCCATTCATGCTGAACGTCACCCACCCGGGCTGATCCCGCAGCGCAATGGTCGCCACCTGCCGTGGCGGCATGAGAGTCGCGTCGAAGATGTGCAGGCGGCTGTTCGGACCGTCCGACACCCACAGCTCCTTTTCGTCCGGCGTGAGACCGATGCCGTGGCTCGGACAGCCGTGGCGCTTGACTGGACCCGTTTCATAGCCCGCCACTTGCACCCGATGGAGCGGCCGGCCGGTTTTCAGGTCGCCGACCTCGAACCCGAGCAGCCCGTTGACGTTGACAAAACAGAGCGTCTGGGAGGCGTTGATCGTGAACGGCCGCACGACGTTGCCGAAGGGCCCGACCGATTGCACGACCGTGTGGGTACGCGTATCCGCCACGCTCAGCGTGTCCGATTTCAACCCCGCCAGGTAGACGTGCCGGCCGTCCGGACCGTAGATGGTGTTGTGCGCCCCGGAGTGCGTCACGATGGTGGCGACGATGTCGCCGGTCGCGGCGTTGAGCACGTGCCAGTGCGGCCCCTCGAACGACGGTACATACAGAAGGTGTCCGTCGGGAGCGATCGCGAGGCGGTCGCAGCCGCCGGGATACTCGCGGCTCCAGACGACCCCATCGTGCGTCAGGTCGAAGCACGCCAGCCTCTTGTGCGTCGTGACGTACAGCCGCCGGGTCTTCGCGCTCGCAGCGATGCCCTTCACGTTCTCCGGAGCGTCGCCGGGTGCCACGGAGAATGTCGGAATCCGCCGGAGCAGCCGGTGGCCGTGATCCATGTCGTAGACGAGGATCCCGATCCCGCCATACTCGACGTAGTTGCGGATGCCTGGCGTCGCGACGTAGAGAAACCGTCCGCTGCTCTGGGTCCGAGCCTCGAGCGGAGCGGCGCCCGCCAGCAGTCCGCCTGCCGCCATCGCGGCCGTTTCGAGAAATTCCCTGCGATCCATCGTCGCTCTCCCATGTTTCTCAGGCGCATCCCGGGCACGCTTCACGCCGAGCACGTCAGCATACTCGGGTTTCTGGACCCTGGACCGCGAGTCAAACGCCGGAGATGGCGTCCCACCGGTGGCGTCTGCCTCGAGGCGGACGCGGGGCGCCGAACCGGCGACCGGATACTGGGAACTGAAGTGTGAAAGAAGAGGAATGACGGCGGCATCGGAGCGCCATTTCGCCATGCTACGATCCCTGATCCGCATGCCAATCCTCCGAACCCTCCTTGTCGTCGTCTTTTGTGTGCTGCCGACGCTGCGCGCCACGGCGCAGGGCGCGGCCGCGCCTCCCGCCCTGCCGATGTCGGATTTGTCGCGGTCGCTGCAGGATCTCGCCGCGAAAGTCAGTCCTACGGTCGTGCAGATTTTCGTGACTGGCTACGCGGCGCCTGACGAAGAGAATCGCGTCGCCACCGGCGAGCCGCAGCTCGAGCGCAGCAGTGGCTCCGGCGTGATCGTGGACGCGGAGGGGTTCATCGTCACCAACGCCCACGTCGTGGAGAACGCGACGCGGGTCGAAGTGGAACTTCCGTTCGAGGCCACCGGCGGGGCGCCCGGGCGCTCGATTCTCAAGCGGCGGGGACGCATCGCGGCGGCGCGGGTGGTGGCGATCGACCAGGAAACGGACATCGCGGTCGTCAAGGTGGACGCGCGGGGGCTGCCCACGCTGCCGTTCGGGGACTCGGATTCGCTCCGCCCGGGGCAGCTCGTGCTCGCGTTCGGCAGTCCTCTCGGTCTGGATTCCTCGGTCTCGATGGGTGTCGTGAGCGCCGTCGCACGGCAGCTCACGCCCGAAGACCCGATGATTTACATCCAGACCGACGCCACCATCAACCCCGGGAACAGCGGGGGCGCGCTCGTGGACACGGACGGCCGCCTGGTCGGCATCAACACGCTCATTTACAGCCAGTCCGGAGGCAGTGAAGGCATCGGGTTTGCGGCGCCCAGCAACATCGTCCGAAACGTCTTCGGGCAGATCCGGAAGTACGGCCGCGTGCGCCGGGGCGAGATCGGCGTGAGCGCGCAGACGATTACGCCGTTGATGGCCGAGGCGCTCGGCCTGACGTTCGATGCAGGCGTCGTCCTGGCGGACGTCACTCCCGGAAGTGCGGCGGCCAAAGCCGGTCTCCAGCCCGGCGACATCGTCCTCGCGCTCGACGGCAAGCCGATGGAAAACGGCCGGCAGTTCAGGATCAACGTCTACACGCGCGGCACTGGCGAACAGGTGGCGATCGAGGTGCGGCGCGGGACCCGATCGCTGACGATCCGCGTGCCGGTGGGGGAGCGTGCCAACGACGCCGGGCAGCTCGAGGCCCTCATCGGATCGCAGCAGGCGATTCCGACACTTGGGATCATCGCCCTCGATCTCACGCCGCCCGTGGCGGAGCTGCTGCCACAGCTGCGGCGCCCAAGGGGCGCCGTCGTGGCGCGTGTGCTGCCCGAGACCCCGTACTCTCAGCAGGGAAGGCTCGAGATCGGTGACGTCATCTATGCGTGCAACGGAAAACCGGTGACCGGCATCGACGACCTGAAGGTCGCTGCCTCGGCGTTGAAGGGGGGCGCCGCGACCGTTCTTCTCGTCGAGCGCGCGAGCACACTCATGTATCTCGCGTTTCGAGTCGAACGGTGACGCCGGGCATGACTGGGGACGGCTTGGGACTCAGGATGTCGCGGATTGTG
>JANMCN010000299.1:0-3785 GCA_031361295.1 Acidobacteriota bacterium | reverse complement strand
AAACAGACGGCCACGGACATCGCTCGATGGGCTGAGGTTCGGGCCGGCGAGTCACCCGCCATCTCGCGCGCGGAACAGTGGCAAATCGTGACGGCCTCGAAACGGTCCGGAATGACGCTCGACAAGCTGGCCGCCGAGTTCGGGCACTCTGAGCTTGAAGTGGGACACATCCTGGCCGACTGGACCGATACGACGGGCGCCTCGAAGCATCTCCCGAAGGCGCGGGCGCTGGAGCTGGCCGATCGGATGATGACGGATGCGGACCCGAGTGTCGCGCTCGAGATCTTGGAGCGCATCAAGGTAGTGGATCCACCTGTGAAGGGCGGGCAAGGGGAGCCGTTTACCGTGCAGATCGGCATCAGTGCGGACCGAGTGACGCTCCATGCTCCTGACCCGCCGCGGAGGCTCACAGCCGGTGACGCCGACGCTGTCTAACGGGGTCCGGGAGGCGGCGACTCGCAAAGCGGCGATCATGTTTGCCGGCGAGGTCGAGGCGATTGCACCCTCGTGCGCGAAGTATTCACGCGGCCGGTGCTCCTGGCTCACCCCGGCTGAAGAGTTGGCGATCATGGTCCTACGCGACGATCGTGCAGTCGAAGAATGGGCAGTCGCGCCGGGTGCCGCTCACACCGGCGCTGCGCGATGCGCTGATTCTCCGGTCACACGGTCACGGCTACGTGTTCGGCCTGGGGAAGGATGACACCCCGGCGACTGCGGCCGCCTGCAGTGTGGCGTATGCGCGCCTCATCAAGTCGCTGTCCCTGGCCGGCGTCAGTCACTATAAGTTTTCGGCACACGGGCGCCTCGAACATGCTGCGGGATGGCGCCTCGGCTCGAGCGGTGCAGTTGATTGGCGGGTGGACGACGCTGCGGATGGTCGAACGCTACTGCCATGTGACCGATGAGGAACTACGCAAGGCCGTGGGGTTGGCCAGCAAACACGCGCCGGGCACACACGCGGGCACAGCGAGTCCGAGCGAACAATCAGTAAGCGCGGCCTTCGATGCGAAAACCGCGTGACTTGTCAATGACTTGGGAGCTGGCGTCCCCAGCGGGATTCGAACCCGCGTTTTGGCCTTGAAAGGGCCACGTCCTGGGCCTCTGGACGATGGGGACTCGTTGGCCGCGGCGAGCCAATCAACTGGCGACCGAACACTTGATAATAACAGCGCTCCAGTGATTCACCAAACCGCAGCTCCGTCCGGATGTCGCGCTCGTCGATTGGGGTCGATATCCGGACGCACAGACCGACATCGGGGTCAGCCCTCCCCGGACGAGCCGCACTCGCAACGCGAGTCCGTGCGCACTCACCTCATTCGCGCGTGCGTCTGTGACAGACCGGCGCGTACTCGAGCGCGAGCTACAATCAGGGATGCGACGGCTAACAATCGGCGCTCCTCGCCATATTCGGGCTTGCGGCTGCCGGTTTCGGGCAGCAGAGGTCCACGCAGGAAGGCTCCAGTCGCCTGCACACTGGGCCCCGCAGCCCTCGAGGCACGCCGCGAGCAGCTGCTCTCCCGATTGACAGGGCTGGTAACTGCCCGCGAAGCCCTGGACAACGGGCTGAGACTCCGCTTCGCCGCGAGCGGCGACGAGACGCTTCCCGTCATCGCGAGGGCGATCGACGCGGAACGACGCTACTGCCGTTTTCTCCATTTCCAGGTCACCGTCCACCCTGACGAGGGCCCCATCGTGCTGGAGCTCACCGGCCCCACGGGCACTCGCGAGTTCCTGAGCGCACGCATCGCGCCATGACCAACGTCGCAATCTTCGTCATCGCTGCGTTCCTGGAAATTGCCGGATGCTTCGCGTTCTGGACGTGGCTGCGCAGCGGATCCTCTCCTGTGCTTGCCGTCCTCGGGGTCGGCAGCCTCATCAGCTTTGCCGCGTTGTTGACGCGCGCGGATACGGCGTTCGCCGGCCGGGCCTACGCGGCGTACGGCGGCATCTACATCGCCGCGTCCCTGGTGTGGCTGTGGCTGGTGGAAGGCCATCGGCCGCAGGCGCCCGAGCTGCTGGGCGCCGGTCTCGCCATCGCCGGCGCACTGGTTATCGTGATCTTCGCCCGCACCGCGCCGTAGCTCCGCCGGATGCCCCGGCCACTTCCCCGCTTCGTGCTATCGGCCCACGCGACCTGCCCCGGCGCGCCTGACGCGCGCGCCCGCCGAACCGGATCTCGCCATGGAGGTAGCCCGTTAGACCACGCACGCGACTCTCGTGCCCGTGCTGATCCTCGCGGTCATCGCCTTGTTGGCGATGTTTTCGGCGCGCGGAAGCTGTTCAGCAAACCAGCCGCCTCGCTGACGTCTCGGTGCTCAGGGCAGCCCAGGCTCGAACTCGCCGATGCCGCGGCCGCGCCGCCGCCGGGTATGATGAGCGTTGGAGGCAGGATGCGATTAACAGGAATTTTCGTGCTCGTCGGCGCCGCGGTCACGCTCTGTGCGCCAGCCGCCTTCGCCGCCGGCGGCGTCACGCCGTATGTGGGCTACAACTACGGGGGCGACTCATCCAACTGCCTCAGCCTGAGGGACTGTCAGGAGAAGCACACGAACTTCGGCGTGTCTTTCGGCTCGGCCAGCGGCACCGGCTTCGAGCAGGACATCGCCTACGCGAAGGATTTTTTCGGCGCCGCCCCCGGGACCCACAACTCCGTGCTGACATTCATGAGCAATCTCGTGCTCGGGGTTCCAATCGGGCCTGTCCACCCCTTCGTCGTCGGCGGCGTCGGATTGATTCGCCCGCATGCCACGATCAACCCAGCCGCGCTGGCGACGTCGAAGAACGCGTTCGGCTACGACCTGGGCGGCGGTGTGACGCTCTCGCTGGGGCCCCGCCTCGGGCTCCGCGGCGACATTCGCCGGTTCAACACGTTCCAGGACCTGAAGTTGGGAGTGTTCACCGGAGGGAAGCTGAGTTTTTCGCGGGCAAGTGTGGGCCTCACGCTGAAGTATTGAGACGCCCCCGCGCCTGCGACGAGCTTCACGAAGCTGTTCGAGAAGGTTAGCCCGCTCACGCGCAGGCTAACCTTCTCCCCTGTCAAACCCGCCGCCTCTGACGATGTGCCGCGAGGCCCGGAGAGAGAAGAAGAAGAGAGCCGGCCGCCACCGGCCCTCTTCAAGACGGCTCAGGCTCGAGAGATTGCGCCGTTCACGCCTGCCGGGAAGAACCCGCCCGACGACGTCCCGCCGCCGTACACGATCTTCAACACTTCGCTCGGCGTGCGGACGATGCTGAGGCCGTTGCCATCGACGAAGAACAGCCGGCCATTGGCGTTGCCGATCGTCGGGATGGCCTTGGGATCGACCTGTGGAATCGCGAGCGCGGCGCGGGACACCAGCGACCGCAACACGCCCGCGTGCTGCGCTTCGGTCAGGGCGATTCTCGCGGCCGCTCCGAGGATCTGCGTGCTGTCGATGAGCGGCGCGGCGCCACCGTAGGCGCTGACGCCCACGTCTTCGAAGATGGCCGCGACCGTCAGGAACTCCGCCTGATTGCGAAAGCCGACGCCAAGCGCTTCGAGATTGATCTCGGGTTTCGCCACCGCGTCACCCTTGAGCGCGCCGCGCAGCAAATTGACATGTGCCTGCTCGTCGATCGTGATCTGCATGGCGGCGAAGCCGGTGAAGTCGTCGAGCGACACTTTCGCGCCCCCGGTCGTCGCACCCGCCCGGCCCTTGCCGGTGATGCCGACCCCCGCGTCGGCGAGGCGCTGCCCGGTCGTGGCGACCGAGTAGAACTCGCCCTCGAGGTACTCGAGGTTGAGCGCGAAATTCAGGATGTCGACG
>JANMCN010000259.1:0-2425 GCA_031361295.1 Acidobacteriota bacterium | reverse complement strand
TCGCCTCACCGTAGGGGCGTACGATCGAGTGGGGCGAGGCGATAAAGCGCACGCCGCCTTCGCCGTAGAGCGCAGACACGCGCAGGCGCAGGTCCGTGAAGTCCAGCAGGTCGAACAGCGGTGATTTGATGTCCGCAAGGCGGCCAGCTTCCCCGATCACCTGCATGTTCGGGGTGAGATCGACACCCACCCGCCCGCCGAATGTCGGAGAGACCGCGCTCCCGAAGGTCGACGTGCCGACAGTCACGCCCCCGAAGCCCTGGACCTCACTGTGACGGGTCTGCGCGGAAACCGGCGCGGCGGAGACGCCGAGCGTACCGAGTACGACAAGAACAACCAGGGTTTTCATCAATGACACTCCCGGCTCAAAAGGAGCAACCACGATGCCAGGGACGAAGCAGGAAATATCAGCGCAAATCATCCGAAGATATGGGGGCGGCCTTTGGGTTGACCTCATCGCCGGACACCTCGACGGGAGTTGAGGGACGAGCAGCACCTGTTGCACCCAGCGGCTGGGCGATGGAGGTCGGACGACGTGACAGGACCTCGGCGCGGCCCGGATGCGGCTCCGACCCTATAATGAGCAGCACGTGCGCCCAGTGCTGCCCCCGAGCCCCCCGGAAAGGCGGTCGACCCCCGCAGTGAACCCATGCAGGACCTGACCACCGGATCCGTCACCCGCCACCTCCTCAAGACCACCAGTTTCATGCTGGTGACGATGGTGTTTCAGACGCTGTACTTTCTGGTCGATCTGTACTGGGTGGGGCGGCTGGGGAAGGAAGCCGTGGCGGGCGTGGCGATCGCCGGGAACCTGACGTTCATCGTCCTCGCGGTGACGCAGATGCTGGGCGTCGGCGTCACCACACTGGTGTCGCATGCCGCGGGACAGAAGGACCGCGACCGCGCGCTGCTCGTCTTCAACGAATCGCTGCTGCTGTCGGCGCTCGTCGGCGCGCTGTTCTTCGCGATCGGGATGACGCTGCGGCTGCCGTACGTGACGGCGCTCGCCGCGGATCCGCAGACCGCGCAACTGGCGGCCGACTATCTTCTCTGGTTCATCCCCGCGATGTCGCTCCAGTTCGCGATCGTGAGCATGGGGGCGGCCCTGCGCGGGACGGGCAACTTCAAGCCCGGCATGATCGTCCAGACCGCGACGGTCATCATCAACATCGTCCTCGCCCCGTTCCTGATGTTCGGGTGGGGCACCGGACGGCCGCTGGGCGTCGCCGGCGCGGCGATCGCGTCACTGGTGGCGATCGCGGTTGGATCGCTCTGGCTCTCCACGTACTTCCTGCCCGGCACGTCGTACCTGGAATTCGCGCGGCGCGGATGGAAGCCCGACTATCCGCTGTGGCGCCGGATCCTCGGCATCGGCCTGCCCGCCGGCGCCGAGTTCGCGCTGATGGCGGTCTACCTCGTCGTCGTGTATGTGATCAGCCGACCGTTCGGATCGGGGGCCCAGGCGGGGTTCGGCATCGGGATGCGCATCATCCAGGCGGGCTTCATGCCGGTCGTGGCGCTTGGCTTCGCTGTCGCACCGGTTGCGGGGCAGAATTTCGGTGCGCGACACCCGCAGCGCGTTCGCGCCACGTTCCGGTCCGGCGCGATGATGGCGGGAGGCGCCATGCTCGTGTGGACCGCAACGTGCCTGCTGTTCGGCGCCTCGATGGTGCGGGTCTTCTCGGCGGACCCGCAGGTGATCGCGGTCGGTGCCGAGTACCTCCACATCGTCTCCTGGACCTTCGTCGCATCCGGCGTGATCTTCGTCGGCTCGAGCATGTTCCAGGCGATGGGGAACACGCTGCCGGCGCTGATCGCATCGCTCGTCCGGATCGTCGTCGTCGCCGTGCCAGCCTTCCTGCTGTCGCATGTGCCAGGATTCGCGCTGCACTGGATCTGGTATTTGTCGGTGACGGCCATCACCGTCCAGGTGACCATCAATATGCTGCTCCTGCGCCGCGAGTTTCATCGCCGCCTGGATATCCCCGTAGTCACGCCAGCCGCGTGATGAATGAGCGGCGCCGAGTTGGGCAATCGACCAATGCCCGCGGGATGCAGATCCATCCCCGGAACCTGCGCACCTGAGCAGCCGAGGAAGCGGCGTGTGGCTGACGACTATCTGGCGGGAAAGCGGCTGGCGAGGTAATCGACGAGAGCGGCCTTTTCCGAATCGGCGACCACCGCCCCCCACCGGATCATCTTGTCGACCTCACGCGTCCAGACAGAGTGGCTGAGCCGCTGCGCCTCGACGAGGTCGGCTTCATGGCAGACCTGGCACGCGCGCGTGAACGTAACGGCGCCGGCGGTCGACGGACCCTGACCCGAGGTGCGGACCGGGGAGAAATGGCTGGCGAGATACGCGACAATCGGGTCGCGCTCGGGACGCTCCACCGCTGCGCCCCAGCGGATCATCTTGTCCAGTTCC
>JANMCN010000208.1:0-5252 GCA_031361295.1 Acidobacteriota bacterium | reverse complement strand
CTCGCTGCCCGGCCTCGCCGTCTACGTCGGTGCGCAGCCTCCGGCCTCCCTCGCCTCGGCGCTTCAAACGATCGCGGCGAGCGTCGAGACGGCGTCGCAGGCGCTCGATGCCAAGGGACCAGCCGCCGCCGCCCAGCCCCTCGTCACGGGACTCGCGGCCGTCCGTGACCTGCGCGCGAAGCTTGGTTCGATGGGTCTCTCGGACGCCGCGCGATACGAGATCGACTTCCGGCTGGCTCCGAAGGAACGCCAGTTTCAGGAGGCGCTCCTGCTGACCCACGGCGTCCGCATCGAGGTGCTCGCAGACGACGGCGTGGTGGTCGGGGGGCAACCGGTCAAGGTGTCGCTCGTCGCGGGGAACAACGGACCGGCCGACGTGGTCCTCAAGAGCCTCCAGTTCACGGGCTTCCTCGGCGACCCCGCGGTGTGCGCCGGCCCGGTTCCGAGCGCAGGCGCCCTGACCTGCGCGACCGACCTGCGAGTGGCCGACGCGCCTCCATCGACGCCGTACTGGACGCCGCGAAAGGACGCGGCACGGTACGACTTCGAGCCCGGTGTCCCATTCGGCGCGCCGTTCCGGCCGACGCCGTTCCGCGCGACGCTCGCGATGTCGATCGGCGGGGCTGACGTGTCGGTCGAGCGTGCGGTCGAGTATCGCTACAGTGATCTGTTTGCCGGCGAAAAGCGCATGGAGCTCCAGGTCGTGCCCGCGTTCAACGTGCGCGTCTCCCCCGATATTGCCGTCGTGCCCACGCCCACGCCTTCCCGGCGGATGTCTCCCCAGACCCTGATGCGCTCGGTGGCGCACGAACGGACGGTCGAGGTGACGGTCGAGGTGTCCGTCAGCAACAATCAGAAAGGGCCGGCCGCAGCCACGGCCTCGTTGCACGTGCCCGACGGCTGGCGAGCGGCGCCGTCGTCGATTCCAGTGAGCTTCGAACGGGAGAACCAGGATGCGACGGTGAAGTTCAGCGTCACACCTCCCGCCTCGGCGAAGGCCGGCGAGTACGCGGTGGGTGCCGAGGTGTCGGCCGGCAGCCCCGTCGCATCGTCCTCGGGATACGAGGTGGTCGAATATCCACACATCCGCCGCCGGCACGTCGTCGAACCCGCGCAGACGCGAGTGAAGGTCATCGACGTCAAGATCGCACAGGGGCTCCGGGTCGGCTATGTGATGGGGGTCGGCGATGCCGTGCCGTCCGCGATCGAGCAGCTCGGGGCGGAGGTGCACCTGATCGATCCGGCGGAGCTCGCGTCAGGGGACCTGTCGCGCTACCACGTCATCGTGACTGGCGTGCGCGCCTACGAGCGCCGGCCCGATCTTCGGGCGAACAACAACAGGCTCCTCAAGTATGCGGAGAACGGCGGGACGGTCATCGTTCAGTACAACAAGCAGGAGTTCAACCAGGCGCAGTACGGCCCCTATCCGGTCAAGACCGGGACCGACAGGGTCACCGACGAGAACGCTCCGGTGGAGGTGCTGGTACCCACGCATCCGGTCTTCACCACGCCGAACCGGATTGGACCCGAGGCGTGGGCCGGCTGGGTCCAGGAGCGGGGCACGTACTTTCTCGCCGATCGCGACGCTCGCTACGTGGACCTCGTGCGCTCGACGGATCCGTTCCCCTACAACCCCGGGCCCAAGACCGGCGCGCTCGTCGAAGCGCGTTACGGGAAAGGGCGGTGGATCTATGTGGGTCTCGGCCTCTGGCGCCAGCTCCCCGCGGGGACCGACGGCGCCTACCAGTTGATGGCCAACCTGTTGAGTCTCGGAAAGCGATAACAGACCCATGCGGTTCGACGCCGAGTACGTGGCGTGCGTGCTCAACGAAAACTTCGAGGACGCCAAGGCCCAGTTCCTGGCGCCGCTGATGCACATTCACTACGCGCACCTGGTGATGCTGACCGAGACCGGCATCGTCCCGGCGGTCGCGGCCCACGCGATCCGGCTGGCGCTCGACAGCATCCCGCTCGCACAGGTCGGCCAGGTCCGCTACGATGGCACCTGCGAAGATCTGTTCTTCTACGTCGAGCGGCTGATCGTGCAGGCGTGCGGCGAGGAAGCCGCCGGCCGCCTGCACACGGCCCGCTCCCGGAACGACATCGACATGACGATGTACCGGATGCAGCAGCGGGATATGGTGCTTCAGCTCATCGAAGGAGCCGTCAGGCTGCGGAAGGTGTTGCTCGCGCTCGCGGACGCGCACAAGGAGGACGTGTTCGCCGCCCACACCCACACGCAGCCGGCCCAGCCGTCCACGATCGCCCATTACCTGCTGGCTGTCGTCGAACAACTCGAGCGCGACACCGTGCGTCTGCGAGCGGCCTATGTCGCGACCAACATGAATCCCCTCGGGTCCTGCGCGATTACCGGGACGGGATTCCCGATCGACCGCGCGCGGACGACCGAGCTCCTCGGGTTCGATGCGCCTACCGGCAACACGTACGGCAGCATCGCGACCGTGGATTACCTGCTCGAAAGCGTGTCGGCGGCAGCCGTCCTTCTGACGGGGATGGGTCGCGTGCTCCAGGATCTGCTGCTCTGGTGCACGACCGAGTTCGGGTACCTGCGGTTGACCGACGGCTTCGTGCAGGGCAGCAGCATCATGCCGCAGAAGCGCAACCCCGTTGCGCTCGAGCATGCGCGCGCCATCGCCAGCAAGGCGCTCGGCCAGGCGACGGCGGTCGTCATGAGCGTGCACAACACCCCTTTCGGCGACATTGTCGATACCGAAGACGACCTGCAGCCGCTCGTGGCGTCGATGTTCAAAGACGCCAACCGCGCCGTGCGGCTCGTCGCGGCGGCCATGGGGCCCGCGCAGTTCAATCGTGCCCGTCTGGCCGAGCGTGCCGCGCAGGGCTGGATCACCGTCACGGAGCTTGCGGACACGCTGGTGCGGGATCACAACGTTCCCTTCAAGACTGGTCACACCATTGCCGTCCGGTTCGTGGCCGAATGCGAGGCGCGGCCGTCCGAATTGCGGTCCGCAGTGCTGCGTGACGTCTGTGTGGCCGTCGTCGGCCGGCCTATCGCCTACGACGAGCCCGCGCTCGCCGAACTGCTGAGCGCGCGCCATTTCGTGGACGTCAGGACGACCCCCGGCGGACCCGCACCTGCGGAGACCGCCCGCGCGGTGGCCGCGTCGACACGCCTGATTGCCTCGGACGAGGAGTGGCACAAGGGCGCCGTGGGCCGCCTGGCGGCAGCCGACGACGCGCTTCGACGCGTTGCGAACACCATCTGAGCGATCTGACACCGTGGAATGTGGATTTCAGCCGTGCTGCCTCCTGTAGACCTGCTCGTCTTCGGCCCTCATCCCGATGACCTCGAGATTGGTCTCGGGGGGGTGATCGCGCTCCACGCGGCGCTGGGATTCCGCGTCGGACTGTGCGATTTGACGCGCGGGGAGCTCGGGTCGAACGGGACGCCGGACGAAAGGGAGGCGGAAGCCGAAGCCGCGCGCGTGGTTCTCGGCGCGGCCTGGCGGACGAATCTGGAGTGGCCTGACGGCGGCATCGACGGCAGGGACGGGCAGATCACGGACGTGGTGCGGTTGATGCGGACCGTGCGGCCGCGGGCGGTCGCGCTGCCGCACGCGAACGATCGCCATCCGGATCACCGCGCCGCCAGCGAGGTGCTGACCAACGCAATTTTCAAGAGCGGCCTCCGCCGCTTTGGCGGCGGCGAGCCCCCGGCATGGCGGCCCGACTGGCTCTGCTACTACTTCATCAACGACGCCGACCCGGCGTCATTTGCCGTCGACGTGTCCCCGTACTACGAGAAGAAGCGCCAGGCGCTCGCGTGCCATCACTCGCAGTTTGCACCCTCGGGTCCCGACAGCATCGCCACACGTCTGACGGCCCCGCAGTTCCGGCAGATGATTGAGAGCCGCGACGCGCACCTCGGCGCCCGCGCCGGCGTGGCGTTTGCCGAGGGTGTCATCGTCCGCGAGCCGGTGCTGCGTCCGCACCTGTTCAAGGACTGGAGCGCCGCGGCCGGGGGACCCGGCAGGCTCGAGTGAACGTCGGGATCGTCTGCTACGCGTCCGTGGGCGGGAGCGGGATTGTCGCCACCGAGCTGGCGAAATCGCTGGCCGCCCGCGGCCACGACGTGCACGTCCTCAGTGCCGATACGCCGTTCCGCTTCGGCGCGTACCAGGCGGGCCTGACCTTCCACCGGGTCTCGACTCCCGCGTACCCGCTCTTTCGCGAGACGCAGTACGTCCTGGCGCTTGCGACGCGCGTCGTCCAGGTCTCGCGCGAGTTCAGGCTGGACATCGTGCACGCGCACTACGCGGTGCCCCACGCGACGGCCGCGTACCTGGCGAAGCAGATTCTCGTCTCGGCCGCCGCCGAGCACGTCCCGCAGGTGATCACGACACTGCACGGGACCGACATCACCCTCGTCGGGAGCGATCACTCGTACGCCGAAACCGTCGCGTTCTCGATCGATCAGTCGGACGGCGTGACGGCAGTGTCCGAGAGCCTCAGGGAGGACACCTACCGCGTGCTGCCAGTGCGGAACGAGATCGTCGTCATCCCGAACTTTCTCGACTGCGACGCGTACCGCCGCGTGGCCAGTCCGGCCCTCCGGACGCGATACTGCCCGCCGGGATGCGAGAAGCTCGTGATCCACGTCTCGAACTTCCGGCCCGTCAAGCGGGTCGCGGCTGCGGTGGAGATTTTCGGGAGGATCGCGTCGCGTGTGCCGTCGCGGCTGCTTCTCGTGGGCGACGGGCCCGATCTCACGACCGCACTGGATGCCGCCAGGGCGCTCGGGCTCTCGAAGCAGGTCGAGTCGGTAGGAGAGCAGGACCAGATCGTGCCGCTCCTGTCGATTGCCGATCTGTTCCTGCTTCCCTCGGCGCAGGAGAGCTTCGGCCTGGCGGCACTCGAGGCGATGGCGTGCGAAGTGCCCGTCGTCGCGTCCGATGTCGGAGGGCTGCACGAAGTCATCGAGAACGGCGCGACCGGCTTCCTGCATGCGCCTGACGATCTGCAGGGCATGGCGGAAAGCGGCATAGCCCTTCTCACCGACGCCGGACTTCACGCGCGCGTCGCCGCGGCCGCGCGGCGGACCGTGTTCCAGCGCTACTGCCGCGACCAGGTCGTGCCGCAGTACGAAACCTTCTACGAGCGCGTCATCAGTCGCCGCTAACGTGGAACGGGGAACGTTGGACGTGTTTCACGTAGCACGTAGCACGTAGCACGTAGCACGTCGCACGTAGCACGTTGGACGTTGGACGTTGGAC
>JANMCN010000176.1:0-9127 GCA_031361295.1 Acidobacteriota bacterium | reverse complement strand
CCCATCACGCCGGGCAGACCCTGCGCGCCAGTCGCGCCCGCATCGCCTTTTGCGCCCTGCGGCCCGATCAGGCCCATGTCGCCCTTCGGCCCCACCGCCCCCGCGTCACCTTTCGGACCGGCCACGCCGGGCTCACCCTGCGGTCCAATCGGGCCGAGGTCTCCCCTGGGACCGAGCGCGCCTGTCTCACCCTTCGGGCCAATCGGCCCGACAGCGCCGGCCTCACCCTTGGGACCGATCGGCCCGATGGCGCCCATTTCTCCCTGTGGACCCGCGCTGCCCGTGTCACCCTTCGAGCCGACATCTCCCTTCGGACCCATGGCGCCGATGTCGCCCTTCGGCCCGGCGGCACCGGTGGGGCCGGCCGGTCCCTCCGCTCCCGCGGCTCCCGTCTCACCTTTCGGGCCGACCGGACCCATCGCGCCGGTGTCACCCTTCACGCCCGCGGGGCCGGTAGCGCCGATGTCCCCCTTTGCGCCGGTGGCGCCCGCAGGACCGATATCTCCCGTCGGGCCGGTTGCGCCCGTGTCACCCTTCGGACCCGCGGGCCCGGCCGGACCCGGATCGCCCTGCGGCCCGGCGGGGCCCATCGGGCCGGTGGCGCCCTGCGGACCCGGCGTCCCCTTGTCGCCCCCGATAACCGCCGTCTGCCCCTGCACCGCCATGTCGAACACATCGCGATCCCGCTGCCCATCGCCGCGAATGACGGTGAGCAGATAGCTCCCGTCCGGCAACGCGTCAGGCAGATGCACCACGATCTCTGCATCGGTCCAGCTCGTGACGCTCATCGGATAGTCCTGGCACCAGACCTGGGCGACGCGATCGCCGAACCCGACCCCTCGAATGGTCAGCGTGGCGTTCGCCCGGTTCGAGATGGTGCCGAGAATCGCCAGCCTCACGCTGCGTCTCGCGTCGCCAGCCCCGCTGCTCTGCCCCTGGGACGGCGACTGCGGCTGGGCATGTGACTGCGACTGGCCCTGCGCGCGGGCGGTCGCTCCACTCGTCACCAGCAGCGCCGCCGATAACAGAACTGTCCGTTTCGAGATGGCCATCTAGAAGCCTCCAGCTTCGCCCTCCTGTGGAGCAAGTGGAAGACCACCCCAGCTGTATTCGCGATAACTCTTTGGGCACCAACGCTTACGGGACGGCCGGCAGGTGTGCGCCGGCCCCAGCACAGTGTCGTTTTGGGGCATCGGTTCACATTCCTGGCGGTTCCGCTCCCGCACACGAAGTTGTAAGAACCGGCGTATCGACCTGCAGAAACAGCGACTTGCGCGGCTTGACTTGCCGCGTTCGCGAGGGGTACTTTGATCTGCTCGAGTTGTCGGCCGAGGGGCGACAGTCAGGAGTCACATGGACGCAGGCGGCAGCATCTTCAACGCGATGCTCCAGGAGTTCGATGGCGCAGCGCGGCTGCTGGGTCTGGACCCCGGGATCTGGAAGATCCTCACACATCCGAAGCGACAGATCACCGTCTCCTGCCCCATCCAGATGGACAACGGCGAGATCGAGGTCTTCACCGGCTACCGTGTGCAATACAACATCACGCTCGGACCCGCGAAGGGCGGCATCCGGTACCACCCGGACGTCACCCTCGACGAGGTGACGGCGCTCGCCGCCTGGATGACCTGGAAATGCGCCGTCGCACACGTCCCGTTCGGCGGCGGCAAGGGGGGCGTGATCTGCGATCCGACACGCATGTCGCGGCGCGAGCTGGAGGCGCTGACGCGCCGGTACATCGCCGAAATCATCGACGCGATCGGTCCCGAGAAAGACGTCCCGGCGCCGGACGTGAACACCAACGATCAGATCATGGCGTGGGTGATGGACACCTACAGCATGCACGTGGGCCACACGTCGACGGCGGTCGTCACCGGCAAGCCGATCGAGATGGGTGGGTCCCTCGGGCGGCGCGAGGCCACGGGCCGCGGCGTCATGATCGTCACGCGGGAGGCGGCGAAGCACGTCGGCTTCGACATCGTCGGCGCGCGCGTCGCGGTGCAGGGATTCGGCAACGTCGGGTCCGTCTCCGCTGACCTGCTCGCCAAGCTGGGCGCCCGCATCGTCGCGGTCACGGACTGGAAGGGGGGCGTCTACAACGAGAAGGGACTCGACATCGAGAAGATGCTCGATTATGCCAGGCAGCACAAGACCATCGAGGGCTTCCAGGGTGGTGAGCCTCTCGAGAACGATCAGCTGTTCGGTCTCGACCTCGAGGTCCTCGTGCCGGCGGCGATGGAGAACCAGATCACGATGGACAACGCCCCCGGGATCCGGGCCAAGGTCGTCGCGGAAGGCGCGAACGGGCCGACCACGCCGGATGCGCACAAGCACCTGCACGATCGCGGCGTCTTCGTCATCCCGGACATTCTTGCGAACGCGGGCGGCGTGACCACGTCATATTTCGAGTGGGTCCAGGATCGCCACGGCTACTTCTGGGAAGAAGGGGAAGTCAACAAACGCCTCGAGGCCAAGATGGTCGAAGCGTTCGACGACGTGCTGAAGACGTCCGTGAAGTACAAGACCGACATGCGGACCGCCGCGTACATCGTGGCCATCAACCGCGTGGCGGTGGTGACCAAGATGCGCGGGATGTATGCCTGACTCGGAGTTCCCTGTTCGGGTTCCGGGCTCGGGTTCAGGGCTCGAGGTTCGTCTACCGCGTGATCCTGAACGCAATCAATTCCTGGGCGGTGCCGGACGCGGTCTTCGCGTTCAACTCGATGATGTACTCGCCTGCGGCGAGGGCCGACAGCGGCAGATCGATGTCGGCTGAACGGCCAGCCGCCGCCTGGACAGGCACATCCGACATCGACTGCCCTGCGCGATTCAGCAGCCGCGCCGTCATCGCCGGCACGGCGCCGCCCGGTGCGTACGCCTCGACGCGAACGAACAGCCGTTCGCTTCGGCTGAACTCGCGATCGGCGGTGGGCACCGCGTCGGGTTTCGTCTTGAGCGCCTGGAGCTCCGGCACCGATCTTATCCGGTAGACCCGCGGCGTCCCGAAGGAGACCTCCACCGTGCCGTAATCAGGGACCGTCAGGTCGCGTCCGACCGAGTCGATCACCTGCCCGCGACTTCCTTCCACGACCATTTTCAGTTCGAGGTGCCCGGGCTGCACGTCGAAGCTCGTCGCGCCGCCCGCCCGCACCGCGCTCGCGGCCGTCGGCGGCGATGTGCCCGGGGTCGTCGTCGCGGCGGGCGTGTCGGCTGGCGCGTCCGGCACCCGCCCTCGGAAGACCGGCCGGCCGTCGGTGGCGATGGCGGTCAGCGCAACCCGGGCCGCGGGCTCTTCGCGCCGCTGCCCCGGAATCGCGGGCGCCGGTTCCCACAGGAAGGTGAGCCTCGTCTTTCCGTTCTCTCCGCGGGCGGTCCCGATCCAGAATCGCGCCGCGCGGTCCCGTGCCGGCGCGGCGAGATTATTGAGCGCCGTCGTGACGGCGGATGGCGCTTCGGGCCTGGAGGCTTCTCTGGTCGCGGTGGCCACGTCCTCCGGCGTAAACGCCCAGTACCCCTTGCGCGCGCGGACGTCCACCCCTTTCTTGCGGACGTTCACCTTGATCGCGTGAAACTTGCCGTCGGTCGGCGCCTGCGTCGAGTTGTACCCGAGCAGGTAATAGCCGCTCGAGTCCCGCATGATCTGCTTCATGCCGGCCGCAAGATCGTTGCGGTCGACGATCGCCCGTCCGTCCGTGTTGGCCGCGAGCTCGTGGAGGGTGTCGAGGCTGGCGCGCAGACCGACGGCGTCCTGCGTGAGCCCGACACCTTCGTTGATGTCGTACTCGAAGGCGGCAAGCCCGCGGGGGTCGACGGCGTAGATGGACGTGTTCTGCCGGTTGAGGGTGGCGAACACCTGCGCCATGTCCGAAAGGAGGTCGGCCTTGGCGAACAGTTGCTGGGTCGCGCTCGCCTGTGGGGCGCCGGCATCGCCCCGGTACGGGTTCCTCACCCCCGGCTGCGACGCGTTCGGATCCTGCAGCTGCGTCGGGAGCATCGCCGTGAAGCCTTCGCTCACGAAGATGATCGACTTGCGACCTTCGCGGAGGCCCGCCATCCTGACCGCGGCGCCTTTCAGCGCGCCCATGGTGACTTCGTTCCGGATGCGCTCCACGGTCGACGCCGGGTAATTCGCGTACTTCTCCTCGAACATGTTCCGCGCCGTGTAGTCGAATTTTCGTCCAAGGAACTTTTCGATTGCCGATACCGCACTGGCCCGGTCGCGGCTGAAGCGAAGATCCGTCACGGGGGTCAATGGGTACATGATGGCCAGCATGTCGGCCGGCGCGAGCTGATTCTCGATGAAGTTGATGAGCGGCTTTCGAACGGACAGGTCGTTGCCCCGCCGGACGTGATAATCGTCCAGCAGGATCACGAACAGGCGGACGTCCGGCCGGCTCGCCTCGCGCTCTTCGTCGAAGTCGTCCTTGATCGCCCGCGGGGGACCGCTGGCGATCTCTGACGCGGTCCCGTCAATCCTGACGACGTCGAAGGCGTCGATTTTCTGGGGCTTGCCGTCTTCCGTCAGCGAAAAATCCTCGGGAGTGAGGTCGAGGACCGGCTGCCCGCTCTTGTCGGTCACGATGACGTCGACCCGCACGTAGTTGATGCCCGTACGAATGCGCGGCGGCTGCTGTGGATCGGCGGCGGGAGCTTGCCCCCCGGTGGGGGCGGCAGGCTGCTGGCCCGCCGCTGGAGCGGGTGGCGGCGGCGAGGCGGGAGCCTGCGACGCCGGCTGCCGGGTGGCTGGGGTCGCCGGCTGCTGAGCTCCCGCACCCGCGGCCTGACGCGCCGACGGGACCGCGCCCTGCAGCGCGACGGCCAGCAGAACCGAGAGGACGGGTGCCGACTTTCTCATGATCCTTTAGACTCCCGCATCCCGAGATTGGCCCGCTCCCGTCCGGCGCGACCGAACGGCAATGATAACATTGCGGGTTCTGCCCGACCGGCACGCGGGCGCGAGCGAAGTCCGTGGAGAACCCGTGACAGAGCACACCGCCGAGCACGTCCCGCCTCTCACCGTATTCGCCGAAGACGAACTCCTCTTCAGGGACAGCGTCCGGGAGTTCGCGAACGCCCGAGTGCGACCGCTCGTCCGCGAGATGGACGAGCAGGCCAGCATGTCGGCAGCGCTGATTGCGCAGCTGTTCGACCTCGGGGTCATGGGCATCGAGATCCCGGAAACGTACGGAGGCTCCGGCGGCCGTTTCTTCCACTCCGTCCTGGCCGTCGAGGAACTCTCGCGGGTCGATCCGTCGGTCGGCGTGCTGGTGGACGTACAGAACACGCTCGTGATCAATGCGCTGCTCCGGTGGGGCAACGACGAGACGAAGGCGCGTTACCTCCCGAAGCTCGCGTCGTCGATGGTGGGCGCGTACGCGTTGTCGGAGGCCGGTTCCGGCAGCGATGCCTTCGCGCTCACGACGCGCGCGCTCGAAGCCGGCGACGACTTCGTGCTGAACGGCCGCAAGCTGTGGATCACGAACGGCAACGAAGCGGACCTGTTCATCGTGTTCGCAACCGTCAATCCTGACGCCGGCTACCGGGGAATCACGGCGTTCCTCATCGAGCGGGGGACCGCCGGGTTCGAGGTCGGCAAGAAAGAAGACAAGCTCGGGATTCGCGCGAGCAGCACCTGCGAACTCCTGTTCGAGGAGTGCCGCGTCCCCCGCGCGAGCGTACTCGGGGAAATCGGAAAGGGCTACAAGACCGCGATCGAAACCCTCAACGAGGGGCGCATCGGCATCGGCGCCCAGATGATTGGACTTGCGAAAGGCGCGCTGCAGCACGCCGTTGCGTACACGAAAGAGCGGAAGCAGTTCGGCAAGCCGATCGCGGAGTTCCAGGCCGTGCAGCACCAGCTCGCACGCGCCGCAGTCGACGTCGAAGCCGCGACCCTCACCGTCTACAACGCCGCGCGGCTCCGCGATGCCGGACGGCCCTTCCTGACCGAGGCGGCGATCTGCAAGATCCTGTCATCGGAGGTCGCCGAGCGCGTGGCATCGCTCGCCGTCAATCTCTTCGGAGGCTACGGCTTCGTGAAGGACTATCCCGTCGAGAAGCTGTACCGCGACGCGAAGATCGGACAGATTTACGAAGGGACCTCGAACCTGCAGCTCCAGACGATTGCGAAGCAGTTGATCGGATAGTAACCAGTAGCCAGTCGCCAGTTGCGAGTGAGTTGCCCGGACTGGCGACTGGCGACCGGCTACTGGCTACTGTCGAGAATGTCCTCCGCGATGACCATGCGCTGCACTTCAGACGTGCCCTGATAGATTTCCGTCGCGCGCACGTCGCGGAAGAGGCGCTCGACGACGGATCCGCGGCGGTAGCCCTTCGACGCGAGGATCTGCATCGCCTTGTCGGCGGCGCGATGGGCCGCTTCGGACGCAAACAGCTTCGCCATCGCCGCATCCACCGTGCGCGTGCCGGGCGGGTCGCCGGCGTGGAGGGACCGGCCGACGGAGCCAGCGGCCTTGAGCGTTAGCATCCGCGCCGCGTCGAGCTCCGTCGCCATGTCCGCGAGCATCCACTGGATGGCCTGGTAGTTTCCGATCGGCTGGCCGAAGGCTTCGCGGCTCTTCGCGTGCTGGAGCGCTTCGCGCAGCGCCGCCGAGCCGACCCCGAGCGCCTGCGCGGCGATCGCGACGCGGCCGCCGTCGAGCGCCCACATCGCCAGGCGGAATCCGTCGCCAGGCGTCCCGAGCACCGCGGACGCCTCGACTTCGACGTCCCTGAACTCGAGATCCATGCAGCCGAGGCCCCTGACGCCGAGCGAGTCGTCGGTCGAGAGGCGGGTGATGCCGGCGTGCTGCATCGGGACGAGAAAGGCCGTGATGCCGCGGCTGCGCCTGCCCGGCTCGGTCGCGGCGAACACGATCACGAGTTCGGCCGCCGCGGCGTTCGCGACCCACACCTTGCGGCCATTGAGCACGTAGCCGCGTTCGGTGGGGCGGGCAATGGTCTGCTGGTTCGCGGCGTCCGAGCCGGCGTGCTCTTCGGACAGCGCAAAGGCTCCCAGCGCCTGGCCCGACGCGAGCGTGCGCAGCCACGTGCGCTTCTGGAGATCGGAACCGAACGCGGCGAGGGGCTCCACGACGAGCGAGTTGTGCACCGCGGCTATCACGGCCACGACCGCGGAGGCGGACGCGAGGGCCTCGATCGCGAGCGCGTAACTCACGTAGTCCAGGCCGGCGCCTCCCCACTCCGCTGGAATCGTGATGCCCATCAGCCCGAGCGCCGCCGCCTCGCGGACCAGACCATCGGGAAACGCGCCCTGCTCGTCGATCGCCGCTGCGGCCGGCGCAACGCGCGTCGTCGCAAAATCGCCGACGCGGCTCTGAAAATCCGCCTGTGCGTCCGTTAGCTCCAGTTGCATGGGGACATTGTACTAAGGGTGCCACGGTGCCGCACGCCGAGCAGCTGAAGCTGCGCGCTACGAGCGCGAGAGTACGGAGGGCGGAGCTTCAGCCC
Source organism: Acidobacteriota bacterium (assembly GCA_031361295.1). Lineage (GTDB taxonomy): Bacteria > Acidobacteriota > Vicinamibacteria > Vicinamibacterales > 2-12-FULL-66-21 > JALZOC01. The sequence continues at coordinate 1,657 of JANMCN010000176.1, read as the reverse complement.
CGCCTTCGAGCTGCGCGCTACGAGGACCGGAGCACGTTGCACGCGAAGGTCAGGCTAGGAGGCGAGCCGTGCGAAGATTGGCGTGAGACGGGCGGCGGTTACGGGCAGTTCCTCGGCGAGCACACGCGTCTCGCCGACGACGGTCATGAAGTTCGTGTCGCCGTTCCAGCGGGGCACGATGTGCATGTGCAGATGGTCCAGCACTCCGGCACCGGCCGGCTTGCCCAGGTTGATCCCCATGTTCAGCCCATGCGGCGAGTACGCTTCCCGCAGCGCGATTTCGGAGCGGCGCGTGAGCTCCATCATCTCGTCCAGCTCGTCGGAGGTCGCCTCGACGAGGGAGGCCAGATGCCGCGCCGGGATCACCATGAGGTGCCCGTTGTTGTACGGATACAGGTTCAGGATCACGAAGCAGGTGCGGCCGCGGAACACGATCAGCGAGGACTGCTCGTTGTGCTGCGCCTCGCAGAACACGCATCCGCTCGTTTTGGCGTCGCCGCCGGTCACGTAAGGCAGTCTCCAGGGAGACCAGAGACGATCCATCGGGCAGGGTGCAGTTCGAGGGTGTTCAGACACCCGCGATGTCGGGGTCGACGGCCAGCGACGCGGGCCCCGGCGCGACGGGCGCACCGGCCTCGCGGTTGATCAGTTCCTTCAGCTCTTTGCCCGGCTTGAAATACGGCACCTTCTTCGGCGGCACATCCACCTTGTCGCCGGTCTTCGGGTTCCGGCCCTTGCGCGGCTCGCGCCGGCGGAGACGGAAGCTCCCGAACCCCCTCAGCTCGATCTTCTCGCCCCGATGCAGGGCGTCGATGATGCTCTTGAACACCGTGTCGACGATGACCTCGGAGTGCTTCTTCGTCAGGTCCGAGACCTTGGAGACTTCCTCGACGAGTTCTGCTTTGGTCATGCTGCCGCTGGTCATTGGGGCTCCCTCGATCGGGCTCCCCGCTCCCGGCTCCCCTCTGCCAGCTGAACGAGCTGGACGCGGGACGCCGAGAGCTGGAAGCCGCTTCTCAGTCCTGCTGATGCTTGAAGTGATCGCCCAGCGTCACTTCCGGACGTCCGGTCGTCTCGGTGTAGGCTTCCCAGTCCGCGCGGAACTCGTCGTTCTTCAGCGCGCGGATGCTCAACCCGATCTTCCGCTCGGCCGCGATGAGCTTGATGATCTTCATCTGGTAGCTCTCGCCGACGTTCAGCTCCAGCTTGCCGTCCTTGCCCGCCTGCTGCGAGTCGTCGAACTCGGAGATGTGGATCAGGCCTTCGATGCCCTCGACGAGCTCCACGAAGGCGCCGAAGTTGGTCACGCGCACGACCTTGCCTTCGACGACGTCACCCATCTGGTGCTGACTGAAGAACTCGTCCCACACGTCCGTCTGCAGCTGCTTGAGCCCGAGCGACAGGCGCTGGTTCTCGGCGTCGATGTTGAGCACCATCGCCTTGACCTCGTCGCCCTTCTTGAGGACCTCGGAGGGGTGTTTCAGGCGCTTGCTCCAGGACATGTCGGAGATGTGGATGAGGCCGTCGATCCCCTCCTCCACTTCCACGAACGCGCCGTAATCGGTGATGTTCTTGACGACGCCGCGGAGGACCTTGCCTTCGGCGAGCGAGTCGAGCGTGTGCTTCTTCTTCTCGGCGTTCTCCTCTTCGAGGAGCA
>JANMCN010000174.1:0-55370 GCA_031361295.1 Acidobacteriota bacterium | reverse complement strand
CCGGCGCGAGCGGGCGCGGGCGCACGGAGTAAGCCGAGGCCAGCGTCCGTCCCCATGCGTTCTGATTGTCATCGACCAGCACGCGTCCTCTCGTCCGTTTGGCGACCCGGTACTCCGCCGTCATCAGATCCGGATGTCGTGCCGCAAGCTCCACCGCGAGCGCCTTCGCGAATGTCCACACCTCTTTCTGCACCGGGTCCCGCGTGATGGGCACGTACACGTGCAGCCCTTTCGATCCGGTCGTCTTCACGACCGATCGCATCTTCAGCGTCTCGAGCGCGTCGCGGACGATGCGTCCGCAGTCGAGTACGCGGGACCACGTGGCGCCTTCTCCAGGGTCGAGATCGAAGTGCAGGTAGTCGGGCCGATCGACGTCGTCACACGTCGCATACCACTGGTTCAGATCGATGCATCCGAGGTTGATGACCCACAGGAGCGAGGGGACATCGTCGATGACGGGGAAGTCGATGATGTTGCCCGAGTCGTGTCCGACGCGGCAGGTGCGGAGCCAGCCGGGCCGCGGCACCGGCGCCCGCTTCATGAAAAAAAACTCCCCCGCGGCGCCGTGGGGATAGCGCTTCATCACCATGGCGCGCCCCCGCAGGTGCGGGAGCAGCAGCGGGGCCACTTCGGCGTAGTACTGAATCAGGTCGCCCTTGGTGATGCCTTCCGCTGTCCAGAACAGCTTGTCGAGGTTCGTCAGGCGGACCTCGCGCCCGTCGATCTCGAGCGTCGCGGAGCCGGCCTTCGGGATCGTCAGTCGCGAGCGGCGCACGGCGTCACCTGGGCGACGCGGTGTAGATCGAGTCCAGGAACAAGTACCGCGCGCGGTGCGTTTCGAGCGCCGCGCCGGACGTGACGTCGATGCGCATGACCTGGGCGTCGCTGCCGCCCGTTGCGGCGGGCCACGTCGGCAACCCCGGTCCGTTCGGGTCGCCGGCCTTCACGAAATTCGCGAAATACGCCTGCATGACCTCCGACACCTTGTAGTCGTCCGGTGACCAGTCATACACCTTGTTGGTCGAAAGATTCCCCATGGCGTATTCGATTTCCGCGGAATGCGCGGCGCCGAGCGCCGCGAGCGGTCTCGTGTCGGGCGCGTTCGCGCCCGAGATGACGCCGCCGGCCAGACCCGGGACCGCATTGCCCATTGCGGGAACCATCTGCGGACGAGGACGCGCATACAGATAGCGATATACCGGCTTGCCGCCGGTCTTCGCCTGGAGGTCCGACCACTTCCAGGTGCTGTAGGCGATGAACCTGTCGCTCGCCAGGTCCGTCGCGGCCTGCCGCACGTCGGCGGCGGACGCGCCGCCGTACAGCTTCAGGACCTCGTTGGCGCGCTCGTGGTAGAGCGCCTGCAGCGCCTCGGCATAATTTTCCGGCGTGGGCTCCTTCGAGCCCAGAATCGACCGCGCGCCGTTCTCCTCGGAGTTCCACCCGACGAGCAGCGGGACGTGCGCCTGCTCTCCCGCGGCAAAGATCTCGACCGGCGCTTTCGGGAGGACATACCCGTCAAGTGTCGACGGGAACCGTCCGATCGGCAGTTTCGCCGCGGCCTCCTGGATCTGCGCCGTTGTCATCGCCCGGAGCGCCGCGAGGTTCGACGCGCCGACCGCGGTCCCGAACGTGACGCCACGGGCCTCGCCGTCGGCCAGCGCAACGGGGGGAAGGGTGGGCGCAATGAGGGCGCCGCTCTCGCCAATGGCTCCGGCAATCAACCCTTTCGACAATGGAGACGCCATCAGGGCACTGACGGCGATCGACCCTGCCGATTCGCCGGCGATCGTCACCTTCCCCGGGTTCCCGCCGAATGCCGCGATGTTGTCCCGGACCCAGACGAGGGCCGCCTGCATGTCGAGGAGCGCGTAATTCCCGGACGCATGATGCGGCGACTCCTTCGTCAATTCAGGGTGGGCGAAGAATCCGAATACGCCAAGCCGGTAGTTCACCGTGAGCGCGACGATGCCCTTGCGGGCCATGCTCTCGCCGTCGTACCGCGGCTCCGACCCGTCGCCCGCGACGAAGCCGCCGCCGTAGAAGTAGACCAGCACGGGCAGCCCGCCGTCGCCGGCAGACGCCGATCCCGCCGGCTTTGGCGCGGCGGGCGTCCAGACGTTCAGATAGAGGCAATCCTCGCTCATCCCGTTCGACCGGAAATTCATGTCACCGAAGAGCGGCGCCTGCATGCAGCGGGGGCCGAACTGCGCGGCCTTGCGGACCCCTTTCCAGTTCCTGACCGGCTGCGGCGGCTTCCAGCGGAGATCTCCCGTCGGCGGCGCGCCGAACGCAATGCCGCGATAGACGTGGATGCCGCTGGCTTCGGTGACGCCTTCCACGGTGCCATTGGCCGTCTTCACGATGTCGGCCGCGAACACACGGGAGGCCGGAACGCCCGCCATGAGAATAAGAGCCGTGACGAGGTGCTTCAGCATCCGCGGAGTGTAGCGCAAGTTTTATTGGGGATTCGAAGCGGCGTGCTACGGAGAGGTGACTTGAGACTGGCTACCCGGCGATCAGCTCCGTGGCGGCCTCGTGGCGGGGTCGAGCCTTGGCGGACGCTGACCGTGGCGGATGGCGCCGGCGACGGGGATGTACGTGAGTTCCTGTCCGGCGGACACGGATCGCAGCAGAAGCCCCCCGCGGCTCATGTCGCCTCGCCCGACGAAGTCGGCCGGAAACATCAGCCGCTCGCCGAAGATTCCCTGGAGCACCTCGACGTACTTGGGCGACGCGATGCTCCCGAGCAGCACCACGTCACAGTCGCCGAGATCCGCCGCGAGGGCGCGGGCGCTGCGCTCGAGCGGACGGCGGTATTTCGGGTTCGCGGCGTCGACATCGACGGATGCAAAAGCCCGCAGCGCGTCATGCGTCACGTGGGTATCGGCGGCCCGGAGGCCGGCGGTCGGCGTGATGACGAAGACGCCGGCGCCCGAAACGGGCGACTCCCGATCGGGCGGACAGGCGAACGTCCTCGCGTATGTGACCTTGCCGCGAAAATACAGACCGCTCAGAAAACTGAACACGTCGCCGATGGGCGCGCCTTCATCGCTGCGCAAGCGTACGGCGAGCGGGAACGTCGCGCGCCCAGACATCACCATGCGGGCGCGGACCCCTGCGCAGTTCGCCGGGGAGAGCAGAAAGATGCGGTGGGATCCCATCGACCGGGATTATCTTCCCATGGAGCCGGTGCCGTCGCGCCGCGAAAGCTGCGCGCTGCGAGCGTCAGGATGCGGCTAGATGGACCAGCGCAGCAGAACCGCACCCACGGTAAACCCCGCGCCGACGGACGCCAGGAGCACCAGGTCTCCCTTCTTCAGGCGCTTCTCCCGGATGGCGTCCGCGAGCGCGAGCGGAATGGTCGCGGCCGTCGTGTTGCCGTACATGTCGAGGTTGATGATGACCTTGTCGTCCGGGAGCCCGAGGCGGTCGGCCACCGCCGTGATGATGCGGCGATTGGCCTGGTGCGACACGAACAGGTCCAGCTGCGTCGGGTCGATGCCGTTGCGCTCGAGCACGCGCCGGCAGATCTCCTCGGACTTCCGCACCGCGAATTTGAACACCGCCTGGCCATCCTGCTTGACGTAGTGCAGGCGCTTGTCGACGGTCTCGTGGGATGCCGGCATGCGGCTTCCGCCCGCGGGCATGCAGAGCGCCGCTCCCCCGCTCCCGTCAATCTCGTGCACGAAGTCGATGATGTGCGGTTCGCCTTCGCCGGCGGCGGCGAGCACCACCGCACCGGCGCCATCGCCGAACAGCACGCACGTGGTCCGGTCCGTATAGTCGATGATGCTCGACATGACGTCCGCGCCGACGCACAGCACGTGATCGTGGGCGCCGGTCGCCACCATCTGCATCCCCGTCGTCAGGGCGTACGTGAAGCCCGAGCATGCCGCGCCGAGGTCGAACCCCCAGGCGTGATGCGCCCCAATCTTGTCCTGGAGCATGCAGGCCGTGCTCGGAAAGATGGTGTCGGGGGTCGTCGTACCGACGACAATGAACCCGATTTCGTCGGGCGTGACTCCCGCCTGCCGCATGGCGCCGAGCGCCGCCTCCTTCGCGAGGTCTGACGTGGCCACGCCCGGCTCGACGATGTGGCGCTCCTTGATCCCCGTGCGCTGCAGGATCCACTCGTTGCTCGTCTCGACGAGCCTCTCGAGATCGTCGTTCGTCAGGACGCGCGGCGGCACGTATGTCGAGAGGCCGGCGATCTTCACGCGACGCAGCGTGCCCGCGGGCCGCACCACCGACCCTCCGGAATTGCTCACCACAGCCGATCCTTTGCAGGGGCGGTCAGCCCGAAATACTCGTAGGCCCTGGCCGTCGCGACCCGGCCGCGCGGCGTGCGATCCAGAAACCCGATCTGGATGAGGAACGGCTCGTAAATGTCCTCGATCGCGTCGCGCTCCTCGCTCATCGCCGCGGCCAGGCTCGCGACACCGACGGGGCCGCCGTTGAACTTCTCGATGATGATGCGGAGCAGCCGGCGGTCGATTTCGTCGAAGCCGTGCTCGTCGACTTCGAGCAGGCGCAGCGCGCGGTGCGCGACGTCGAGCGTGATGTGGCCGCTGGCGCGCACCTGCGCGTAGTCGCGCACGCGGCGCAGCAGACGATTGGCCACCCGGGGAGTGCCGCGCGATCGCTTCGCAATCTCCACGGACGCCTCATGATCGATCGGCACGCCGATGATACGGGCCGACCGCGCCACGATCTCCCGGATGTCGTCGTCGCCGTAAAAATCGAGCCGGTGGACGATCCCGAATCTGGCGCGCAACGGCGAGGTCAGCAAGCCGGTCCGGGTCGTCGCGCCGATGAGCGTGAACGGCTGGACGGGGACCTTCACGGAGCGCGCGCTGGGACCCTGCCCGATCATGATGTCCAGCTCGTAGTCCTCCATGGCGGGATACAGGATTTCCTCGATCGCCGGGGGCATCCGGTGAATCTCGTCGATGAAGAGCACCTCACGCGCCTGGAGTGTCGTCAGCATGGCCGCGAGGTCCCCGGCCTTTTCGATCACCGGTCCGGCCGTCGGACGGATCGCCACGCCGAGCTCGTGCGCGATGACGCACGCGAGCGTCGTCTTGCCCAGCCCGGGGGGCCCATACAACAGCACGTGATCCAGGGCCTCGCCGCGCTGCCTGGCCGCCGTGATCGACACGTGCAGGTTCTCCCGCACCCGCTCCTGCCCGATGTACTCGTCGAGCGTACGGGGGCGCAGCCCCGCTTCGTACTGCGCGTCTTCGTCCACGCGTACCGACGTGACGAGCCGCTCATCCGCCATGCTGTCGCGTTTCCCCGTTCATCACCGCCGGCCTGCTCATCGGCTCCCCATCAGCGCGCGCAACACGTCCCGCAGCGCCTGCTCGAACCCGATGTCGGCCCGGGCCGTCCTCTCGATCGCCTTCTCCGCCGCGGGGCGCTGGTATCCAAGATTCAGCAACGCCGACAGCAGGTCGGCGCGCAGTTGATCCTCGGTCGCCGGGCCCGAGGGCGCGTGATCGCCGGGATGCACTGCCGCGGGCAGCCGGTCCTTCAGCTCCAGACCGATGCGTTCGGCGGTTTTTTTTCCGACGCCCGGTATCGCGGTCAGCCGTGCCACGTCCTGCGCCCGCACGGCCCGGATGAGATCCGCCGGTTCGATCCCCGAGAGGACCGCGAGCGCCAGCTTGGGCCCGATGCCGCTGATCCCGATCAGCTTCTCGAACAGCTGCTGCTCGAGCATGGTCGCGAAGCCGTAAAGCGCGATCACGTCTTCCCGGACGTGCGTGTGCACCCGCAGCGTCGCTTCGGTGCCCGGTTCGCCAAGCCCGTAAAAGGTCGACAGCGGGACCTGGACGTCGTATCCGACCCCGCCGACGTCGAGGATCAGGCGGCTGGGTGATTTTTCGATCAGCGTCCCGCGCAGATAGGCGATCACGCGATCAGACCACCCGCCGCGCGCGGGGCGGCTGGTTTCGACGCGCTCCCGATGCCCGCGGACGCCGGGTCATGGCCGATAGTCGCGCCACGACCGGAGCGGCGTGGCCGGCGGATCGGCCGAGGCCCGGTCCGCGATCGGCCCCGTCGCACTGTGGACATGGCAGATCGCCACCGCCAGCGCGTCGGCCGCATCGTGCGGCGACGGCACCGCATCGAGCCCCAGCAGCAGCTTGATCATCTGCTGCACCTGCTGCTTCTCGGCGCGCCCGAAGCCGACGACCGCCAGCTTGATTTCGGTCGGCGCGTACTCCGACACGGGCAGGCCCGCTTCGGCGGCCGCCAGCAGCGCCACGCCGCGCGCATGCCCGAGTTTCAGCGCGCTTCGGACGTTCCGCGCGTAGAAGATGTTCTCGACCGCGACGCAGTCGGGCTGGTGGCGCGCGAGCAGCGCCAGGAGCCCCGCGTGGATATGCTTCAATTTGTCGGGGAACGTCGAGCGGGCGGGAGCCGAAAGCGAACCGCAAATCACGAGATGATGGCGGCCGCCGGCCGTCTCGATGCAGCCATAACCCGTGCGATCGGATCCGGGATCGATCCCGAATGTCTTCACGCCAACGAGGCCTCGATCTCCTTCTCTTCGATGTCGGCGTTCGACCAGACTTTCTTGCTGTCTTCGTTCTCCTCGAGCGCCTCCATCAGCCGGATCATCTGCTGCGCGGGTTTCCCCTCGAGCTTCACGTAGTTCTGCGGCAGGAAGGCGATCTCCGCGGCGTCGGGCTCGACGCCCAGCGCCTTGACGGCCTCGAGCACCTTCTGAAATGCGTCGGGGGCCGACACGACTTCCCACGCCTCGCCGTCGTCGCGCATGTCATCCGCGCCCGCGTCGATCGCCGCCGCCATCAACGTGTCTTCGCTCGCCTTGGCCTTGTCGACGACGATGTAGCCCTTCTTGTCGAACATCCAGGCCACGCTGTTTTCCGCGGCGAGGTTGCCGCCGAACTTGGCGAGCGTGTGCCGGATTTCCCCGACCGTCCGGTTCTTGTTGTCGGTCAGCGTTTCGACGATGACCGCGGCGCCGCCCGGCCCGTAGCCCTCGTACGTGATCTCCTCGTACGACACACCTGGCAGCTCTCCCGTTCCGCGCTGGATGGCCCGCTTGATGTTGTCGGCCGGCATGTTGACGGACTTGGCTTCGGCCACGATCGTGCGCAGCCGCGGGTTCATGTCGGGGTCGCCGCCGCCGCCGCGCGCGGCGACCGTCAGCTCCTTGATGATCCGCGTGAAGATCTTGCCGCGCTTCGCGTCCGCGGCACCCTTCTTATGCTTGATCGAGTGCCATTTGGAATGGCCAGACATGGTGAAAACTCCAGAATTCGTGAGGAAATGACCGCTGATGTTACCACACGGGGGAATTCCGCCGGAAGCACCGACCGCGACCCGCCCGCCAGAGATTTCGACGGGCGCGACGGCCCGGCCCGCGGGACACGGTCAGCGGCGTCGCGCGAGGATGATCCACACGTCGGCGCGGCTGTCCCACGGCCCGCCACGGTAGTCGCCGAGCACGGCCTCGAGCGTGAACCCGGCCGCTTCCAGCCGCGTGCTCATCTGCGGCACCGAGAGCGTGCGGAACGTGAGTGAAAAGCGATGGACTCTGCGCTCGCGGCCGCAGCGCTCGATGTATTCGTGATCGAAGATCGTCAGGCGACGGCGCCGATCCTGCCGCACGGATTCCACGAGGGTGAGGTGCGTCTTCGGCCCGAGCGACCCGGCGAAACTCCTGCGCCCTTCGTATTCGGCCCACCGCGGCAGGTCCGGCACCAGATCGATCCCGAACAGCCCGCGCCGGGGCAGCACACGCGCGACCGATTCCAGCGTCTCCTGCAGATCGCGTTCGCGCGTGAGCGATTGCAGGATGCCGTACGGCGCCATCACGAGGGAGAACCCGGGCCGCGCGCGAAACGGCAGCGAACGGATGTCGCCGCGAACGAGCCGCGCCCGATCCTGCAGCCGGGCGCGGCGGAGCCGGACCCGGCCGCGGCTCAGCATCTCGGCGGACCGATCGATGCCGACGACCCGTGCGCCGGCGCGCGCGACCGGCACCGTGATTCGCCCCGTGCCGCAGCCCAGCTCGAGGACGGGCCCTTCCTGGTCGGCGGCGAGCCGCTGCCAGAACTTCACATCACGCCGGGCCACCGTCTGCGCATTCTCCCAGTCGTAGAAGGGGGCATATGTGTCCCACCCTTCCCAGCCCTGCGCATTTTTCGCGGCGGCCTCTCCGGCCGGTTTGACCCGACGACGCGTGTCGCTCACCGCGGTGCGGCTCACGCCGGCCCCTCGTTCGACGGATCCAGCCCGGCCGTCGCGAACGGCGCGGTCATTCGAGCCTCTGTCCGACGGTGGCGAACAGCATCGTGTTCTGGATCTCCACGAAGGACTGGCCGGCGGCGCCGGCGTCGGCCGCGTAGGTGTCGAGCACGGACAGGTACTCGTGGCCGAACTGGCGCGTCTCGTTCCCCCGCGCGCGCGCGAGCGCGCTCTGCACGGCGAAGCGCCGGCCTTCCCAGAACGCCTTCAACGGTGCGCCGAGCTGCGAGCGCGAGACGGGAAAGAGCTGCACGTCGAGCAGCTCGACCCCACTGCCGGCGAACAGCGCCGGGAGCCTCGGGCCAACGGCGCCCTCTGTCGTGTCGCTGCGCTCACGGGCGAGGCTGCCGAAGAATCGACCCGACGCCTCGAAGGCCTTCATCCCGCTGTTCAACGAGCTGTAGAAGTAGCGCGCGCTGTTGTCGGGCTCCACGGCGACGACGCGGCCGCCCGGCCGGGTAACCCGCGCGAGCTCGCGGACGGCCGAGCCGACATCCACCACGTGCTGGAGGACCGCCACGCAGAACGCCGCGTCGAACGTGGCCTCGGCGAAGGGCAGCGCGCAGCCGTCGGCCGCGGCAAAACTCGCGCGGATGTTGTGCGAGCGCGCGGCGGCGAGTGCTTCCGCGACACGATCGGCGCTGAGGTCGACGGCGACGAGCGACACCTGCGTGAGGTGCAGGCGCGACAGCCGCACTTCCGCAGTTCCCGTGCCGCACCCGACGTCCAGGATGCGCCGTCCGGCGCGTGGCTGCACGGTATCCCTCACGAACCCCGTGAAGGCATCGTCCCACCAGCGCTCGCGGAGGTGCTTGAGCGTGGGCGCGGCGAGAACGTCAACATCTCCTGCCATCGAGGTGTAATCTATCGCAGAACCGGAGGGCCGATCGCGCACGCACGTCGTGCCCCTCGCCGTGCGCGTGCGCGCACGGCTCCGTCAAGCACGGCGACAGAACTGAAAGTTCACGACCAATTCTGTAAGAACGGCCCCGCGCGAAGGTGGTGTCGCCGCAAACTCCAGGCGGGGGCTGGGCTCCGGTGTTTCGTGCTAAGCCTCAGGGCAATGGCGGCTTAGCGATCGTTCCCTTCAGGAGGGTCACGTCAGCGGGGAACACGACTTTTTGCATGACCTCGCCGTCGCGCGCAATTTGAACGCCGATCCTCGACTTGCGCGCCGATCGCGTCGGCGGCACGGTTCGTGATTGTTCCCGTACCTCTACAGGCGCGCCTCAATAGGTCGATAAAGCAAGAAGCCTGACCATGTACTCACAAACCGTCAAACGAATCGGCATACAGGTGGCGGTGTGTCTCGCTGCCTCCGGCAGCACGAGTCTGGCCTTCGGCGCCACGGATCCGGCGGTGCCGCCCACTTCGCCGGCGACGATTGGCCGCGTGCACGCGGCCGGCGGGCGCGCCGGGGGCGCGGTGGGGGTCCGTTCGACCTCGATCACCGGTGTCGCCTGGAACGCCGACAACACCCCGATTCCGGCCGCGAAGTTGCGTCTGCGGAACGTGGTGACCGGCAAGATTTCCACGGCCGTCGTGGCGGACGAAGCCGGACACTTCACGTTCGTCGACGTCGAGACCGGCTCGTATCTCATCGAGCTCGTGACCGAAACCGGCAAGATCCTCGCCGTGGGCCACACCTTCGCGGTGGCGCCCGGGGAGACGGTCGCGACCTTCGTCCGTGTCGGCGCCAAGGTCCCGTGGTTCACCGGCTTCTTCGGCAATGCCGCCTCGGCGATCGCCTCGACGGCGGCCTCGGCGGGAGTGACGGCGATCGCGCCTGACGCGAAGCCCTGCAGCAGTCCATCACCGGGCTGCAGTTAGCACCCGAGCGATCAACATCCATGTTCGACACGCAGGAGATACGGGCCGGGGTGGTCCCCCCGGACACCAGCGGCGCGCTGGCGATGCCGCCGGTCGGCAGCGGCCAGCCTGTCCATCTCCTCGACCGCTTCAACGCCGTCTTCAAACACCGTCGCATCGCGGGCACGGCGTTCGCGCTCGTCGTGACCTCGATGATGGTGCAGACCTACTCCACCATCCCCGTCTATCAGACCTCGGCGCGCGTCGAGATCCAGGACGAGCGCAGCACGTCGGTGACGACGATCGGTGTCAACGATCCGACCTGGTGGCAGGAGTCCGCGCCCTATTACCAGACCCAGTATGAGATCCTGCGGAGCCGCGAGCTCGCCCGGCGCGTCGTCCGCAAGCTGGCTCTGAAGGACAATCCCAACTTCAACGGCCACGCGCCGCAGCCTCGCGATCCGATCACGCTCGTGCGGCAGGCCCGCGCGTCGCTCTCCGCGTGGGCACGCGGGCTGTTCACGAAGCCGCAGCCCGCGCCGCCGCCGACGGTCGCCGACGAGTCCGCGCAGGAAGCTGGCCTCATCAGCGCATTCCTCGGCGGCGTCGCCGTGATGCCGTACGCCACCACGCGCCTGGTGGATGTCGTGTACCAGCACACCGATCCCGACTTCGCCGCCGTCGCGGCCAACGCGCTCGCGGAAGAGTACACGCAGCAGAATCTCGATCAGCGGCTGTCGAACAACGCGAAGGAGCTCGCCTTCGTCAACGAGCAGCTCGAAGCGGCGACCCTGAAGGTCAAGCAGGGCGAGCAGGCGCTGCAGCAGTATCGCGAGGTCAACCACGCACAGTCGCTGGACGACCGCCAGAACATTGTCGTGGCGCGGCTCACGTCGCTCAGCCAGGCGGTCACCGAGAAGCGCACCGAGCGCCAGCAGAAGGAAACGCTCTACAACCAGGTGCGCGGCGCGGATCCCTCGACCGACGCCGCGGACACGTTCCCGCTGATCGGGAACCACCCGGCGGTCGTCGCGGCGCAGAGCCAGCTCGCCGCCCTGAAGGCGGAGCGGATCTCGCTCGGGCAGACGTACGGACCGGATGCGCCGAAAATGCGCGAGGTCGAGACCAAGATCGAGGCCGCCGCGAGGCTGCTCGTGGCCGAGCGCCGCAAGGTGATCGACTCGGCGAGGAACGAGTACGAGGCCGCCGTGGCCCAGGAACGCAATTTTGGCTCGGACCTCGAGCGCGCCAACGTCGCGAACGTGGACCTCGATCGCAAGAGCGGCGACTATCGCATCCTGCAGCGCGACCTCGACAGCCAGCGCCAGATCTTCCAGTCGCTGCTGGACCGGCAGAAGCAGCTCTCGGTCGTGGCGAACAGCCGCGCGAACAACGTGCGCCTGATGGATCGCGCCGAACCGCGACGTTCGCCGATCTCCCCCAACCCGAGGAAGGACTGGCTCACCGCGATTCTCGCCGGCCTCACCATCGCGTTCGGGCTGGCCTTCGGCATCGAGTACCTCGACGACAGCATCAAGACGCCGGAAGACGTCACCAAGCGGCTGAAGCTGCCGCTCCTCGGACTGGTCCCGGCGCTCCGCGGCGGGCGGGTGCCGGTCCTGACGGAGACCGTGCCGCACGACTTCGGCGAAGCGTTCCGATCCCTCAGAACCTCGCTCGTGTTCACGAGCGGCAGCGAGTCGACGCGCGTGATGGCGGTCACCAGCAGTCAGCCGCTCGAAGGGAAGACCACGACGGCGTGCAACCTCGCCCTCGCCCTGGCGCTCGGAGGGTCACGCGTGCTCCTCATCGACGCCGACCTGCGTCGACCGGGCCTCCACAAGACCATGGGGCTGGAGAACGGCGCCGGGTTGTCCCACCTGCTCGTCGGTCAGTCCCGCGTGCGCGAGGTGATCCAGCGCACCGCCGACCCGAACCTGTTCGTGATCACCGCGGGCCGAACGCCGCCGAACCCGTCGGAGCTGCTGGCATCGGAGCGGATGAACCACTTCATCGCGAACCTGGCGCACGGCCCGTTCGACTGGGTCGTGATCGACACGCCGCCCGTGCTGGCCGTCACCGACGCGGTGATCATCGCGCAGAAGGTCGGGAGCGTCGTCTTCGTGATTGGATCGGAAATGACGCGTCGGGTGCACGCCGAGCGGGCGCTCGAGACGCTGCAGAGCGGGCGCGCGCGCCACATCGGGGTGGTGTTGAACCGCGTCGACTTCGACCGCAACAAGTACTACTATTCGCGGTATTACGGCTACCAGTACAAGAGCTACTACGGCCAGAACCCCGCCTCGTAGGCGCGCCGGGCCCCTCATCCTCGGCGGCATCCTCGCGTGGACCGTCTTCGCGTTCGGCGGTATCCATCCGGGCGGCGTCATCATCCCGGCGATTGCGTGCGTCGCGCTCGCCACCACCTGCCGTCCGTCGATCCTGCGCCACTCACCCGCCCCCGCGCTCGACACGGGGCTGCTGATCGTGCTGGCCGCCGTGCTGCTGCAGCTCGTCCCGATGCCTCGCGCCTCGGTGTCGCTGCTCAGCCCCGCCGCCCCGGCGGTCGAGGGAGCCTTCGCCCTGGTCGCTCCCCACGGCGCGCGCCCGCTGACCATCGACCTGTACGACACCACCGGCGCCGTCGTCCTGCTCGGCGGACTCATCCTCCTCTTCCTGGCCGCGCGGCGGACGTTCGATCGCGGGGGAGTTCGGACGTGCGTCCGGATCGTGGCCGTCGTCGGGCTCGCGCTGTCGGCGATTGCGCTCGCGCAGGATGCCACGGCGAATGGCCTGATGTACTGGCGATTCGCGCCCGATCGGGAGGGGCCGTTCCCGTTCGGCCCGTTCATCAACCGCAATCATTTCGGGACGTGGGCGATGATGGCGGCCCCCTTGTGCGCGGGTTACCTGGCGGCACATGCCGCGGCTCACCCGCATCCGGAGGGGGAACGCTGGCGGAGCCGGATGCTGGCGGCGCTCGATGGCCGCACGTGGATGCTCGCCGCGTCCGCGACGCTCCTCATCGTTGCGACCGCCGCCTCGCTGTCGAGGTCCGGGCTGGTCGGGCTCGGCGTCTCGATGTCGTGCGCCATCATGCTGATGCGACAGCGCCCCACCGCTCCCGGCGTACGTCCTGTCCGAGCCGCCGCCCTGCTCGCCATCGGCGCCGCGCTCGGGGCCCTGACCCTTGTGGGAGCCGGCGTGATTGGCGCACGCTTCGGAGCCAGCGGGGTCGCGGTAGCAGATCGGCTCGCAATCTGGCACGATACGCTACCCGTCGTGAGGGACTTCTGGCTGACGGGCACAGGCGTGGGAACCTTCCAGGCGGCGATGGCGGTCTATCAGCGCAGCAAACCGGACGTGATTTTCAATCAGGCGCACAATCACTATCTGCAGGTCGCGGCCGAGGGAGGGCTGCTCATCGTGCTCCCGGTCTGCCTTGCTCTTGCCGCGTTCGCCCGGTGTGCCCGGAAGCGCCTGCAGGCCGATCGCTCGGCCATGTATTTCATCCGTGCGGGCGCCCTTTCAGGGCTCATCGGTGTCGCCGTCCAGAGCGTGTGGGAGACAGGATTGACGATCCCGGCGAATGCCGCGCTGGCCGCCGTCCTCGCCGCGATCGTCCTCCATGCACCGGCGCAGGCGGCCGCCGCGGGGGGCTGATGTCACTCCGCATTGGCATCGACGTGGACGGGGTGCTCGCCGATTTCCGCGCAGGGTTCCACGAAACCTCGCGGGCGAGCCTCGGGCGAAAAGTCGAACCGCTGCAGAATGCGAAGGAGACCCAGCCGCTCACGTCCGATGAAGTCAAGCGCGTCTGGGAAACTGTCGCCCGGACGCCCAACTGGTGGATGACGTTGAAGCCGTACGAGCCTGATCAAATCGCGCGGCTATACAGCCTGTCGCGCGACGCAGGATGGGAGGTGTTCTTCCTCACCAATCGGCCGGCGAGCGCGGGCGATTCGGTCCAGTTCCAGACCCAGTCGTGGATCGAACGGTACGGGTTCTACATGCCCTCTGTCCTCACCATCCCGGGATCCCGCGGCGAAGTGGCCAACGGCCTCCGGCTCCACCTTGCAATCGACGACCTGCTCCTGAACTGCATCGAGGTCGTCAGTGCGTCGACGGCGAAGGCGTTGCTCCTGCTCCGCAGCGGCGACAAGGCGGTCGAGGATCACGCGCTGCAGCGCGGCATCGGCGTCGTGCCGACGCTGAAGGATGCGATCGAGATCGTGCAGCGCCTGCATGCCCTGCTGCCGGCCCGGCGCGGCCGGCTCATGCGACTTGCCGACTGGTTCGCCCCGCCGGCGCCCGTCGAACCGCTGCCGTACAACCCGCGCCTCAGCCGGCCGAAGCCACCCGTCGACGAGCGGTGACCGGCACCCCTCGCGAAGGTCGCGAACGACATTGCACCACGGCGGCCGGACGAGTATTCTTCGGCGTGGTGGACATCCCGCACTCGTCGGTGCACATCTCGGACACCTCGCGCATCGTGGCGTCGAGCGACCAGGTCTCCTGCAAACTCGCGGACGAAGCCGCCATCGTCAATCTGAAGAACGGCATCTACTACGGACTTGATCCCGTGGGGACCCGCATCTGGACGGCCCTCCGCGAGCCCGTCACGTTCGCAGAGATCCGCGACGCGCTGCTGAATGAGTTCGACGTCGAACCGAACGCGCTCGAGTCGGACATCAGAGACTTTCTCCGCCAGCTTGCCGAGCAGGGACTGATCGAGATCCACTCGTGACGCCCGTCGGCCGAATCACTTGGCTCCGGCCTCGGCACGTCGCGCTGCTGGCTCAGGCGTGCTTCGTCGTGCTGCGGATCAGGGTCGCGCTCTGGCTGCTTCCCTGGCGCCGCGTGATGGCGATGGTCGAGCCGTCCAGGCTGATAGGCCCGGGCGTCAGCGTCGATCGCCTTGAACGCGCCGTGCGATTCGCCAGCCGCCTGGTGCCCCGCGCCACCTGCTTGACACAGGCACTCGCGTTGAACCATCTGCTGGCCCGTCACGGACATGCATCGACCGTCCAGATCGGCGTCAGGAACGACGACGGACGATTCGCCGCGCACGCGTGGGTGGAGTGGAGCGGCGGGCCGCTGCTCAGCAGCGCCGCCGAGCTCACGCGGTATGCGCGCTTCTTCACCTGGCCTCCGCGCGTCGGCTGATCGCTGCCATGGGTGGCCTCGCCGGCGTCTGGAATCTCGACGGCCAGCCCGCTGACCGATCCCTCGTCACCTCCATCGCATCGACCCTCGCGCATCGCGGGAGCAACGAGCCGGGCATCTGGTGCGACGGCCCGATTGGCTTCGCCGCTCAACTCCTCCGGGTCGCTCCGCAGTCAATCCGCGAATGCCAGCCCGCGAGAGACCGCTTCGGCACCGTGTTGCTGTTCGACGGCCGTCTGGACAATCGCGACGAGCTCCTGGCCAGACTGCCCCGAGGCGAGACCACGTCGGCATCCCCTGACTCGGCGGTCGTCCTGGCGGCCCGATGCGAGTGGGGCGACGGGTTCCTGGCCCGGTTGGAGGGGGATTTCGCGCTCGCGCTCTTCGATCCGCGCCTCAACACGCTGGTGCTGGCGCGCGATGCAGTCGGGTGTCGGCCGCTCTATTACTGGACCAATGGCGCGCGCCTCGTCTTCGGCTCGGCGATCAAGGCGATCCTGGCGCATCCGGACGTGCGCGCGAAGCCGAACGAGGATCTCCTGGCCGACTTCTTTCTGCTGGAGCGGCTTCCCTACGAGGACGAAGGCGACACGTTCTTCGACGGCATCCACGCCGTTCGTCCCGGCTGCTGGCTGCGCGTCACGCCCGGGCGCACCACCGCCGGGCGGTTCTGGGACTTCGATCCTCGGGCGCAGATCCGCTATGCCTCGTACCCGGACTACGCGCTGCGGCTGCGTGAACTGCTCGTCACGGCCGTCCGGCGACGGCTGCGCACCGTCCATCCCGTCGTCATTGCCACGAGCGGAGGTCTGGATTCGTCCATCGTCCTCTGCATCGCCGACGATCTGCGCCGGAGCGGCGCACTGGATGTGGCTCTCCACCCCGTTTCATATGCTCCCCGCGACGACCCAACGACTGAAGAAAACAGGTTCATGGCGCTGCTGGAGTCCGCCCGGGGGCTGCGCATCCATCGGCTGGCGCCAGGTGATCCAGACGATGAGGAACAGCTGACGCGCGATGTGCGGTATTCGGAATCGCCGGTGTTCGACGATGGATCGAGCGCGCAGGCGCCGCTGCTCGTCCACGCCGGTGCGCTCGGGGCGAGGACGCTCCTCACCGGAATCTGGAGCGATCAGTTTTTTTTTGTCACCGGCTACCTGACTGACCTCACGATGAAGCTCGCCTGGCGCGAGGTCGCCCGGCACCTCGACGAATACAATCGGTGGTTCCCGGACGCGGACCCTGCCTACTTTCGGAATCGTTTTCGCCGGGAGCTCTTGCTCAACGCGACCCCGCGCGCGATTCGGCGCTGGCTGCGCCCGTTCCGGACGGCAATGGCCCGATCTCACGTGCGCTGGCCGATCGGCGATGCCGTGGCGGCACGCGTGAGGCGGCGCCGGCGCCCACTGATCCATCCCCGGTATGCCACAGTCCACGCCCGCACGATCTACCAGACGGTCCGCGCAAAGTCTCATCGGCTGGAGATCGAATCCGACGCAAAAATCGCATCCGGCTGCGGCCTGGCACACGTCACGCCGTTCCTGGACCGCGACGTCATTGCCTATCTCATGAGCGTTCCGGGGGAGGTCCTGAACCGCGACGGTGTCCCGCGGGCGCTGCTTCGAGACGCCATGGACGGCATCGTGCCGGCCGACATCCTGCGGCGGACGTGGCGCGACGAGGGACCGACGCCCGCGGCGCTGGAGCGGGAACGGAGGCGAACGGATCTCGCGGCGAAGACCGGGCTGCGCGCCTCGCACGCTCTGGGCTATTTTCCGGATGCGCGGTGCGCCGACGCCGACTCGGTGGATCTGATTGGGCTGGAAGTGTGGAGTCAGGTGTTTTTTTCTGATACGCTGCCTCCGCCTGAGGAGGGCCCACGATGGCAGCGGTTACGCAAGTGAGCGGAGGCAGCGTGAAGCTGCCGTATTCCCCTCCCAAGTTGACGATCCACGGTGATCTCCGAGTTATCACTGAGGCGAAAGGTAGCAACAAAACCGAGGTCGGCCAGCCGAAAACGTTCAACCTCGGCGTCAAATAGATCTCGTTGCGGGGATCCAGGACGGTCTTAGCTCTGCCGCCCCTCCGCTTCAGAAGAGGCGCGAGATGAGCGGCATCTTCGGGTGCTGGCAACTGGCAGGGCAGCCCTTAAACGCTGCCGCGCTTGCTCCGTGCATTGCGGGGCTGCAGCCGCAGGGACAGACCGGGGCGACCCCCTGGATCGTGGGCCCGCTCGCTCTGGCCGGCAGGTCATCGCGCGCTGCGCCCGGATCCGTCACCGAACTCCTGGGGCTCCCCGGCAACAATCCTGCCTGCGTGTTCGACGGCCGTCTCGACAATCGGGACGAGTTGGCCCTCACCCTCTCGGATCATCCACTGGTCGGATCAGCTTGCGAAGATTGCGATCTGGTCGCTGCCGCCTACGAACGGTTCGGCGACACCTTCGTAGAGCACCTGGATGGCGACTTCTCGCTGGCGGTGTTCGACCGCCGGATGAACCGGCTCCTGATAGCGCGTGACCGGCTGGGGCTGCGTCCGCTCTGTTACGCACGCATCCATGAGACATTCCTGTTCGCGTCGAACGCCAAGGCAATACTGGCGTACCCGGGAATCAAGGCCGTCCCGGACGAGGCGATGCTGGCGGACTTCGTTCTGTCCTTCATCTCGAGCGACGCCGAGACCCGCACCTTCTTCGCGGATATCCACTCGCTGCCGGCCGCGCACGTGCTGATTGTCACGCCCGAGGGCACGGTCCTTCGACGCTATTTCGAATTCGACACGCGGCGACAGGTACGCCTCTCGGCGTGGCCGGACTACGTGGGCGCATTCCATCAGCTGTTCGTCGATTCGGTTCGCCGGCGCCTGCGAAGCGTGACCCCGGTCGCCATCGCGGTGAGCGGCGGGCTCGATTCGGCGTATATCTTCTGCGTGGCGCGAGGCCTGGTGCGCGACGCGCGGGCGGCGTGCCCGGCTGTTCTCGGCTTCAACTACGCAGGCCTGCCGGGGACACCGTCTGACGAAAGTGATTTCGTCGATCGGCTCGAGCAGGCGTGCGGCGTGCGGATCGAACGCGTCGCCCAGCATGCGGGATTCATGGAGTGCGCCGGAGACGATGTGTGGAACACCGAGTCGCCGATAGTGGAGGGGTTGGCGCGGCAGGCAGGAACAGCGCTTCGCAGGATGCAGGAGGCAGGGGCCGGACGCTTGCTGACCGGGCAGTGGGGCGACCAGGTGCTGTCGGATTCGGACTACCTGCTGGACCTGTTGCGTTCCGGACGATGGCGGCTGTTGCAGCAGCACTTGCACGGCTGGGGAATGAGCGCACGGCAACTGGCCGTTCGCGCTGCGCGCGACGTGGCGTCGCGCCACCTGCCGTCGTCCGTCAAATTTTTAGCGCGTCGCGCCGGTGCAGGTGGGGGCGGCTGCGCCTCGGAGGCCCCGTGGTTCACGCGTCGCTTTCAGAGCGTCTTGCGTGAGCGGGCCACGTACGCTCCGCTGAACCGGCCCCCGGGATCAAGCCACGCATTTGCTCTGTATCGGCAGACGCGCCTTGGGTATCACCTCCAGTGCCTGGAGTGGAACGAACGCCGGGCGGGCACGTACGATCTCGATATCGCGTTTCCGTACCTTGATTGCGATCTGCTCCAATTCCTCATGAGCATCCCCGGAGACATGCAGTCACACGACGGCATTCCCCGCGGACTCATGCGCGGGGCCATGCGGGGGATCGTGCCGGATGTCATCGTCGACCGCCGCAGCAAAGGGGAGTTCACGCACCTGACGAATGAGAGCATCGAGCGCGACTTCGCCGCAATCTCGGAGCTACTCGGACCGTCGGCTCTGGCTGTGCAGTTCGGGTACATCGACGGGCCGGTGCTGAGAAAGGCGCTCGTGGAATGGCGGGCAGCCATCCGGACGGCGGACAACGCAATACTCGCCAATCGCCTGATAGACCTTTGCGGATTCGAGCTTCTTCTGCGCCGCTTTTTCGGGGCGAGCGAAGAAGCGATGCACGCCACGACGTCGCGCCGCGTCCAGTGACGTGATTCACCATCTGTACGGAATCGACGTCCGGATGCCCTGGGCCGTGGCTGGGGTGGCAGGCAGATTGACGGGACCGTGGGACGTTGAATTCGTCGAGGGCGATGCCGGAATGCTTGCCGAGGCCGCCGCGCACGTGCCGCCCACGCAGATCCACTGGTGGGCCCAGCATGCCACTCTGCCGGACGGGTCCGCCTATCGCTGCTGGACAGACCTGTTCGAATTCCTGGTCAGTCCTGACGCGAGGCGGATTCAGGCACGGGCGCTCAACCTCGATTACCACGAGGCGCTTCTCGCCTACCTGCTCGTGGACGCCTTGTCGTTCTCGATGGTTCGACTGGGATGGGAGCCGCTGCATGCGACCGCGGTGTGCACTGAGCGGGGCGTCGCGGCATTTATGGGGGAAAGCGGAGAAGGCAAGTCCACTATGGGCGCGCTCTTCGTACACGGCGGTGCCAGGCTGGTGACCGATGACATGCTGGTCCTGAACCAGGCGCGAGGGCGCTTTGTGGCCGAACCGGGGCCGCCGCGCATCAAGCTCTATCGTGACATCGCCGTACGCATTTTCGGCTCCGCACGTGAGGGCGTGGCCATGAATCCCGTGACCGAAAAGCTCATCATTCGGCTCGAGGAACATGAAATGGCCGCTGCGGCCAGCCCACTCAGGGCGCTGTATCTGATTGGCGACACGGCGCCGGGCGGGTTGGGCAATCGGCCGGTGATCCACCGGCTGTCACCCTCGGCCGCACTGCCGCGAATCCTGGCGAGCACCGCCGCCCACTACCCATCGGAGCCGGACCGCCTCCGTCGCCAGTTCGATTTCGTCACACGGCTGGTACAGCAGGTGCCGGTCATGACGCTCGCCTATCGCCGGAACGAGCACGAGATGGCCGGCGTGCGGGATGCCGTGATCACCCACCTCGGACAATTGCCGGAGCAGGTTGAATGGTGAGAGAGATCCATCTCGCCGAGCGCCTGGATGCCGTACTTAGGGGAGACGATGTCGGGTGGGAGGCGCTCGAGACGACCACCGCCGGTGTGGTCGACGCTTGCGCCGAACGGGAGATCTCGGGTCTCGTTCATCAACAGCTGACACGGTATGGCCGCCTGCGCGACTGGCCTGGCGATCTCCGAGAGGAGCTCGGACGGGCGGCGCGCGCCGGTACGGCGGCGGCGCTCGTCCGGGGGAGGGAAATCGCCCTGGTTCTGGACGCGCTCGCGCTCCACGGCGTTCGCCCCGTCCTTCTCAAAGGCGTGCCGCTCGAATTCGCGACTTACGATGCCCCCGGGTTGAGAGCGCACGCTGACACCGACATCCTGGTGCGCCGGGAAGAGATCGATACGGTGAAGCGGTCCCTCGTGGTGCTGGGCTATGTCGAGCCGCCGTTGAGCGATGGTGAGCTGCTCTTCTGCCAGTTTCAGATGGTCAAACAGGATCGCCTCGGCATCAGCCACGTCTTCGACGTCCACTGGAAAATCAGCACTCAATCCGTGTTCGCCGACCTTCTCACGTACGACGAGCTCTCCGACGCGTCCGAGCGCGTACCCGCGCTCGGACGCCACGCGCGCGCCGCGGGACGGGTGCACGCGCTGCTGCTCGCGTGCATTCACCCGGTGATGCATCATCGCAACAGCGAGCGGCTGATCTGGCTGTACGATCTCCACCTCCTCATCCCGCGCCTCTCTGACATCGAGCTCGAGGGATTCGCCGCACTGGCTGTCGACAGGCAGGTGTCGGCAATCTGCCTCCACCAGCTGATGCTGACGCGAGCCCGATTTCGCACACCACTCCCCGACCGGGTTCTCGCGATCCTGTCGTCGCCACGCTCCGCCGAGCCGTCCGAAACGTACCTGCGACCCGGCCGCCGGTGGCACGATGAGCTGCTCTCGAACGTCCAGGGACTCGGCCGATTGAGGGATCGCCTCCGCCTCCTCCGAGAGGTGGTCTTTCCAGGCACACGGTACATGCTGGAGATCTACCGGTTGGGGAAACCGGGGGTCGTCCTGCTTCCAGCCTTGTATCTCCATCGGTGCCTGCGCGGCGCGTGGAAGGTGGCTGTCGGACGCAAGTGATCGGACGGGTCACCGCGGCGTGCAGACGAACCAGACCTGGCTGTTCAGCAGCGATCCCAGTGGCCCGAGGGGTGTGAACAATCGTTGCTCGATCGCGAAGCGGGTGGCGATTTCCCTCTCCAGGATCCGCCAGTCGAATCCCTTGTGTCCGCAGTACTCCAGCGGTCCCGACGCGGTCTCGACCCGGTGGTGGGCCCGGGCCAGGTTGGGGCGCGCGAAGGTCGCGGCCAGGAGCTCGCGGGGAGAATACGTTTCCCGGTAGCGATAGTCGCCCTGCCCCCGCCACGCGGCGACGGCGCGGAAGAATTGTTTACCCGCGAGGGCGGGGCCGATTTCGATCGGTACGCTGACCACCAGGCGTCCGCCGCGGGCGACGAGGCCCCGCAGGTGATCGAGCACGCGCAGACGCTCAGCATCCATGCAGTGCTCGAGAACCTCCATGCAGGTCACGACGTCGTATCCGCCCTCATGTTCCGCGCCGCGGAGATCGGCGGTGCGAACGAAGGACAGGCCCGGCAGGTCCGCGAGCCGCCTGCGGCACTCGGCCAGTTGCTGCGCGTCGATGTCGGCCCCCACGGCGTTGTCGAACGTGCCGTGCGTGAGGGCCAGGAAGGTGCCGTCGCCGCAGCCGTAATCGAGGAGCCGCCCCCTGGCGGCCGTCGCGGCCAGCCGCGCGGCCAGGCGGAAACGGCTGCCGTGGCTCCAGGCGACGACGCGGCTCGGGCAGTAGATTTGTTTCCGGGCGTAATCGCCCGATGCGATCAGGTCACTCACGCGGCTTCTCGGGATCCCGGGCTGCGGGCCCGGCCCCGATGCTCAGCTCCACATGGACGCCAGGAGGATTTTGCGGAACTCCGCATGCCGCAGCAACGCCACCGCTGAGCTGCCGTGCCAGTTGAAGTTCGCGGTCTGTTTCAGGAGCGGCACGAGGCCGTCGATGCGGGCGAGCTCGACGACCGCGTTGATCGCGCGGTCGTTCAAGCGTGAGGCGAGGCGGCGGAACTTGAGGCCGACCCGGATCTCCGATCCGAGCCGCTCCTGCCACAACGCCTCGTACGCGCGCAGGCGCGATTCGCCGAGATCGTTCTCTCGCAAGGCCCGGTCCAGGACGTCCGCGGCAATCTGCCCGCTGACGAGGCCGTAATAGATCCCGCCGCCGGTGGTGGGCTTGACGAGCCCCGCGGCATCGCCCACGGCGAGGAGGCGCGGCCCGTAAGTCCTGGCGACCGGACCGAGCGGGAGAATTTTCATCCGCGGAGGCGGCAGTGTGCGTCCGCCGAGATCGTGCCGCCGGCCGATCGACTCGGCGAGCTCCGCGAATCGCGAGGCGGCGTTCTCCTCGCACATCAGCCCGATGCGGTTGAAGCGACGGGCGCCGCGGGTGAACGGGACGGTCCACGCAAAGCCTCCGGGCGCGATGCTCCGGCCCAGGTAGACCTCCACCGTGTCGGGTCCGTCGAACTCCGCTTCGAGCTGGGCACTCTGGATGAACGCCCGCGGCACGCCGAGGCCGAGCGCACGGTTGAAGCGGTAGCTCGCGCCACACGCGAGAATGCAGGCGCGCGCCTCGACGCAGGCCGCGGCGGAGTCGCCGGTGACACGGACACGATCGTCGGAAATGGCGATGGCGTGCACGCGCGCCCCCACCCTGAGGTCAACCCCGGCGCTGCGGCTGCTGTCGGCCATCGACTGGTCGAACACCGCGCGGTCGACGATCGCCGCGCGAATCCGTTCGGCATCGATCGAGACCGCGCTGCCGTCGGCGGCGACGAATCGTGCCGCATGCGTGATGGCGAGAATGGCGTGTCGGGGGATATCGAGCTCGTCGAAGGCGTCGACACCAAGAAGCCCGGTGCAGTGCACGGGCACGCCCACACTGTCGTGCTCTTCCAGGACGATGACGGCATGACCCTCCAGGGCAAGGGCGCGGGCCGCCATCAGCCCTGCCGGCCCTCCGCCGATCACGACCACATCGGCCAGGTCCGGGCGGACGTCGCCTACGGGGCGCAAGGCATGCGCCTCAGTACTTCCTGCCTCGGGCTTCCCATGTGCCATGCACGCTAATCCAAAATGACAGCAGAATCAATCGAACATCGAGCAGCCACGACCGTCTCCGGACGTAGAGGCGGTCATAGCGGAACTTCTGACGGCGCGGGATGTCGCGCCGGGCGTAGACCTGCGCGATCCCGGTGAGACCGGGCCTCACGATGATGCGGTCCTCGAAGCCGGGGACATCTTCGAGGCGGACGAGGCGGCCGTCACCCTCGGCCTCGATTTCGCCTGGACGGAGCGCGCGCGGACCCACGAAACTCATGTCGCCGCGCAGGATGTTCCAGAGCTGCGGCAGCTCATCCATGGCCGTGGCCCGCATCACGCGGCCGATTCGGGTCACCCGTGTGTCAGAGGCCGTGGCCTGCACGGCTCCGGTCAGCGCTTCGGCGTCAGGGCGCATCGACCGGAACTTCAGCGCCCGGAACGTCCGGCCCCCCTTGCCCACGCGGTCTTGTCCATAAAACACCGGGCCCCCGTCCTCTGCCTTGATCGCCACCGCCAGCACCAGCCAGAACGGCGCGGACGCGATCAGGCCGAACGACGACAGCGCGAGATCGAGGGCGCGCTTTCCCATCAGGCGTCTGCCGCCTCTCTATAGACCGCCGCGGCAGCGCTTCGCATGATCTCCATCGTGAATTCCGTCTCGACGCGCCGTCGCCCCGCGCCGCCCAGCCTTGCGCGGAGCGCCTCGTCTCCCGAGAGTTCGGCAAGCGTCCTGTGCAGCGCATCGGCGTTGCCGGGTGGAACGGTGAGGCCCGTTTCGCCGTGTCGGTTCACCCATGGCACGCCGGAAGAAAGACGCGTGCTCACGACCGGCTTCCGGCACGCCATCGCCTCGAGCTGGACATACCCGAACGCTTCCGCCCGGGTCACCGACGGCAGCACGAAGATGTCGCACGCGTGATAGAGCGCCGCCAGTTCCTCGTGTGGCACCTCGCCGGCGAAACGCACACGATCGGTCAGCTGCAGTTCTTCCGCGAGTGTCGTCCACGCAGCTCGCGAGGGACCGTCGCCGACGAGCACCGCTGAGGCATCGAGACCGACCATGGCGCGCAACAGCACGCCGACGCCCTTGTACGGCACCATCCGTCCGGCAAACAGAATCAACGGCCGTGCGCCCATTCCCGCTCTGATCGCCGACGCCCGCGCACGCACCGCCGGGGTGGCGTCCCAGCGCGACAGGTCGATGCCGAAGGGAATCACGCGGACCCGCTCCCGGTGCGGACCCAGGGCCGCGGCCTCCTCACCGAGCAGCGGGGACGACACGACAATCCGACGGGCACGCTCGTAAGCGCGCCGGGCGAGCGGATGATAAAAGAGCTTGTACTGCAGCGGCGGGCGGACGACTTCGCTGTGGAACCAGACCGCCAGCGGCAGCGTCACGCGGGCGACGGTCAGCGACAGCAAGGCCCACGGATTCGGTTCGTGAATCATCATCAGGTCACCGCGCGCCCTGCCCATCTCCCCCGCCAGCGACGGGGCCAGGGGCACCGATCCGGCAGCGCCCAGGACGCCCAGGCGGGTCACGTGAACGCCCCGCACCTCTTCGCGGACGGTCGTCCGCCTGGTGTTGCAGACGATCACCCGACTGTCGACCTGCGGCCCGGCGCCTTCACAAAGCGACTCCAGGACGCGCTCCATGCCGCCGCTGACCGGCGGATAGAACTTGCCGACGTGCACGACGCGAATCGCGGATGACGTGCCACTCATCCGGCGGCTCCTGTGCCCGCCGTGGCGAGACGCTCGTAGAGGGCGGCGACCTCGCTCGTGTACCGCGACCAGCTGAACGACGCTGCCCGTTCGATGCCTGCGGTGCTCCGTGCCGCCCAGGAAGACGGACTCTGCCGGCGTTCGTTCAACGCGCCGACGATGACCCCGGTCCACGCGTGTACATCCTCTGGCGGGCAGTACCTGACCGCGTCCCCTCCGACCTCGCGCAACGCGTCGATGTCACTCGCCACGACGGGCGTGCCACACGCGAGCGCCTCGAGCACGGGAAGGCCGAATCCCTCGCGCTCCGACGGCAGCAGGACCAGCGCGCTTCGGCGGTAGACGGCCGCGAGCGTGGCGCGATCGAGGAAAGGCAGTACGACAATGAATGGTTCGAGTCCGAGATCTCTCACGAGCGCACGCTGTTCTGCCGTGAACGGCCCGCCGACGCGCACGAGCCTGACGTCCTGCCGCTCTTTGCGGACGGCCGCGATGACGCGCAGCAGGACGTCGATCCGCTTCCGGGCGATGGTGCTGCCGACGTGCAGGAGTTCCGTCATCCGGCCGGCGGGCCCCAGCAAGCGGGCCGCTTCCACGTCTGCCGCCGGCTCGGCAGCCGGCGTGCAGCTCGGATGCGGGCCGTTCAGGACCACGCTGGTCCGGGCCGGATCGACGCCCCCGCGGGCCACCAGCGCGTCGCGAGTCGCCTCCGTGTCGCACGCGATGTGCCCCGCTCGGCAGAGCCCGGCGAAGATACGGCGCGTCATGGCGCGGAACATGAGCGAACGCGCGTCGCGGCCAGGCTCGAGAATCGAACGGAACGTGTCGAGGTCGTGGCACGTCACGAGCGTACGCGCCGCCGGAATCGTGTGCACCAGGTGGGCGTAACTGTGATCGACGATGTGGAAGACGTCGAAGCTCCGCGAGAGGCCACGGGTCACGGCTGGGTAGTCCCACAGCCGGTTCGTGAATCGATCGACGGTGAATGCCCCGTCGGTCTCCCGCACGGCTGGCACGCGCAGCAGGCGTCCACGCATCGGCGGCCGGATGAGCACCGGCTCTATCCGTCCTCCGTGCTCCGTCCGGAGGTGGTCGACGAGCATGTCGGCGACGAGATCCATGCTCGGCCACTTCTCCTCGAGCAGATCCGCGATCACCGCCACCTTGAGCGCCGTCACGAACGAGCCACCAGTTCGTCGAAAAACTCCAGGTGTCGGCGGGCCACGACCGGCCAGGCAAACTCCATCCGCGCCTTTCTCAGGCCACGGTCCGCGAGTGAACGCCTTTCAGCGGCATCCTCCAGCACACGTCCCAGCGCCGCGGCCCACGCGCCCTCGTCGTCCTCCGGGAGCAGGATTCCGGCGTCACCGACGACGTGTGGAATTTCGCCGCTGCGGCTTGCCAGTACGGGGACACCGCACGCCATCGCCTCGATCAGCATGCGGCCGAACTGCTCGCGCCATCGGGGTGTCGTCTGGCTCGGGGCGCACAACACGTCCATCGCGTTGAGGTACTCGGGCACCCGCTCGTGCGTCACGCCGGTCGCGATGCTCACGCGCCCAGGATATGACGCCGCGAGCGCGTCGAGGGCCGACCGACCGGGCCCGCCCCCGACGAACAGTGCCCGCCACGGGCAGCTGACCCTTCGCAGTGCCGCCGCCAGCATCGACAGACCCTTTTCGGGAACGAAGCGACCGAGAAATCCAACCACCGCCACATCGTCATTCCACCCGCGCTCCGCGCGAACTCGGGTGCGGGCGGCGGCATCAGGGCAGAAGGCGCGTGTGTCGACGCCAGGCGGGATCAGCCGCGAGGGGATGTCGGCATAGCCGTCCCGGGCCAGCTGTGTCTCGTGGATGGTCCGGCCGAAGGCAATCCAGCCGTCGGCGCGGCGGAGCACGCGTCGTTCGAGCCAGTCGAACGGCGGCGGGTACCGCTTCGCCAGGTTCTGAAAGGTCGCGAACACCAGCGGCACGTCCGGGGGGGCCAGGGCCGCGACTTGCGCGCACGCGGTGACATACGGTTCCTCCCAGCAGTGGATGAGATCCCACCGCTCGGCCAGGAGCCTTCGAAGACCGCCGTAAAACATCAGGTGCGGGAACCGTGTCAGGTGAGCCGCCACGGGACGCAGGTCGCGCGCGTCACCATCGCCAGTCTCGAGACGAATACGCCGGAGATCGCCGTGATACTCGGCGGGAGCAGCGACAGTAACGTCCCAGCGCCCGGTGCCCTGCCGTGCCATCTCGTCGGCCAGTCGCCGGTTGAGAGCGACGACGTACGAGTGGCCGATGGTCAGCAACCGTTTCATGCGCCGCTGCCGGCCGCGTATGGCACGACGGTCCGTGCAAGGCGGCGCCACTCGCGCACCGTAGCCCACGAGATTGCGCGGCGGTTCCTCCACACGTCGGGCAGTTCGTGCCTGATCTCGTTCAGGATCCAGAACGCCCCTCCTGGCTGGGCGCCCGCCTGGGCACGCATCGTCCGGTATCGCCAGAACCGCAGCGGCAGGCTGACGGCCACGATCGGCCAGGGCTCGTTGTACAGCGAGTAGAGGCAATCGTTTCGGATGACGAACCGGACATAACGGGTGGCGCTTCGCCCAGCGGGATCGGGAATGTGGCCGACGAGCGCGCCCGGCAGGTACACGACCCGGAGTCCGGCGTCGAGCACCCTGACGCAGTAGTCCTTTTCCTCGCCGTAGAACACGAAGTTCTCGCGGTATCCGCCGAGGCGCAGAAAGGCGTCGCGCCTCAGCAGGTGTGCGAAGCCGATGTACGCGCTGACGCACGCGGGCTGGACGCCTCGGCCCGGCTGCATGCCTTCCGGCCACGGACGGCCGTCTTCCTCTGCCTGCGCGAATGCGACCGCGGCGACTCCGTCATCGCCCTCGAGCACCGCGATCGCCGATGCGACCGCCGTCGCCGAAAACACGACCGCGTCGTCGTCCAGCAGCAACACGTACGGTGTGGTCGCTTCCCTCACGATCCGGTTCCGGCCGCCGATGTAACCGGCC
The DNA here is from genome assembly GCA_031361295.1 of Acidobacteriota bacterium. Classification (GTDB taxonomy): domain Bacteria; phylum Acidobacteriota; class Vicinamibacteria; order Vicinamibacterales; family 2-12-FULL-66-21; genus JALZOC01. The sequence continues at coordinate 27,223 of JANMCN010000174.1, read as the reverse complement.
TGTCCGTCATCCCGAATGATCGTCAGCGCAAGGCCGGGCGGCAGCCCGCGTGCCAGTTCCGCCGTGACGGGCGGCTCGGACGCGTCGTCGAACACGACGATCGTCGACGCGAGCGGCGCCAGCACGTGCAGCGAGCGGACGCAGCGGGCGAGCGCCGAAGGACGATCGCGTGTCGTGATGCCGATGGTGAGATCGCTCAACTGCGCTCCGTCGCGGCGCGTGACGCGAGCGCCTTGCCGTACACTTCGAGCGTCCGCTCGGCGGTCCGCTTCCATGACATCGTCGCGACACGGGCTGCGCCGTTGGCGCCGAGGCGCGCGCGTTCAGCCGGCGAGCGCATGACCCGAACGACGGCATCCGCGAGCGCCCGGCTGTCGCGAGAAGGGATGATGACGCCCGTGTCGCCGTCACGCACCAGTTCCGGCGCGCATCCGGCCGGGGCGGCCACGACGGGGAGGCCCTGGCTCATGGCTTCGAGCAGGACGAGGCCGAAGCCCTCGTACGTCGAGGGGAACACGAGCAGATCGTGGCGCCGGTACTCGTCAATGACGCGTTCTTCGGGCACGCGGTCCACGACCGTGACGAATGGGCGCGCCGCCGGGGCGAATGCGCTCAACACACGATCGGCCGGGACGCCCGGGCCCAGAATCGTCAGCGGGAGCGGACGGCCGTCCGCGGCCAGGGCGCTGAACGCCGCCGCGAGATAGGTGATCCCCTTCGTGTAGTCCCAGGAGCCGCAGAACAACGCGCCTGAACCCCCGCGCGCCGCTTGCGGACTCGACCCGAGGAACCGCGCAGAGACTCCGTGTGCGACGACGTCGATCCGGTCCGCGGGTTGCCATCCCCGCCGGACGGCGAACTCTCGATCGCCCTCGGTCAGCACGAGCAGCCTGTCGGCGATCCGGGCGGCCGCCGACACCTGCGACAGACGCGAGACGGGGTACCAGAGTCGCCGCGTCCATGGCTTGCGCGTCAACCCTTCACGGCTGTCGTGGAGCATCCTTTCGTAGTTGCGGTGTTCCAGCCCGTTTGACCGGCAGATCAATGCGGTGGACCGTTCGTGCCCCAGCCGCCGGCCGGCACCGAACCAGAGGCCTTCCGCGCTCGCGGCGTCGACGACGTCGTAGCGGCCGCGGGCGACCGCGCGGCTGATGGCCCCGGCGGCGAGTGCGGGCGCGACCAGTTGCCGGATCTGCCGTCCGGCGGGTCGGCGTCCGATGTCGCCTGCGAAGAGCGCATCGCAGGCATGCCCCGCGGCGCGAAACTCCTCCCGCAGCTTGTGCGCGACCTTCGCCGACCCGAGCCGAGGATCGTCCGTGTAGTCACCGACGAGCAGAATCCGGAGCGGGCGCGGCGTCATGCGACGGCGGGCACGTCCAGCAGGGCATCGAGCGTGTGTTCCAGTGCAAAACGGGCCTGGTAAAGGCGGAGTCCACGGGCGGCAAGGGCGGCCGTGGCGGCAGGGTCCTCCAGCAGAATCGCAGTCGCGCCTGCGAGTGCGGCCGGGTCTGAGGCGGGAGCGAGCCTGACGGCGCCCCCATCGCGCCACGCCGACTCTGTCAGCGTCCCGTCCGTGGTGACCACCGCCACCTCGTTGGCGAGCGCGGCCATGACGGTCGTCCGCCGCGTGGTCACGCCATCGGGAAATGGCTGCACCACGAGGTTGCAGGCACGCAGCGCCGCCGACACGTCCGCACCCGAGAGCATTCCGGTCGCGGACACCCGACGCCCGAGCGCCGGCTCGCGCAGAGCCAGTGCGGATGCGAATGCCTCGCCTCCACGCCCGATGAACGCCACGCGCGCAGCCGGGACGGCGTTCAGGATGAACGGCACCACCCTCATCAACTCGCGACCCACGTGGTCACCAAACGTTCCGAAGTGCCCGACGATCAGTGCGTCGGGATGGTCCTGCACGAAGCGCGATCGCCAGCGTGCGATGGAATCCGGAGAAGCGTCAGTGGCAATCGTCGCCGGGATTGGCGATTCGACCATCGCAGACAGACCCAGCGGGCGCAGGCAGGCGACCCACGCCAGCGTCGAAAGATACGTCACCCCGCTCGCCCGAACGAGTACCGCCGCCATGAGCCGCTGCACGATCGCGAGCGCATTTCGCCAGGGACGTTCCCACGAGAAATAGAAGTAGGGCTCGTGGAACATCACCCGGACATCGCACCCCCGGCGCCGCATGTGCAGCAGCCACAGGCAGAAAGGCACATTCGCGCCGCGAGCCCCGAGCGCGTTCGGGACGTATTCGAGAACGACGCAGCCGGGGCTCGCACGAAGAGCGGATTCGAGCATCCTGCGCGACGCGGAGCCGAACACGTCCGGGAGCTGATGCACGTGGAGCGATCCGGCCGCGGAGTCCATCGCCCTCGGACACCAGACATGCACGGCCGCTCCCCGCGCCACCAGCCCGTCGGCGACGAGACGGGTGTAGTCGCCGACGCCGCCGGTCTGGGGCGGGTATTCGCCGGTGAGCAGGTGAAAGGTCTGCGTCACGCGTACGACCCGGCGACCCCCGCGGCACGGGCGAGGACTCCTTCAACGGTCTGAAGGTGCAGCCGGAGCGTGAGCTCTGACGCGACGCGGACCGCACCGTTGCCCAGCCGCGCGAGGTCCAGAGGGCCCGAGAGCACCTGCGCGATGGCCGCTCCGAGTCCTCTCCAGCTCCCGACCTCGCCGACAAGACGCCCATTCACATCGTCGCGCAGCCAGTCCCCGATGCCGCCGACGTCGAATGCGACGGCCGGCACGCCGTGCACCGCCGCTTCGAGGCCGACGAGGCCGAACGGTTCCGGCCACAGGCTCGGGAGGGCGATGAGACTGGCGCCCCTGAGCAGTGCAGTACGAGCGTCGCCCGCCACCCACCCGTGGAACGTGGCGTGAACCTCCAACTGCATGGCCAGTTCACGCCAGGAAGACTCCGCGGGCCCGTTCCCCGCGTACACGAGCCGCAGGGGCTTCCGGAGCAGTCGGGATGCGTGAGCGGCCGCGCGAACCAGGATGTCGCCACCTTTGATCGCAGTCATCCGGCCGAGGAACAATACCGTCGGCTCGACGGGCGGAATGCGGACCGCCTCCGTGCTCCCCGTGGTCGGGAAGAGCGGCGCCGTCGTGATCCGTTCGGCCGAAACGCCGTGCCTCGCGTATTCGCGGGACATGTGATGGCTGGCGACGACGACGTGGGCGTAGCGTGGGAAGAGTCGTTGCTGCCTCGACGCCCACCCGAACTGGCCGAGCATCAGCGCCGGCCGGAGCTGCCCGCAACGCCGCGGCAGGTAGAGACCCAGGCAGGGCAGACCGAACTCGCGCGAGCACGGCTGCACCTTCGGAAACGTATGCGCCTTCTGTCCGCTGACGCATGTCCCGAAGTATCCGTGCATCATCTTCACCACGGGGCAGACAGAGACCAGCTGCTCCTCGACCTCCAGCGGTCGCATGTTGTGCGAGAAACACACATCCGGCCGCCAGGCGCGCACAGTGTCGATGACCGGCGCGAGGCCGCTATCGTCGACACTGAATACCCGCGTGGTTCGATCGAGCCTCGTCGGTCCTTCCTGGGCTCGCGAGGGGGTGCACAGGAAGGCGACATCGTGGCCGCGCGTCTCGAGGGCGGGCATGAGTGCCGCGAGGTAGCTTTCGACGCCGCCGGCGCCCGCCGCGGCGTCGTGCGCGATCAGGATGCGCATCGCCGCAGCCTCAGTGTCACGCCCGCGAGCGACCACGGATCGGGCTGTCCGTCCAGGCGTTCCGCCCTGAGGCCCTGCCGCTCGAGCTCGGCCTCGAGGTCCTCACGGACATATCCGAACGCCGGCCAGAGCTGCGGATGCATCTCGACGAACAGCGCCAGGGAGTCGCCTGCGGACGCGATCGTGGCGCGGGCGCCTTTCAACACATCGAGCTCCGCTCCTTCGACATCCAGCTTGATGAAGGACGGATGGAGCGCGCCCGCCGTACAAAACGCGTCGATGCTCGTGGTCGTGACGGCAATCCCTTCGTTCGCGTCTGGCGCCAGCAGCCGATTGTCGCCCTGCATTCCCACGGACCTGAAGCGCGCCGTGCGCTGACCGTCGCTCAGGGCCTCAGGATGTACCGTGACGCGCTCGGCGACTTCGTTCAGGACGAGGTGGCGAATCAACCCCTCGCGCGATGCCGGCGCGGGCTCGAACGCGTGAACGCACCCTGAGGCGCCGACCCACTGCGCGAGCAGCAGGGTATACGCCCCGAGGTTCGCCCCCACGTCGAGGACCGTTGCGCCGGTCTTCACAACCCGGCGAAAGGCCTCGTACTCGTCCGGGTTCCAGGCGACCTGGCGATTTGCTGCGGTGAGTCTGATGCGCTCGCCGTGCGGAAGGCGGGCGACAAGGCGTTCGCCGGCAAAACGATCCAGGGCCGACTCGTACATCCGCTTGAGAGGCGCTCTCAGTCGCGAGTTGGCGAGCGGCGCGCGAAACGGCCTGCCGGCGCGTTCGAGCCACCCGGGGCGGCGGAAGTCATCGCCACGGCCGAATTCCATTACGGCCGTCCCGTTCCTTCGAGGCCGGCGAGCGCGAGCAGGCCGTCGAGCCGCAATGCGGCAAGGCGTCCTCGAATCAGCTCGGCGACGGGTGGGTAGCCGAGGATGAGCGACCGCGCGCACAACGCGTACGTGAGGCCGACGAACACCCCAGCCACCACGGTCCCCGCGAAGCCGAGGGGCATCCGCACGAGACCGAGCCCGCCGCAGACGAGCATGAGTGGCACCGAAAGAATGGCCCACGGACGCAGTACGTCCCGCGCCAACCCCGGAAACGCGAGCCCGGTTCTGTCCGCCAAAGCGGGAATCAGGAGGGGGATCAACACGATGACCTGCGCGGACAGTGACGCCAGCGGAATGCCGATGAGACCCAGCCGGCGGCCGAGCGTGAGCGCCAGGACGACCTGGATCGCCCCCGATGCGAGCGCCGCGAGCCCGACGTGCAGACGCTTGCCGAGCGCCGAGGCGACGACGGCCATCCCGTGCGCGAGTGTGCTGACGACAATGACGACGGCGAGGACGGCGTTCACCCCGACGCCCGCAAACAGGTGCGCACCCACCCAGCCGCTGACGAACGCGCCGTTGACAGCGAGCAGGATGCAGGTGGCGCCGGTTGCGAGGGCCAGATAGACCCGAAAGACGGCCGCGACCGCTTCGCGGAGGCGCTCCGGGCGTCGCTCGCCCGAGAGCTGGGCCAGACCGACGAGGCTGCTATCGCCCGGCACCCACGACATCTGCGTCATCATCTGTCCGAGCTTCGCCGTCATGACGAGCATCGTGATCCAGAGCGGGTGCCCCAAAGACGCGAGGACAATCGCGTCGGTGGCAATCGAGAGACGCCAGCCCCACGCGCCGAGCCACGCGCCGAATCCCTCGCGGAACAAGCGTGCGACGGCCGCGGCGGACGGGCGCGGCCATCCGCGCAGGAGGTCCGGCGCGACGACGCGGAGCCTCAGGGTCATCACGACGGCGCTGAGGAGCGACGGCACGGCCGCGCCGATCGCCAGCGCATACAGGCCGTAGCCGCCCATCAGGAGCGAGACCGTGATGACGAGGTCCATCGCCCACGTGGCCGTGGACATCGAGCCGTAGAACTTCACGTCCTGGAGTCCGACGAGCGTGGAGCCTGCGACCCGCAGCGGCAATACGACAGCGGTGACACATGCGATCGCCGTCAACGGACCCACGATCGCGGCGCGGTCGCCTGGCGCCAGATTGAGCACGCCCGGCGCGATCCGCCAGAGCAGCAGCACGAGGCTGCCGTACACGACCGAGACGAACACCGCCGCGCACGCAGCCGTGCTCATGATCCGCTGCATCTCCGGACGGTCGCCTCGGCCGTCGGCTTCGGCGATGAGCCAGGGGACGACTCCCATCACCCCGAGATCGGCCATGGCGGCGTAGGCCAGGACCTCCCCCGATGCGAGCCAATAGCCATAGAGGCGCTCTCCGACGCGGTGGAGCACGAACGGCACGAGCGCCAGGCCGACCACAATAGACAGGGCGAACTGCAGGTACGCGAACGACGCGGCAATGGACGCGCGATGGGTGCGGCTCACCGGGTACGGCCCCCCGCCAGCTGCCGCACTCCCGCCGTGACCATCTGTCGGGCCGTCGCCGCCCAGCCCGCGCGGTCGGCGCGCCGGCGCCAGTGGCGCCGCACCCGACGATGGTCCCGGTCGATCACGGAATCCCAGCGCGCATGAAACAGCTTGCCGTTGCTCAGCACTTTCGCCAGGTGCGGCGCCGACGGCGTCCGGGCGAGAGTCGTACTGCCCAGATGGTAGTACGCTCCGAGGCGCTCGAATCCCGACGTCGCGACCCGCCACCCCGCCTGCCTGATCCGGCAGGCCAGATCCGCCTCGTCCCATTCGGTCGGGCGGAAGGCTTCATCGAGCAGGCCCACACGCTCGATGCACGCGCGGCGCAGAATCCAGGGCCTGATCACGATGTCCACTTCCTGCAGGCGCCACCAGTTCGCCGGCCACGGCCCGATGGTGCTCGGCAGGCGGCGCCAGTCGACCAGCTGCTCCCACGTGTCAATCGGCTCGGCGATCGGCACGCAGTTCAAACCGCGGCTCAGGCTCACGAGTCCGATGTCTGCGTAGGCATCAAAGGTGCGCACCAGTTCCGGCACCAGCCAGCCGGCGCGAAGAAACATGTCGTCCTGCCAGGCCATGACGAGCGACCCGCGCGCGGACGTGATGCCGCGATTCGTGCAGCGCAGCTCGTGTGAATTGTCCTCGTGCACCCATCGGAACTGCCGCTGCCCCCACGGCGTCCGTGAGACCTCGTCGAGAAACGACGGGGTGGCATCGCCGCACCCGTCCTCGACAACGATCAGCTCCACGCTTGGACCGCCGTGCTGACGCCAGCCGTCCACGCACCGGCGCAGAACCTCGACGTTGTCGAAGGTCGGAATCACGACGGAGACGGCAGGCGCGGTCATGGCCGGCGCGCGTACACCTGCAGATTCAGAGTGACGGGCAGATGCACTCCGCCCGGGAGCATCCGCGCGGCGCCGTGCAGCGACCGGCGCGCCCAGCGGGCTGCGGCTCCGCGAGATCCCCCGCCGGCCGGCAGTTCGGGCGCACCCGGGGCGATGGCAATGTCTAAGAAGCCCGCGCGCTCCAGCGCGAGGCGCAGGGAGCGGGGAGAGAAATGGTTCACGTGCACCAGGTTGTCGGCGAGCGTCGGCCGATAACCGGGGACGAGGCGGCCGCGCCATCGTTCCTTCCGCAACTGCCCCGGTCCGGACGGCACCTTCACGGCCGCCCACCCGCCCGGTGCGAGGAGTGCCGACACGCGGGTGAGCACGTGGATGGGATCGGGGATGTGTTCAAGCACGTCGGTCAGCGTGATGGCGTCGAATCCTGCGGTGCTCGCGTCGACTTCGTGGACGTTCAATTGCCGAACCGGTGCGGCGGTGCGCGTGGCGGCGTAGGCGGCCGTCTGCGGGTTGAGCTCGAGTCCTTCGGCGCGCCATCCATCCGCCCGCGCGAGCGCAATGAACCGGCCCGCGTGCGCGCCGACATCGAGCAGCCGGCGCCGGGACGGCTCGAGCCGCCGACCGAGCGACCCCAGGATCTCCCGAAAGATGGCGTCCTTGTATCCGGCCTCGAACTCCGTGCGGATCCACTCGTCGGACCATCGCTGGTCGTACAGCCGATCGAAGAACCGGGGCAGAGACGGACGGGCCGACGGCTGTGCGAATCCGCAGTCGGCACATCGGCGGAGTTCGAGCGTCTGACCTGTATACGCGGCAAGTTCCGGATCCTGCGTGGCGTACATCGACAGCTCGAAGACGAGCTCGTGCACCGGCGTCAGCGCCGAACCTCCGCAGATCTCGCACGTGTTCAGCGCCTCGAACGCCGCAGCGGACGTCGTCACGCGGTAATCGCCCGCTCGATTTCAACGCCCATGTCGTTCCACGTGCGCGCACGGAGGCGATCGGAGAGAGGCCGGATCCGGTCGGACGCCGACTGCACGTTCGATCGCCAGTGACGCAGGCGCTCGGCAATCCCGGCGGCGTCCTCCACATCAGCGATCAACAGGTCGTGCAGGGCCGCCGGATAGAGCTCCGCGATGCCGGCGCCGGCACTGACAATGGCCGGAACGCCGCGGCAGATCGCCTCGTGCACCCCGAGCCCGTACGCTTCGTATCGCGCAGGGTGGACCATCACGTCGGCTGCGCCAATCACGCGCGAAATATCGGTCCGGAAACCCATGAACGTGATCCGCCCTGCGAGCCCGAGGTCCACGGCACGGCGTCGCCACGTCTTCAACTCGGCCCCGTGTCCCGTGACGGCGAGCTGGACATCCCACTTCGGATCCCGGCAGAGCGCCTCCCATGCCTCCGCCAGACGGTCGAATCCCTTCCTGCGATCCCCCAGCGCGCCGACAAAGATCGCCACGGGACGATCGAGCGGCCACCCGAGCTCCCGCTTCGCGGCGATTCGCTGTTCCGCGGACACCAGAGAAAACTGCGCGGCGTCGGAGCCGTAGTACACGACGCGGGTACGGGCGGGGTCGACTCCGACGCGCTCGCGCACATCCGCGGCCGTCCGCTCGCTGTTGCACAAGACCAGGCGCGCATGCCCGAGTGCCGCGCGCTCGCTGCGGACATAGTACGCATGGGCCACGCGCGCCTGCAGACGTCGCGGGAGTCCGCGCACCTGCGGCAGGTGCGCCGCGTGGACATAATGAACCCAGGTGACGTCGCCGACGTCCGCGTTGCCGCCGTTGGCGATGACGTGCGCCGGCCGCGTTCGCCGCGCCTGCCGCTCGCCGGATCCCGCCAGCAGCGGTGCGCCGAGCAGGTTCGACCCGAGCGGACGGCGAATCCGGTGGAATCGAACGGCTGGCTGTTCGGCAAGGTCGGGCCATACGCGGTGAGCCACGAGCTCCACGCGCCCGCCGGCCCCGGCAAGGTGCAGGGCCAGCGCGTGGTTCGCGCGATCCATTCCGCCGAGCGGCGTGAAGTCCCCCGCAATCATCAGCCAGTCGCTCATGCGTTCTGAAGCCGGTAGTGGCAGGCCACCCCGTGGAGCGCACCGGCGAGAAACCAGTACTGGATTCCAATCTGTGTCACGAAGGGCGTGAAGCTGAAGACCATCGCCGCAATCCCCAGGTTCGCGGCAAAGACGACGCCTCCGCAGACGGCGATGCGCGGGTACCGCGTCTGCATCGCGAGCCGGTACTGGCTCACGGCGGCCGTGATGAGCGCGCCCGCATACAGAACGATCATCAGGACCCCGCCGTCGATCATCCAGCCCGTGATCTGGATTTCGGCCCAGATACCGGGAACTCCGGGCGTGCCGAAATACGCGCCCGCCATGCCCCATCGCCCCAGCCCTGCGCCAAGGGGATAGTCGAACAGCAGCTGATTGAAGGTCAGGTTCAGCTGTACGCCGCGCGCGCGGTAGTACACCGCCAGGGGGTCGTCGCTGAACAGCGTCATGAATCGATCAAGGACGCTATCGCCGCCGAGCGTGATGGCCCCGATGAAGCTGAGGACGACGACCCCGGCAGCAAGCATCGCGAAGGCGGTCGCCTTCGCGGCGCGTTTCTGGAACGTGAGTGTCGCCGCATAAATTCCGAACATCAGGAGCGTGACGGCCAGGCTGATGCGTACCTGGCTCAGGTAGATGGCCGCCAGTCCCGCGCCCGCGAGCGCGAACGCTCCCGCACGCTTCCAGGTCGCAATGGGACTCAGCCCGAAGATGACGCCCAGCAGCGCCGCGAACATGCCTGGACCCGCCACGGCGCCGGGCGTGTCGAACAGCCCCGGCGGCCTCACGATCGTGCGCCCATTCGGTCCTTGATACGTCACGGCGCCCAGACCGGTGGCTCCCTCCGTGACGACGCGGGAGAGTTCTGTCGGCATCCAGCGGCCCGGGTCGTAGACCTGGAGCACGCCGACCATCGAGTTGATCCCGCTGCACACCAGCACGATCCCGAGCAGTCGGGCCAGGTGCTCTGGAGTTCGTACGAAGACCGGCGCCCAGAACAGCGGCGACATGACGGCGAAATACACGCTCATCTGTGCGATGCCGGCGATGAGCGACGACGTGTACGGATTCGACAGCATGACGGCCAGGAGCCCCATCACGGCCGCGACCCAGGGATATGCGCGGTGCGCTGGCGGGCGATGCGTCGACTGCATCTGCCACCATCCGAATGCCGCGAGGCTGATACCGAACGCGGAAAATCGGATGGGGAGACGGAACGCCTGGCTGCCTGGAAAGTACAGGAGCGCCGGAAGTGCGGTCTGGCTGATGACGAACAGCTCCGGAAATCCCCAGGGCGTCCGTCCGGGCGCGGCCGCAGCCGGAGTCTGCGCGGCCGGGCGGACGTCGGCGGCCATGACGGTGCTCATGCGTGGCTCACGGCGGAGTGCGCGGCGGCTTCATACGCCATCGCAAAGTCGGCGGCCAGCCGGCGGGCGTCGAAGCGGCGCGCCGCGGCGGCCCTCGCCTCGACGCCGAGCCGGGCCCTGGCGTCCGGATCCGCCGCGAGCGCCTCGATCGCCGCGGCCAGATCGGCAGAGTCGCCCGGGCGATGCGTGAGGGCGTCCTGCCCCGGTCGCACGAGCTCCGCGGCTCCGCCCGTCGCACTCGTGACGAGCGCGCGTCCACACGCCATGGCCTCGGCGATCACGAGCCCGAACGGCTCCGGGCTCGTGCTCGCATGCACGACGACGTCGAGGGAGCGCATGACCCGATCGGCGCCTTCGACAAAGCCGGTGAAGCCGACGCGGCCGGCAAGGCCGTGGGTCGCCGCCAGCTCCCGCAGCTCGTCAGCCGAATACTGGCTGCCGTCGGTGTCGTACAGCGCGCCGCCGACGACGTAGGACCGGATCCGCAGCGACGAGGGCAGCGATGCGACGGCCCGCAGAAACGTGTCGTGACCCTTCCACCGGCTGAACGTCGCGACGAGCCCCACACGGACGGTGCCCGCGGGCGCCGGCGGAAGCCCGGAGAGGGCGTCGAGATCCACCCCCGCGCCGCCGGGCGAGAAGCGCTCGAGATCGACCGCGTTGTAGACGACGCGCACCTCGGCCCGATCGCGCGTCACCGTCCGGACATCGGCGGCGACGCTCTCGGAGTTCGCCACCACGAGGGAACACCGATCCGCATAATGCCGGATCAGCCTCCGTGTGAGCGGCCGCCGGCTGATGTATTCGTGCATGTGCCACACGATGGCGCGCGCCGGCACCCGGGCCCGTGACGAGAGGATGTGGGCCTTGAACCCGTTCGTGTGAACAATGTCCGGACCGATCGCCGAGAGGAGGTTCCGCAACTGCCGTTCGTACGACGGCAGACTGAGCGCCGCTCTCGCCAGCAGCACGCCGCCGGCGCCCGCACGGCCCCGGCTCAATCCCGATTCTCCCATCCGTGCGAGCGAGCCCGGCATCGGCAGCGGGCTCACGCGCATGCCGAGTGCGGCCGCGCGCACACCCAGTGGACCGTCGCCGGGAACGACGAGGTGCAGATCCCACTGCGGGCGAAAGCGCCGGAGTTCCGCGGCGGTCTGCAGCAGCATGGCTTCAGACCCTCCGAGCTGATCCGACACGCTGACGAACGCGATACGCATCACGCAGGATCCGGCGATCCCGGCGCGGCGGCGACGACGTGCGGCCACGCGCCGAAGGCCGCGTCGGCCGCATACGGGCGGAGGAGATCGGCGGCGCGGAGCGTCACCTGCGCCGCGCGGCGGTGGGCGTCTGGCGAGTGCGCAATCGTCCATGCGCGATACCCGGCGGCGATGAGCGCGTTCACGCACGCCTGTTCCGATTCGCCTCGGTCCGCGAGCAGGGCGGGATGGCACTCGAGCAGGACGTAGCGGTAACGTCCGGCCGCCAGGCCGGCGCGCATGCCGGCGAGTACCGCGGCCTCACCGCCCTCGACGTCTACCTTCACGAGCTGCACCGTCCCCACGCCGGCGGCATCGAGGGCATCATCGAGGCCCACCGTCGCACATTCGAAGTCCGTCGCCATCCCCGGGCCTGCGGCATGCGAACGCCCCCAGTTCCCGTCGTCGGCCCGGAACGCCACGAAGGACAGGCGGCCAGGTCCGGCGGCCACGGCGATCTGATGCGCCTCGATCGACGTGAGCCGGTTCGCGGCAATGTTGGACGCGAGCATCCTGTGCAGGCGGGGCTCCGGCTCGAAGGCCACGATCCGCCCGCGAGGGCCGACCCAATGCGCGGCGGCGAGCGAGAAATATCCCCAGTTCGCGCCGACGTCCACGAACACGTCACCGGTCCGCAGGAGCCTCGAGGCGATCTGCGTTTCCTGGGGTTCGTACCAACCGGTGTAACACACCTCGCGCGCGACGGAATCGCGCTGATCGCACGCGTACAGGTATCCGCCCAGCCGATCGGGCAGGCGCATCATGAACGGGCGGGCGGCAAAGTGGCGCAGGTGGTGCACCATCCAGTACCGGCCGACCGGCAGGTGCGGCACGCCAGCGGCCAGCGCGCGCACCCACAGTGGAGGCTGGCCATCGATGACGTGCGGTGCGGTCACGCCGGCACTCGGGGGCCGTTCGACCCGCTCACGAGGGCGGCGAGCGCGGCGAGTTGACGGCGCGGATCACATAACTCGTGGGCGCGCACTGGACCGGCCGCCCCGAGGCGAAGTCGGGCGTCGCGGTCGGCGACGAGGTATCGCAGCCCGGCAACGAGCGCGCGCTCGTCGCCCGGCGGCACCAGCACGCCGCAGGCGCCGGTCAGAATTTCCATCGCACCGCCGAGCGCGGTCGTCACCACGGGTATGCCGGCATACAGCGCTTCGACGAACGTGAGGCCGAAGGACTCCGGCGTGATGTTCGGCTGGCAGAAGATGTCCGCCGCCCTCATGCACGCCGCCACGTCCCTGCGCTCGCCGATGAACCGGACCCGTTCCTCCACGCCGAGTGCCTTCGCGTATCGGCGAAGGTCCTGTTCGTACGCATCCTCCGAGGGGCGCTGCGCCTTGCCTGCGATCCACAACTGCCAGGGCTCTGCGATCTGCGCGACGGCGGCCAGGAGCGCGCGGTGGCCCTTGCAAGCCTCGAATCGGCTGGCGACGAGAATGACTGGCGTCAGCGGGTCGGCGCCCAGGAACGTCCGCAGCGTCGATCGGTCCGCCCCGGAGGCGTCCGTGTGGACAGGCGCGTACAGCACCGCATGCGATGCGCCGGCGTAGAGCGCCGAGACGCTCTCGCCCGTGAATCTGCTGTTCGCGATGATGCGGTCCGGTCGCGTGCGTCGCGCCCACCATTCCGGCCAGCTGCCACCCGACACCGTGTTGTGAAGCCAGAGGACAAGCGTGGCGCCCGCCTTGCGGACCACGGGGGCCGCGAGCGCGTAGATCCACGACGAGTGACAGACCACCACGATCGGCTGCGCGTCCATGCCGTCGAGCAGCGTGGCCAGCCGGCGGCGCGCCCGCACGACGGTCCATGGACGGCTGAGCCTGGCCGCGCCGAGACGGGCGCACGGGGCGCCCGACGCGTCGATCTCCTCGGAGAGCCGGCCTTCGAAGCAGACCGCGAACGTCGGCGACATCTCCGGACACAGCCCCCGGTCCGCTGCGCACTCGGAAACGATGCGCTCGACTCCGCCATACAGATTGCCGGCGCACAGATGGAGCACCCGCGTCGGAGGCAGCCCGGTCGTCAAAAAATGCGCCTCGCGACGGTGATCGTGTCGCCCGGCAGGACGATCGTCGTGTCCTTGGCCTGGATGTCCACGGTCTTGCCGTTGACCACGCGGCTGATCCGGACGCGATTCTTGTTCGCGCGGTCCGTCACGCCGCCGGCCATGATGATGGCCTGCTGCACCGTCGTCTCCTGGCTGAGGACCAGCTGCCCGACCGTCTTCACCTCGCCGGTGATGAAGAACTTGTCGGCGTTGGGCACGAACACGGCGTCGCCGGGCCGCAGGCGAAGCCTGCTCGCCCGGCCGTTCTCGATTTCCTGCCGCGGAATGCGCTCCTGCTCGGGACCTCCCGTACCGCCCGCCGGCGGCCCGTCGTGCGTGATCTGCACGTACGAGCCTGATTCCGGCGTGGGGTAGCCCGCCTGCGAGAGTGCCCGGGTCAGGGTAGGGTCGCCCTGGAGCTCGACGTACCCCGGATTCCTGACCGCGCCCATCACGTTGACCCGCTGGCTGCGGAAATCCTTGACGGTGATGTTGATGTTCGGATTCGTCAGGTATCCGCCGATGACCCTGCCCTGTGAGTCCCTGCGAAGCCCGAGCAGCCGACGAAGCATCTCCTCGATTTGCCGCGTCGTCATGCCGGCCACCTTCTGGCGGCCCACGTACGGGCAGTCGATCGTGCCGTCTGTGTCCACGACCAGCGCCGGCCGTGAGAGCGTGTCGTCGTTGAACACGGTCAGGTTCAGCACGTCCTGCGGGCCGACGAGGTAGTCATCTGCGACCACCGGGGCGGCGGTGGCCGTCGCAGCCGCCTGGCCTGCGGGAGCCTGCCCCCACATCACCAGCAACATCAGTATTACGGTGCTCATCGGTTCAATGCTCCCCAGGTCAGGCTGGCGGCGATGCGATGGTTCCGGTATTCGCGCGAGGGGTCACGGTCGGACAGGCGGTGGATGAACTCGACGTCGACCACGACGCGCGCCCGGTCGCCGATCCGGTACCCGACGCCGCTCCCATAGCTGGTCAGACGATCGGTTCCGGGGACCGTCGCGGCCACCCCACCGCGGTAGGCCATCGACTCCCGCCCGCCCAGGATCCGCAGCTCCAGCTGTCCGAACGCCTGGGCGGCCAGGGTCCCGCGGCCGCCCGTGACCAGGTAATACGGCACGACGTCTTCGTATGAGTACCGCACGTCGCGCGTGAACGTCGTGTCGAGCTTGTAGCGGCCGACGAACAGGATGCCTATCGATCCTGCGGACACGAGGCCGCTGTAGTCCGGCAGCGAGGCGTCGAGCCCGTTGAACCGCCGGTACCCGATCGACGCCGTGCCCGTGATCAGTCCGAGCGGACTGAACGTCACGGTCGGCACAATCCGCAGCGTGTCGGAGTTCCTCAGCGGCGACCGATCGAACCGCGTCTGTTCCGTCGAGACGACGACGCCCGCGGTGGTGAACGGCGTGAGGGCCACGTTGAAGGCCGCGTCGTAGCCCCTGGTCTTTTGGTCGAGGGTTCGCGCGAGATCGATGCCCCGAAACTCCTCCCCGTCGACGTAGAGGTCGCGGGCCTCCCGCGCGGTGAAGACCATCTCGGTGCGGGACGCGATCTTGAGCCGCGTCCCGGCGGCGTATGTGCGCGGTCGGTGCTCGGCACGGACGTCGATCTCCGAGTTCGCGCGTGCGCTCGTCTGCGCGGACGTGAACGAGGCGAACGGCTTCAGAATCGTCAGGTCCAGGTCGGCCCTCGCACCGAGGTTTCGATTGAGGCTTCGCTCGCTGGAGTACTGGCGGAAATAGACGAACTCCGTCCCCGTCGTGTACGCGAGCCGTAAACGACCGGGGTGGAGCGACACCTCCAGGTCGGGAGTCGCGACGAACGTGAAGTCCCGTTTGGGGTTGACCCGTTCGTTGAACACGTTGTAGTCGATGCCCACGTTGGTGAACGCCAGGCGAGGCCTGAACTCCACTGGACCCAGGCGGACGGTCGGGCGTTCGGGATCCGCGCTCTGGGCGAGGACCGCGGCCGGCGCCGTCAACACGGCGGCGATGACGCAGACGAGCAGTTTGCAGACACGTGGCCCATTCATGGCTGACACCTCATGACACTTCCGCCCGCGGCGCTCTGGCAATCCCGAGCTGGCGCGTTTTTCGATAGAGGTTGGCTCGCTCGAGCCCAAGGGCGCGCGCCGCATCGCTCATACGCCACTGGTGCTGATCGAGCACGGCGGCGATGTAGTCGCGCTCGAACCGCCGCCTGGCCTCCCGAAGACCGGCCGTGAGATCCCACCGGGTGAAGGCCCCGTCGAATGGCACGTGCGCGAGCACATCCTCCTGGGTGACGATCGGACCAGCGCCCGCGAGCACCTTGACGAGGACGCCGGCGAGCTCGTCGATGTTGTGCAGCCACGGCAGGACCGAGAGCACGGTGAGTGCCGGCTGCGTGAACGTACGGGGCGCCCCGCCGCCGTCCCGCACCAGGCGGTCGAGAATCGCCGCCATGTCTCCCGGACGCTGCCGCAGCGGCGGGATGGTGATGCGGCACGCGGCGAAGCGCCGGAGGAGGTCGGCGCGGAATCGCCCTTCCCTCACGTCGGTCTCGAGATCGTGGGAGGTGGAGGCCACGAGCCGGAAGGACAGTGCGACGGGCCGCTGCCTGGAGGGCACGCGGGCCTCGCCGTCGCGCAGCAGCCGCGCGAGACGCCGCTGCGCAGACGCCGGAAGCTCGTCGACGTTGTCGAGAAACAGCGTGCCGGATCCCGCCTCCAGAATGGCGGACCCTCGGCCGAGCGCCTCGAGATCGGCCGCCGCGGAGCGCCTCGACGGCGCGCCGAACAGACGCGCATCGATGTCGGCCGGCTCCGCGGCGCTGTCGATGGCGACTACGGGCCCCCGCCGTCGCGCGTGCGCCTGCAGCCCCTCCAGCAGGTCCTGCGGACGGCAACCGGCCTCGGCAAGCACCAGCACCGGCGTGCGGCGGGCGGCGGCCAGCGCCAGCGCCTCGCGGGCCCGGCGGGCGGCGTCCGACTCGCCGACCAGCGACACAGGGGCCTCATGAGCGCCCGCGGCGCTCAGCGACCGGCCGGCCGCGATTTTCAGGTTGGGTGACGCACGCATGGAATCGAGACAGGGACAGCTTCGCCCCGTGAGTCACAGCACGCCCATTCCCGGGGATGGCGAGCCACGGGCGGCAGGGGGGATCGAGTTGGGGGGGAGAACGGTTGAGATTGTGACAGGTTCTGAGAGTTGTGTCAAGAATGACACTTCGATGCGCGATCTGGGACACACCGCCTCGGGTGTCGTCAGGGTCGGGGTTCGTTGAGAACTGGAAGCTGGAAGCTGGGGGCTGGAAGCTGGGGGCTGGAAGCTGGGGGCTGGAAGCTGGAAGCCGGAAACAGTTCCTATCTTAGTAGCGCACCAGCAGCCGCGCGGCCCGTTCGATTTCGTCCTCTCCCGGCAGGAAGTAGTGTTCGAGCGGCGGAGAGTACGGGACGGGGGTGTCGAGCGCGCCAATCACCCGGACGGGGGCGTCGAGCCATTCGAACGCCTCCTCCTGGATGATGGCGGCAACGCTTTCGCCGATGCCCCCCGTGCGGGAATCCTCGTGAACGATCAGCACACGGTGGCAGTGCCTGGCCACCGCGAGGACGGCCCTGCGATCGAGCGGCGCGAGAGTCCTCAGATCGAGCACCGACGCCTCGATGCCATCGGCCCCGAGGCGATCGGCCAGGCGCATCGCGACGTGGACGTACGCCCCGTACGAGATCACCGCCAGGTCGCCGCCTTCTCTCCGCAGCGCCGCCTTTCCGATCGGAACGGATCGGAGCCCTGGAGAGTCGAGCACCTGCTTGATGCGGGGATCGCGATAGAGCGCGATGTGCTCGTAGTAGAGAACGGGATCGGGGTCGGCAACCGCGCTGGCCATCAGCGCGCGCGCGTCCGACGGCGTGGACGGGACCACGATCTTGAGACCGGGCGTGCGATAGAACCACGCCTCGGTATTCTGGCTGTGGTAGGGGCCCGCGTGTCGCAGCCCTCCCCATGGCATGCGGAGTACCATGGGCACGCTCCCGCCCCATCGGTACCGAATCTTCGCGGCGTTGTTGACGAGCTGATTGAATCCCGTCGCCACGAAGTCATTGAACTGCATTTCTCCGATGGGCCGCTGCCCTGCCAGTGCCGCGCCGACACAGACCCCGAGCACCGCCCCCTCGGCCAGCGGAGAGTTCAGGATCCGATCGCCGAACTCCTCGAGCAACGGCCGCAACAGGAGAAATGCGTTGCCGTAGCGGCCGCCCACGTCTTCGCCGAACACGAACACGGACGGGTCCGCGGCGAGGGCGTCCCGGACACCGAGCGAGACGCCTTCGAGGAACGTGCTGCCCTTCCGATCGAACGGCGCCATCAATTCCAGGGCGGGCAGCCGGTCCGCGTCCCCCTCGACCGGCGCGGGCGGCTCGAGCGGCTCTCGCCGCACGCGTGGCGGTTCCCCGGCCAGCACGCCGGCACCTGCATCCTCGGGAGCCGGCCACGGCGCGGCGACGACACTCGACGCCTCCGCCTCCACGATGGCTTCGGCCTCCGACTTCAGACCGTCGAGTGCGCCGGGCTCGATGATGCCCGCCGCCTCCAGACGCGCGGCGTACGTGACGATGGGATCGCGGGCCGCCCAGTACGCGAACAGACCCGCGTCGGCGTACCCGTCCGCGAGCGCCGGGTACGCCCAGGACGGCTGAGCGTCCCTCCCCAGGTAGAGCATGTCGTCGTGATGGGCGTGGCCGCACATGCGCATCGACACGAGCTCGATGAGCGCCGGCCCAAGCCCCGCGCGCGCGCGCTCGACCGCCCACCCGAACGCGCCGGCGATCTCGTCAGGATCGGTGCCGTCCAGGGTGATGCCCGGCACACCGTAGCCCGCGGCCTTGTCCGCAAACACCCGGACCGCCGACTGCTCACGGACGGGCGTCGAGAGAGCGGTCTGATTGTTCTGGACGCAGAAAACCGTCGGGAGCCGCCGGGCGGCACAGAGATTGATGGCTTCGTGCCACTCGCCGAGCGACGACCCGCCTTCCCCGATGAATGACAACGCCACGCGGCCGAGTCCCTCCCGGGCGAACGCGAACGCCATGCCGGCGATCGTCAGACTGCCGATGGCCAGCGGCGCCGCCGCGGGGAGGATGCCCCGGCTCAAATCGCCGAAGTGCAGATCCTTGCCACCCATCGGAGGGCCCGCTTTCGCCATCTGCGCCGAGAGCACCATCCTGATGGTGTCGGGCTCGGGCCGCATCGCGAGTGCGACGCCCAGGTCCCGGATGACAGGGGCGATGACGTCGCCGACCCATCGACCGTCCACGTGATACGCGGCGCCCCGCCGCAGCCTGATTCCGGCGGCATAGATCGCCTCCTGCCCCAGGGAGCGAAAGCCTTTCCCTTGAAACGGGGCATCACGGTACCGGACCTCGCCGCTCGTGAAGAATGTCTTCAGGCGATTGTCCGTCGCCCGCGTCAGGAGCATGCCCCGCAGGATTTCCAGCCGCTCTGAAGGCGTGAGCGACGCGCGAATCGCGGCTCTGCGGAGGAACCCCTCGCACGCCTCCGTGAGTTCGGCAACGGCGGCGGCAAAGCGCCGGTCGCCGGAGACGCCCGGGGTGGTTTCAGGGTGGTCGCGCGGTGCGAGCGTCTGCAGGCGGGCGGCGAGCGCCGGGGCCATAGCCGCGCGGACCCTTTCGATCTCGATCGCGGCGTGCGCGTCGAGGCCGCCACTTTCTTCAAAGGCGTCCATGGCGGCGGCCGCGCCGAATGGATGGCGTTCGAGGACGAAGGCGCCGAACCTATGGGCGAGGTCGGCAGCGGGGCTCACGTGCGGCCGGAGCATGGGCCCATCCTAGCACCGCGGGAACGGGCAGGGCGCACCGGCCCGCGGCACCCACAGGCGCAGGCTTGCTACGACGCGGCCGTCGCAGTGCGGATGAAGGCTTCGATCTGATCAGAGGGCATGGCCCCGGTCGTGCGCGCCACTTCCTGACCGCCGCGGAACACCGCCATCGTCGGGATGGACCGGATCCGGAACCGCTCACCGAGCGCCGTCACCTGGTCGGTGTTCACCTTGGCGACGATGAAGCGGCCGGCATTCGCCGCGGCCACGCGCTCGAGCTCCGGCGCCACCATACGGCATGGTGCACACCAGGGGGCCCAGAAGTCGACCACCACGGGCTGCGCGGCGCCGGTGATCAAGGCGTCGAAGACACGCTCGTCTGGCACTTCCACCGGTTCAGCCGCAGGAGGAATGGCTGTCTTGCAGCGTCCGCATCGTGCGTGGCGCGCGGCATACGCGACGCGGTTGCGTTGCCCGCAGGACGGACACGCGACGATGAGGCCCTGCTGATCCAGTTGCGTCGCGCTCATGGCACCTCGCTCTCAGCGCTGAAATCGCATCCGATGCTGACCCACGGCTCATCCCGCGCGCAGGCGCGAGCTCAGTCGGAGACCGCGAGCTCCCCGGGCACGATCGGGCGGGTTCGGGGCAACAGGCCCTGTCTCGCCATGTTGCCGACGTATGCGAGGGTCCCCACGAAGACCGCCAGCTTGACGGCGTCCGACGCCGTCGACCGTGGCAGCGCCCGCCAGAGGAACCACAGAATCGGCTGAGCGATGCAGACCGCCCATACGGACCCGTAGAAATACCGGCGCTCGTGTCCCTCGTTCTGCGTGGACCGTTTCACTCGCGGCAGCTGGCCCAGTGCGCCGAGCACCCAGACCGTCACGACGATCGGAAAATACGCGGCGTCGTACAACTGGCGCATGCGCCACGCGCCCGTGACGATGGCCATCACGAGGCCGGTGGTGTTCAGCAGCGCAAACGCGATCACTTCGCTCCAGGCCAGCGTGTAGCAGATGCGCCGGTATAACGGGTTCGGCCGGTCCTCCGTGAAGCGGATGATGTACGGGCGCGGCTCGACACCGGGCAGCCGCCCGCGCACACCCGCCACACCCGTGCCCAACAGCACGGCGCCCAGCCACAGCGCCATCCGCGAGTCGAATCCCCTGTAGAACAGGTCGAACGTGAGCGGACCGGGTGCGATGAAGAACACCCAGATCCAGATCGGCCAGTGGGCGATCCGGTAACTGACCTTGTTCCGCTCGCGGATGGGCCTGTCCGCGGCGAGCTCGATGCGCTTGGCGTGCCCGAGCGTCCGCTCGTACGACGGAGGCAGCAGGCTCCGGCGCGGCAGTCGGTCTTCGGTGTTGTCGGGGGGTGCGGTCGGCAAGGCGGTTGACGGTCTCCTTGCAGGCAGGTTATCACGCGGGACGCGGGTCAGGTCACGTGCGCGCCTCAGGTCAGCCGGCCCGACGGCGCTCTGACCCCCGACCGTGATGCGGCCGTGCACCGTTGGACGTGGAAGCCTCCCGGCAGGGAGGACTGCGATATGGTTGACGGCATGTCTCCAGAGGCCGCGCTCTCGCGGAAGCCCTAGTGGCATCGACCACGAGGCGGGTGTCACCGCACGCGCTTGGCGCATTGGGGATTGTCATTCTCGCGCTGCTGTTCGCCGGCAAGGCGTCCAGAAAGATGCCGGACCTCGAGGTCTACTGGAGGGCGGCGGTCCGGGCCCGTGCGGGTGAGCCTCTGTACCGCGTCGAAGACCAGCACTACCAGTTCAAGTACCTCCCGGCGTTTGCGGTGCTGGCGATTCCTGGGGGGGCCGTGCCGCTGCCGGTCGCCAAGGGGGCCTGGTACCTCGCGTCCATCGCGCTTCTCGCGGGGCTCGTCGCCCTCAGCGCGCGAATCCTGCCCGAACGAAGACGGCCGCTGTGGGTGCTCGTGGCGGTGACGGTCGTGGCGATGGCAAAATTCTTTGCGCACGAAGTCGTGCTCGGCCAGGTGAACGGGCTGCTGGCCGTGACCGTCGTGGGCGCCGTCGTCGCGCTCCGGCGCGGACACGAGCGCACTGCCGGCGTGCTCATCGCGCTCGCTGTGGTCGTGAAGCCTTACGCCGTCATCTTCCTGCCATGGCTCGTGGCGCGGCGACGGTGGGGATCGGCAGTCGCGGCATTCGCGACGCTCGCGGTGATCCTGCTGTTGCCTGCGCTCGTTTACGGGTTCACCGGCAACCTCGAGCTGCACCGGGCCTGGTGGAGAACCGTCACCGGATCGACGGCGCCGAACCTCACGAATGCCGACAACGTCTCGGTGGCGGCGATGTTCGCAAAATGGCTCGGCGGAGGGCCCGTGGCGGCCGCACTGGCGCTCGGCGCGTCTCTGCTGATTCTCGGCGCCTCCGTGGTCGTGTTCATGAAGCGTCGCCACGTGCCGTTCCCCGAGGGGCTCGAGAGCGCGCTGCTGCTGACGTGCATCCCGCTGCTGTCGCCCCAGGGATGGGATTACGTCTTCCTCGTGTCCACGCCGGCGATCATGTACCTGGTGAACTATGGCGACCGGCTGCCGCCATCTGTCCGAGTCGCCGCCGCGGCGGCAGTGGCAACGATCGCGTTCAGTGTCTACGACCTGATGGGCCGCGGCGCCTACAGCGTGTTCATGTCACTGTCGATCGTGACGGTCTGCTACCTGGTCGTGGTGGCGGCGCTCGGCGCACTGCGCGTGCGCGCGGTGGCCTGACGACAGGGAGGCCGGCGAAGGCGGCCTGTCAGCCGTGCGAGACGGAAGACGGATGGAGGATGGGCGCGACGCTCTCGGCCGGTCCTTCGAGCGCCGCGCAGATCGTGGGCGCGCCCCCGCCGACCTTCCGCCGAGCCGGCGGATCATCCTGTGTCGGTTGAACGAGTCTTCCTGATCGTTAGACCGTCTGCTTCTTGCGCGTGCTGCGGCGGCGGACGTAGATCACACCCACGACGCCGATCAGAATAGCTGCCATAGCGAACATCAATGACCTCCTCAGGTGCCATCCTCGGAGGCAAGCGGGATGCCGCAGCCGCCGTGCCGGCGCACTCACAGCCGTAAGTGACTGACAGAGACCCGTTTGGAGCGGACTCCCGGGCGCCCCGCACTACAATGGGGTGACCGGTCTGACGTGCCGTTTTCGTCGGGTGCCTGCAGTTCTGTCATCGACGCCCGGGGGACGCGACCACGACCCATCACATAGTTGTATGAACATCCGCATCCTCGTCACCGGCGGCACCTTCGACAAGGAGTACGACGAACTCACGGGGCGCCTGTTTTTTCGGGATACCCATCTGCCCGAAATGCTCCGCCTCGGACGGTGTCGTCTCGACGTCGCCATCGAGACCGTCACGATGATCGACAGTCTGGAGCTCGACGACCAGGGGCGCGCGCGCATCGTCGCGCGAGCGCGCGCAAGCGCCGAGACCGCTGTCGTCGTCACGCACGGGACCGACACGATGGTGCAGACCGCTCGCGCGCTCGCGGAAGCCGCCCTCGACGCGAAGACGATTGTTCTCACCGGCGCGATGGTGCCTTACGCGTTCGGCAGTTCCGATGGGCTCTTCAATCTCGGCAGCGCGCTGTCGTTCGTGCAGGTGCTGTCCCCCGGTGTCTACGTGGCGATGAACGGGCAGCACTTCGCGTGGGACGCTGTCGTGAAGAACGTCGCGACCGGCTGCTTCGAGCCGTTATGAATTCGCCCGTCAGACTCGAGTCGAAGCTCCCCGGGGTGGGCACAACGATCTTCACCGTCATGTCGCGCATGGCGTCGGAGCTTGGCGCGATCAACCTGTCGCAGGGCTTTCCGGACTTCGACTGCGACCCGGCGCTCGTCGAAGCCGTCGCCCGGCACATGCGGGCGGGCCGCAATCAGTACGCGCCCATGCCGGGCGTCCTTCCGCTGCGGGAAGCCATCGCCGCGAAATATACGCGGCTGCATCAGCGCGATTACGACCCCGACACGGAGGTCACGGTCACGTCCGGCGGGACGGAGGCCATTTTTGCGGCCGTCGCCGCCGTGCTGCACCCGGGCGACGAAGCGATCGTGCTCGAGCCGTGTTACGACTCATATGTGCCGGCCATACAACTGAGTGGCGGCACTGCGGTCATCGTCCCGCTCACCTATCCGGAGTACGCGATTGACTGGGACGCGGTCCGCTCGGCCGTCACATCCCGGACACGGCTCCTTTTCCTGAATTCACCGCACAATCCGGCCGGCGCCGTGCTGACTCCCGCGGACATAGGGCAGCTGACGGCACTGGTCTCCGGGACGAGCATCCTCATCCTCAGCGACGAGGTGTACGAGCACATCATCTTCGACAACGTTCAGCACGAGAGCATGGCGCGATACCCGGAGCTCGCCGCGCGCAGTTTCATCATCGGTTCGTTCGGCAAGACGTACCACGTGACCGGCTGGAAGGTCGGCTACGCCGTGGCGCCGGCGGCGCTGACGGCCGAATTCCGCAAGGTGCACCAGTTCGTCGCGTTCTCGACGCACACCCCCGTGCAGTTCGCGCTGGCAGATTTTCTCGGGGATCTGCGGGGGCTCGCCGGGCTCGGGCCCTTCTTCCAGCGGAAGCGCGACCTGTTCCTGTCCCTCATGGAGGGGTCTCGCTTCACGCCGCTGCCGAGCCGCGGCAGCTACTTCCAGCTGATGGACTACTCCGCCATCACGGACGAGGCCGACGCTGAGTTCGCCGTGCGGCTCACTCGCGAACACGGCGTCGCGTCCATCCCGACCTCGCCGTTCCTCACGCATTCCCCAGCGCCGCCCGTCCTGAGATTCTGTTTCGCCAAGAAGGACGAAACTCTCGAGCGCGCAGCCGCACGTCTCCGCAGCGTCTGACAGGCGAAGACCACAGGTCGTGGCGAACGATGCGGCCGCCTGGAGGGCAAGGGCCTTCAGCCTCGGACCCTGAACGCGACTCGCTCCTTCACCGTTCCGTTCGCATTCGCTCTGGCGAGCTCGATCAGGTACTGACCCGGAACCAGCCAGGACAGCGGCAACGCAAACTGCACGACGTCGCCATCGGCCGGACTGTCCGCGCGTTCGATGTCCCGCATGGTTTCGCCGCGCTCGTTCAGCAGGCGCGCGGACACAGTCACCGCGGCGCCGCCGGCGTCATAGGCGGGAACACGGATCAGCAATCGATCGCCACGGGCGAACACTCTAAGCGATGACGGGGCGGCATCCGGATCCGCCGCCGCCGCGCGAAAGTCTCGCAGCGTGCGGGTGCGGACGATTTCCGGAAACAGCAGCACGGGGCCGCGCCTCTGGGTCCGGAGATCCGGCACCTCGACGTCGCGCAGCTCGGTGTCGAGGACCTTCCCCTGCACGTCCACAATCGACAAGTCGAGCTCCACGCGTCCGGCGGGCACGTCGAATCGCGCACTGTCGGCCTGGCCCTGTGAACCTCCCCGGGCAGGGGCAAGCCGTCCCTCGAACAGCGCCGCACCCGTCGTCGTGCGCGCCCGGACGACAACCGCAACCGCTGAGCCCGCCGACGTCCGCGGCTCCCAGCTGACGACCATCCGGGCGCGCCCGGAAGGATCCGATGAGAGGCCCACCCAGGTTTCGACGATCGCGCTGCGGTGCAGCGGTCGTGTCGAGATGGGCGCGACCGAGCCCGCCTTCAGCAGCGCGCGCCATTCCTCACCGAGCGGCGCCCAATACCCCGGCCGCGCGCGCACCTCGGCTGTGCGCTGCGTCGTCCGGACTTCAACGGGATGAAACCTGCCGTCGGCCTCCGACGGACGGCACGTGATGACGTAGTACGCGGCCAGGTCGTGCGCCATGAGCGCCACGCCTGCGCCGAGATCCGTCCCATCCGACACAGCCCGTCCGCCAGTCTGCGCGGCCAGCCACCCGAGGCTCCCGATCACCGGCTCGGGCGCCGTCTCCGGCGCCGCATCCGACCCGCGTGCCGCCGGGTTGAACGTGTATATCGACAAATGGAAGCGGCTCGACGCGCGCACGACGCCTTGCAGGTCCTGACCCCGGCCCGCGCGGAGCGCGCTGGGATCCCGGAGCCCCTCGCTGAAGAGGACGACGACCCCGCGGTCTGCCCGCAACTCGCCGAGCCGGAGCGTCAGCTCCCGCAGCGCGGCGGTCACGATTTGCGCCCGGGCCGCAATGACCGCGGCAGGCGCGCTGCCGATGAACTGTTCCTCGAACCGGCTGCGTGGCGCGAGGTCGCCTTTGCGTCCGGTGAACGACGCCAGAGCGGCGTGGAGGGTTGGGCGGTCCCGCGTGAAGCGGAGACCCGTCAGCGGGTCGAGGGGCCTCACGATCAGCGCAAGGTCCTGCGGCTGGAGCTGTTCGTCGATGAACCGCGACACGACGTCGCGAACGCGATCCGCGCTTGCACCAGGCGTGACATGGAACTCGTCGAGAACGAACGCGAACACCCGGGTGCCGGGCTGGCGGGCCGCACGCGCTTCGTCCGCCTCGCTCCCGATGGGACTGGCCGCCGAATCGCTGCGAGTCAGACTCCGGAATTCGACACCGGCGACGGTTCGCGCGGCGCCGTTTTCGAGGAGCTCGAAGTCCAGTACGCCGAGCCCCGGCACGGGCCGGCCACGCGCGTCCGTCACGATCGCGTCGATTCGCACCGGCGGGTCGTCGGACGCCGTTGCGCCCGGGACGGCCACGACAGCACCTGGCCCTGGCGCCTGACCGTGCAGGGTTCCTGGCGCTCCGGAGCTGCCGGGTGCCACGACCGTGACGGCGATGAGTGCGGCGCAGCATCGGGCCGATGCGTGCATGACTCCCCAGTCTAGCGCGGCCGCGACCAGCGCCGCCGCGAAGGCTGAGCGCTGAAGCCTGACGTCGGTTCGGCTTTCAGCCCTCGACGTTCAGACGTTCTGGTCGTTCCTCCAATCGCCGCTACTGCCCTCCCGCGCGCCCGGGTGTGGGCGCAGGCGCGCCGCCGCGACCGCCGCGGCCGCCCGGCTGGGAGGTCACGACGTTGAGGACGCCGTTCATCATCTGCCAGTGCGAGGGGAACGTGCAGACGTAGGGATACTGTCCGACCGCTGCGGGGGCCTTGAACTGGAACGTGATCGTCTGTCCCGGTTCGAGCAGTTTCGTCGAGAACATCACCTGCGGGATGTCCGGCACGTACTGCTGCGCGAGTCCCGTGGGCGACGAGGCGAGCCTGTCGCTCGCCTGCCCGAGCTGGGGCAGCGACCCCGCCGTGCCGAGGACGAAGTTGTGCTGCAGCAGATCCGGGTTGGTGTAGACCACCTCGACGAGCTGACCCGGCGACACGGTGAACTCCGTCCGGTCGAACTTCATCTGGCCGGGAATCACGGCGAGGCGCAACACGACGTCGGGCGCCTGTGACACGGGGGGCGGCAGCGCGGCCCCGGCGGCCCCGGCGGTCCCGCCCTCAACGGTGAATGCGAGGTGGGCGGCAAGCTCTCCGGGCTTCGCATAGAGCGCGCCCGCGTTCGTCTGCCGCTCCACGCGATACCTCCATGGGCCCGCGAGAGGAACCTTCGTGTCGCCGGCGTCGATGAACAGCGACTCCGGCGCGCCGACGAACCCGCCCTCGTTGCGGGTGTTCTGAATGCGAACCGTGATCGTGTTGGTGCCGGGGTGGAGCGCACCAGTGGGCAGGTCGTACACCGGGCCGAGGCTGGCTCGCGGGGCGGCCGCGGCCGGCGGC
>JANMCN010000144.1:0-36399 GCA_031361295.1 Acidobacteriota bacterium | reverse complement strand
GGATCTGCTGGACCGGGCACATCGCCAACGCGGTCCTGCTGATTGCGCTGGCGGTGAGGATGGGGAGGTGAGAACAGCTTCGGCCCCGAATCCTCAATCCCCAATCCACACTCAGACATGATTGCGGAGCATCAGCTCTCGAGGGTGGGGCTGCAGATACAGCTGCCCGGCGAGGTACTCCACGTCGTGCACCCTGACGTGGTGCTTGATCAGCGTGAGCGGCACGATCAGCGGAACGAGGCCGGTCCGATACTCTTCGATGCACCCGACGAGCTCCTGCCGCGACGCCGGGTCGAGCTTGTCTTTGAGGTATCCCGCCATGTGGCTGAGCACGTTCGTATGCCGGCGCGTCGTCGAGGGGCTCGAGAGCGTTGCCATGAACAGCTGTTCGTAGCGGCTCCGCAAGTCCTGCCGCGCGAGCTGCGACGCCCCGGCGACCAGGCGTCCGAGCTCGCGGTACGCCGTGGTCGAATGCGCGAGGAGCGACATCTTGTGAACGGTATGGAATCGAACGAGTGCGCCAATCGACCATCGCGACGCGAACAGATCCTTCAGACGCCGATATGCGAACACGCGCTCGATGAAGTTCTCGCGGATCCGCGCGTCGCACAACCGTCCTTCCTCCTCCACCGGCAGCAGGGGCAGGCGTGCGAGCAGCGCGCCGGCGAAGAGCCCTCGGCCGTCGCGAACGCCGGGCCCGTCGCTTCCATACACCTTCACCCGCTCCATGCCACAGCTCGGCGAGTCCTTCTTCAGCACGTAGCCGTCGAGGTCCTCGCCGGCGAGCGCCTCGACACGGCGCCGGCTCCACCCTGTCATCGCGTCCGTGTAATCGAAGGCCGATCGGGTCGTCACCATCCGGATGCGCCCGTTCTCACGCACGAGGCGCAGCGTCTCGCGGGGTGTCCCCATGCCCACTTCGACCTCGGGACAGATCGGCACCCACTCGACGTGCGGCGCCAGCACGTCCGTCAGGAACGCGTCCTTCTTGTGCCCGCCATCGAAACGAACCTGCTGGCCGAGCAGACATGCCGAAATGCCGACGCGAATGCCTCCGGCTGGGGCAGCGCGTTCGGACACGGCAGCGTCGGTCATGGGTTCGACCACTATATATCCCCGCGGCTGGGACTCGACGGCCGCGGACAGCCCGCGAACGGACCAGCTCTGCGATACTCGCGCCGCGGCGTCCTGCGGCGCGGATTACAATGGCGCACGAAACGCTGGTCGGATCCCTTCTGGAGGATGTGTGATGAAACGTCTGCTGATTTCCTGTGCCCTGGCGCTGCCGATCGTCATCCTGACGGCCGGGCCTGCGTTGGCCGAGGTCAAAACGCGCGAGACGTCGCAGGTGAAAATCGAGGGCATCATCGGCCGGATGATGAATCTCTTCGGCGGCAAGGCCGCCAAGGAAGGCGTCGTCGCGACGACGGCCGTCAAGGGTAACCGGAAGTCGACGATGAACGAGACCACCGGGCAGATTGTCGATTTGTCCGAGGAAAAGGTATACGACCTCGATCTGAAGAAGAAGACGTACGAAGTCACGACGTTCGACGAACTGCGCCGCCGCATGAAGGAAGCGAAGGAGAAAGCGGAAAAGGACGCCCGCGAGCACGCCGGGGAGAGTAACAAGCCTGAAAAGGCCGAGAAGCCGGACAAGGAGCTCGAGGTCGACTTCGACGTGAAGGAAACCGGACAGAAGAAGCAGCTCGCCGGCTACGACACCCGCGAGGTCATCATGACCGTGACGCTCCGCGAGAAGGGCAAGCTGCTCGAGGACAGCGGCGGCTTCGTCATGACTGCGGACTCGTGGCTCGGCCCGCAGATTGCCGCGCTCAAGGAGCTCCGCGACTTCGACGTGCGCTACTGGAAACAGCTCGAGGGTCCCGACGCCATGGGCATGTCCGCCGAGCAGATGGCGATGGTGGTCGCGACCTACCCGATGCTGAAGCAGGCGTCCGAGCGGCTCTCGAAGGAGAGCGCGAAACTGCAGGGCACTCCGCTCGCGTCGACGACGGCGTTCGAGGTCGTCAAGTCGAAGGAGCAGATGGCGCAGCAGGCCGAGAGCAGCAGCTCCGGAGGCGGTGGCGGCATCGGCGGCATGCTCGCGCGGAAGATCGCCAAGAAGGACAACGAGGTCAAGCCGCGTTCCACGATCTTCACCGTCTTTGCCGAGACGCAGGAAGTGGCAACCAGCGTCGCGGCGGCGGACCTCCAGGTCCCGCCAGACTTCAAAGAGAAGAAGTAGGGCTCGGGGGGACCCGCGGCAGGTAGATCAGGAAGCGCGTCCCCTTCCCCATTTCGCTTTCCAGATAGATCCCGCCGCCGTTCTGTTTCACGATCCCATACACTGTGGCGAGGCCGAGTCCGGTCCCCTGCCCCTGGCTTTTGGTCGTGAAGAACGGCTCGAAAATGTGCACCTGCACGCTCTCGGGCACACCGGTGCCCGTATCCGACACGGTCAGGGTGACGTAGGCTCCGGCCCGCAAGCCTGGCCGTCCCCGCCCGTCATCCTCCTCCACCGTCGCGTTCTTCGTGGCGATGGTGAGCCGCCCGCCCTCGGGCATCGCGTCGCGGGCATTGGCCGCGAGGTTCATCAGGATCTGCTCGATCTGACCGGGGTCCGCCTGCACGCTCCACAAGTCTTCCGTTCTGTCGATGCCGACGGTGATGTCTTCGCCCACGAGCCGCGCCAGCAACGGGTGCAGGCTGCCGACGACGTCGTTCAGGTTCAGCACGCGCGGCTGGATCATCTGCTTTCGGCTGAAGGCGAGGAGCTGGCGGGTGAGCGCCGCCGCGCGTTCGGCGGCCTTGCGGATTTCCTGCACGTCTTCGTGACGGGGGTCGTCGGACGGGATCTGATCGAGCAGCAGATCCGCGTAGCCGAAGATGGCTGTCAGCACGTTGTTGAAGTCGTGGGCGACGCCCCCCGCGAGCCGCCCGACGGCTTCCATCTTGTGCGCCTGGCGCAGCTCGGCCTCGCGCCGGATCACATCGCGACGCCATTCTGCGCGCTCGCACGCGTACCGGATGGACCGCTGCAGCAGCTCCGCGTCCGTCCGGCTCTTCACGAGGTAGTCCTGCGCGCCGCGCTGAACCGCCTGCCCCCCGATCGTGTCGTCGTCGGTGGCCGTCAGGACGATGACGGGAAGGAAGTCGCGGCTGCCCTGCAGGTAATCAATCGTCGCAAGGCCGTCGCTGTCGGGCAGACCCAGATCGAGCAAGACGGCGTCGAACTCTCCCTCGTCGAGGGCCGCCATCGCCGCGCTGACTGAGGCCACCCGTGCCAGGATCATGGGCAGGGACGACGCCCCAAGCAGCGCGCCCACGAATTTCGCGTACTCGTCGTCGTCGTCGACGAGCAGGATGCGAATGGCGCTGGTGGCAATGGGCATTGGGGCGCAGATGACAGGGAGCGCGGGTATTCTACTGTCATTTGCGACGCGAGGTGGTGCGTCTTGCGAACCTGGGAGTCATGAGCCTGAAGGCGACTGACAGTGGGCATGCGGGGGGACTCGGGCCTCCGGGTTGCGGCCCACGTATGGACGAGTGAGTCGCCACGGCGCCATGGCGCTCAGCTGGGCAATGGACACGGTCGGCCCGATGTGCCGATCCGTCGAAGACTGCGCGATCGTGTTCAACGCCATCTACGGCCTCGACGGGAAGGACGAAAGCGTGGTGGACGCACCATTCACCTTGGCCGACTGCGTTCCGCACTCACCGCTTCGTGCCCGCCGTCGCGTACATCCGCGGTAGCCTATAATTTCAGCGTCGCGGCGGCAGTCGCCGTGCGCCGCCTCAGCAGTGCGCATCATTTCCGAGATGCACTCGCCCCGGCTCAGAAGGAGATTGCGTGGAACCCGGTACTTACGCTCGCTTCGACACGACCGAAGGGTCGTTCACGGTTCGACTGTTCGACAAGGAAGCGCCCAACACGGTGGCCAATTTCGTCGGCCTCGCGGAAGGCACCAAGGAGTGGCGCGACGCGACGACGAGTGAAAAGAAAAAGGCGCCCTATTACGACGGCGTCATCTTCCACCGCGTGATCAGCGGGTTCATGATCCAGGGCGGCGATCGGCTTGGCACCGGGACCGGCGGCCCGGGTTACAACTTCGCCGACGAGTTCCATCCGTCTCGCCGCCATACGGGCCCGGGTATCCTGTCGATGGCCAACGCCGGTCCGAATACCAACGGGAGCCAGTTTTTCATCACGCTCGGCCCTACGCCGCATCTCGACAACCGGCACACGGTTTTCGGTGAGGTCGTGGAAGGGCTCGACGTCGTGCAGAAGATCGGCGCAGTGCCGGTGGGCCGGCAGGACCGTCCGGTCAAGCCCGTGGTGATGAACCACGTCACCATCACGCGGGTCTGAGGGGCGAGAACGATCGGCAGTCGCTCGAGACACTGCTGCCGATCGTTTCGCAGGGTTCGCCGCCTCGCGGCCGATCCGCGCCGGCGCCGCCCGTCGTCACCGCGTACGGCTCAGGTCAGCCTGTGCGCGTGTTCCCGTTCGCACCGGCTTCGTTCGGCACGTTCGCCGCGCCGCTGCGTGTTCGCGTGTTTCCGGCGCCTTCGAGGCGGAGTACTTCGATGTGTCGGCCTGTCAGTGCAGGCGATCGGCAAGGAGGCCGACGCTGAGCGCGTAGGTGTGCGCGCAGTTGTACGCGAGAAGACTGTCGTAGTTCGCATACACGAGAAAGTTGCGCGCACCACCCTGGACGAGCGAGGCGGGCATGCTGCTCGCGGGGAGCGACCCGCCGCTGACGGAACGGAGGCCGAGCCGCTTCCATTCTTTCAGCGGCTGCGCCGAGGTCATGAGCCGCTCGGCGCGGCAGCCGGCCTCCCGCCGAGGAATCGCAAGGGACTGATCTCGAACCGCGGGGGGAATCTTGATTTCGCGTCCCCAGGCCTCCCCTCGGGTCCACCCGTGCCGCTGCATGTAATAGGCGATGGACGCAAACACATCGGGCTGGGACGTCCAGATGTCCCGGCGGCCGTCGCCATCGAAATCCTGCGCGTATTCGAGATAGCTCGAAGGCATGAACTGCGGCTGCCCGAGCGCGCCGGCCCAGGAGCCCCTGAGACCGCCGATCGCGACGTCGCCGCGGTTGAGAATCTCCAGCGCGCTGAAGAGCTCCGAGCGGAACATGTCCCCGCGCCGCGTGTCGTATGCGAGCGTCACGAGCGTCGGGATCGTCGGCCGCACCCCCGCGAACCGGCCGAAGTTCGACTCCAGGCCCCACACCGCGACGACCACGCGGGGATCGACGCCGTACTTCTCGCCGACGCGGCCGAGAAGATCACGATGTCGGCCGTACATCTGCTGCGCCGTGCGGACGGTTGCCGCCGTGAGCCGCCGCTTCAGATAGTCGGCCAGGTCGAGGGTGAACTCCGCCTGGGAATGATCCCGATCGAGGATCTGCGCAAGGGGCTCGACGCCTGCGAAGGCCTCATCGAGGATGTCGTTCCGGATTCCCCGGGTGACCGCTTCCGTACGAACCGCCGCCAGCCAGTCGGCAAACGGTGGCGGCAGGGGGGCGACGGGGGCAATTGGGAGCGGGTCCTGCGCCCGCATCGCCACGCCGAACGTGGAGACGAGCAGCAGGGCGAGCGCGAGTCGCGGCATTCGTCATTCTACCAGTGCGGGATCGGGGATCGCGGGATCGTGGATAATCCTCTCGAGCACCACCGCCGCATGGATTCCATTGTCTCCGCCCAAGTCTTGATCAGCGTCGCGTGCGCCGCCAGGGCGTGCGTGATGGCAGTTTCGGCCTGGTATCGGGATCACGCGCCGTTCGGGCGCGCCCGTCGGGGGAGCGGCCGCCAGCCGACGCCATGAACCTGCTGGATTTGCACCAGCGCGTCGCGGTCGTGACCGGTGCGGCCCGCGGGATCGGCTACGCCGTCGCGCGGCGGGCGCTCCAGTCCGGCGCGATCGTGTCGCTCTGGGACGTGGACGAGGAAAAGACGGAATCCGCCCGCGGCGAACTGTCGGCCTTCGGCACGGTGTCGGCACGGCGGGTCGAGCTCACCGACGCCGTTTCGGTGCAGTCCGCGACCGGGGCCACGCTCGCGGCCCACGGGCGGATCGACATCCTCGTCAACAATGCGGGGATTACCGGCGGCAACGGCCTCACCTGGGAGCTCGATCCGGAGATCTGGCGGCGCGTGATTGACGTCAATCTGGTGGGCTGCTTCCTGACGTGCCGCGCGATGATTCCGCACATGCTCACGGCGGGCTACGGCCGGATCGTGAACGTCGCGTCGATCGCGGGGAAAGAAGGGAACCCGAATGCGTCGCACTACAGCGCGTCGAAGGCCGGACTGATCGGGTTCACCAAGTCGGTCGGGAAGGAGCTCGCCGGCCGGAACGTCCTCGTCAACTGCGTGACGCCGGCCGCGGCCAACACCGAAATCTTCTCGCAGATGAGCCCGGAGCACATCGAGTACATGCGGTCGCGGATTCCGATGGGGCGGTTCGTCGAACCCGACGAGATTGCCGCGCTCGTCTGCTGGCTCGCGTCCGAGGAGTGCTCGTTTTCCACGGGCGCGGTATTCGACATCAGCGGCGGCCGCGCCACGTACTGAACGGCGCTACCGCGCTCCGCCGAGGAGGACACGGGCGTGGGTCCGGGCGGAGTCGCGCGCGGCCTGCAGGATCTCGGTCACGATCAGATTGTTCTCGAGCGACGACAGGGCGTTCGGCTTGCGGGTGCGGCGGACGACAGCCAGCAGGTGCGACACCGAGTCCTGTTCGTCCGCTGCGCGCGGGTCGGGGGTCACGGCGTGCTCCGGCTCCGATCCGACGCGCACGCGAAGCGCGTTGCGGCTGCCGACCGCGATCGCGCGCTCGGCATACACCTCGAAGTCCTTCCGGTCGAACGGCCAGTTCCACGACGCCTGGATGATGCCCTCCGCCTTTGGATATTCCAGGAGAATGGTCGCCTCGTCGTCTACCTTCGCATAGATGGCGGGCTTGAACTGCTGGGTGAGCGCCAGCACGGAGACAGGGCGCTGGTTGTCCATCATCCACGTCATCAGGTTCGCGCCGTAGCAGCCGAAGTCGAACAGTGCGCCCGCCCCGTTCCGCACCGGGTCCGACAGCCACGTGAGGAATTCCGGGCCGACGCCAATCTCCTTCGGACCGCGGTGGCCGTCGAGCGCCACCATCTTCCTGATCTCTCCTCCGGCGCGCTCCTCCTTGAGGAGCTTCCACATCGCGGCATGGCTCGGATACCAGGTCGTCTCGTAGTTCACGAGGATCTCGACGCCGCCCGCCGTCGCCGCGCGGGCGATCCTCCGGGCATGGTCCATGCTCACCGCCAGGGGCTTTTCCATCATCACATCGAGGTGTCGCGCGGCCGCGGCCTCGACGACGACCGGGTGGTCGTACGTGCTGGTGAACGACGCGACCGCTTCAGGTTTCGTGCGGTCGAGCATGGCCCCGAGGTCGGCGAAGAACAGCGACGCGTCCAGGCTGAACTGGGCGGCGTACTTCTGCTGGAGCGCCGTGTCGGGATCGAAAATCCCCACGATCTCGACGTCCTTCCGGGCCTGTGCGGATTTCAGGAACCCGGCGACATGGCCGTGCACCAGGCCGGCGATGGCCAGCTTCAACGGGGCGGATTGCAGAGGCCGGGGAGCCGCCGCGCCGACAACGGATAACCCTGCGAAGAGGACGCACAGCAGCAGGTGTCTCATGGCGTAGCACTATACCGTGCTGCGCGGTCTGCCGGAGGAGGTCGGGATGAAATAGACTCGCATGATGCGCACCGGTCTTCTGAGTTTCCTGCTGCTCGTCGGATGTCCTGCTGCCCACGGTGTCCACGCACGAGGCGTGTCCGGCCAGGCGCCCGTGGGACCGCGGGCGTGGATTGAAACCAGCAACAGGCACGCACAGGTGCTTCTCGACGTCCTGGCGCGTTTCGCGCCCGAGGGGGCCGGAGAGCTTGGCGTGGCCGGGCTCGATCGAGAGGTCACGCGCCTCACGCCGGACTCGCTCGTGCAGCAGCGGCAGGCGACCGAGGCGGCGCTCGCCAGTCTGAACACGCTGCTCGGCGCGGAGCCGGATCCGCTCGTCCGCCAGGACCTGGAGATTCTCGTGCACTCGGCGGAGAAGCAGCTGCACGGCCTGCGGCTCGACGAGGACCGTCTGCTGCCGTACACCGACGTGACCGCCCTGGTTTACCGCGGCGTCCGGTCGCTGCTCGATGCGCAGGTGGAACCGGACCGCCGCGCCGCCGCGGTCGAGCGGGTGCGCAAGTACGCGGGGCTGGCCGACGGGCGGGAGCCGATTGCGATACAGGCGATGAAACTGACGCGCGCGCGGCTCGCGGATCCGAAGCTCCTCGCGCCCGCGCGGTCGCAAGTCGAGCGGGATCTCGCAAACGGATCCGTCCTCATCGGGGGCATGGAGAAACTCTTCCAGCAGTACACGCCCGACGGCTGGCGCGAACCCTTCGACAAGGTCCGGGAGCAGCTGGCTTCCTATGAGCAGTTCGTGCGCGCGGAAGTTCTCCCGAAGGCACGGAACGACTTCCGTCTGCCCGCCGACATCTACGCGTTCCAGCTCGAACAGGTCGGCGTGGCCCTGGCGCCGGAGCCTCTCGCCCAGCTGGCGCACGGGGCCTTCCGGGAGATCCAGAGCGAGATGGAGCGGCTTGCGCCGCAGGTCGCGCGCGCGCGCGGGCTTCAGACGCGGGACTACCGCGAGGTGATCCGGGCGCTCAAAAAGGAGCAGCTCGTCGGCGATGCCATCCTGCCGCACTACCGCAAGCGGCTCGAAGAGATCGAGGCGATCGTGCGGAAGGAGAAGCTCGTGACGCTGCCGGAGCGCGCGGCGCGGATCCGCATCGCCAGCGACGCGGAAGCGGCCCAGACGCCGGCCCCGAACATGCGGCCGCCGCGGCTGCTCGGAAACACGGGGGAGCTCGGCGAGTTCGTGCTGCCGCTCAACGTCCCGTCGGCGCCCGGCGCGGCTGCCGGCGCAGGACGCCTGGACGACTTCACGTTCGCCGCGGCTTCGTGGACGCTGACGGCGCACGAGGCGCGTCCGGGGCACGAAATGCAGTTCGCGAAGATGATCGAAGCCGGCGTGTCGGTGCCCCGCGCGGTGTTTGCCTTCAACAGCACCAACGTCGAAGGCTGGGGGCTGTACGCGGAGTGGATGATGCTGCCGTACATGCCCGCCGACGGCCAGCTGATCTCTTTGCAGTTCAGGCTGCTGCGCGCCGCGCGCGCGTTTCTCGATCCCGAGCTGCACATGGGCCGCGTGACACCCGACGAGGCGCGCCGCGTGCTGCGCGAGGACGTGGGCCTGTCGCCGGCGATGACGGAATCGGAACTCGAGCGCTACATGTTCCGATCACCCGGTCAGGCGACGTCGTACTTCTATGGCTACACGCAGCTGCAGGAGCTCCGGTCCGCCACCGAGCGGGCCATGGGCAGCCGCTTCGACGCACGCGACTTCCACGACTACATCCTCGGGCAGGGCCTCCTTCCGCCCGCCCTGCTGAAAGAGGCGGTCCTGAAGCACTTCGTGGCCGCACCGTGAGTCGCCTCCGGTCCACCGATCGCGTGTCGCGACCCGCGGCCCTGGCACAACTGAAAGGACATGAGCATGATCCCCGCGCCTGCTGACGTGGCCGCCCCGCCGGCCGATGCTGTGAAAACTCCGACAGGCCTCGTCACCAAGGTCCAGGTGCCCGGCGCGGGCACGCGCCGCCCGCAGGCGAGCTCGCGCGTGCGCGTGCACTACTCGGGATGGACGACCGATGGGAAGATGTTCGACAGTTCCGTCGCGCGAAAGGAGCCGATCACGTTCGGCCTGAACCAGGTGATCGCCGGGTGGACCGAGGGCGTCCAGCTGATGGTCGAGGGTGAGATCCGGCGCCTGTGGATTCCGGAGGCGCTCGCGTATCGCGGGCAGCCCGGCGCCCCGAAGGGGATGCTCGTCTTCGACGTGGAACTGATCAGGATCGAGTCGTAACCCGGCGCGGGACCACCATGTCCACCATCCGCAGCGCGTCAGACGTGAGTGCGGCGATCAGCGAGCTCAAAGCGCTGCTCGGCCCGCGGTGCAGCGACGCCGACGCCGTCCGGGAGCATCACAGCCACGGCGAGTCGTACCACCCGCCAGCGGCCCCGGATGTCGTCTGCTTCCCGACCACGACCGATGACGTCTCGGCCATCGTCCGCATCAGTGCACGCTTCCAGCTGCCAATCGTGCCGTTCGGCGCGGGCACGTCCCTCGAAGGGCACGTGCAGGCCCTCTGGGGCGGCATCACGATCGACCTCCGCCAGATGAACCGGGTCCTGCGCGTCGGCGCCGAGGATCTGGACGTCACCGTGGAAGCGGGCGTCACGCGCCTGCAGCTGGCCCGCGCCTTGCGGACCACCGGGCTCATGTTTCCGATCGATCCGGGCGCCGACGCGACGATCGGCGGCATGGCGGCCACGCGGGCATCAGGGACCACGGCCGTCAGGTACGGCACGATGCGCGACAACGTGCTCGCCCTGCGCGTCGTGCTGGCAGACGGGCGCGTCATCACGACCGGGACCCGCGCGCGGAAGTCGTCCGCCGGGTACGACCTGACGCGCCTGCTCGTCGGATCGGAGGGCACGCTCGGGATCATCACCGAAGTCACACTCCGCCTGCACCCGGTGCCCGAGGCGGTGTCGGCGGCCGTCTGCTCCTTCGACTCGCTTCGGGGCGCCATCGACACCGTCATCACGACCATTCAACTCGGCGTGCCGGTCGCCCGCATCGAGCTCCTGGACGACCTGCACATGGATGCCATCAACCGGTACTCGAAGACGAGCTACCGCGTCGCCCCCACGCTGCTGTTCGAATTTCACGGCGAGAGCGAGCGCCACGTCACCGAACAGGCCGCAACCGTCGAGGCACTCGCGGCCGATCGCGGCGGGCGCGGGTTCGAATGGGCCACGCGCCAGGAGGACCGCGACCGGTTGTGGCAGGCCCGCCACAACGCGCACTTCGCCGCCCTCGCGCTCCGGCCCGGCTGCCGCTCCTGGGCCGGGGACGTGTGCGTGCCGATCTCCAGGCTCGCAGACTGCATCATCGAGACGAAGAGCGATCACGAGAACACGCCCTTCCCCGTCCTCCTCGTGGGGCATGCGGGGGACGGGAACTTCCACCTCGTGTACCTGCTCGACCCGGCCCGGCCGGACGAACTCGTCGAAGCGCGTCGGCTCAACGCGAGAATGGTGGCACGCGCGCTGGCGATGGGCGGTACCTGCACCGGCGAACACGGCGTCGGGTACGGCAAGATGCAGTCGCTCATCGCGGAGCACGGCGAGGGCGTCGCGGTGATGCGCGACATCAAGCGTGCGCTCGACCCCGACAACCGGATGAACCCGGGGAAGGTCGTCGACGCGTGAGTATCCCCGGCGAAGCCGCGCCATGATCCAGGTCCGCAATCTCGTCAAGACGTTCGGCGATGTCACGGCGGTGAACGCCGTCTCGTTCGACGTGCGCCAGGGAGAGATCTTCGCCTTCCTCGGTCCCAATGGCGCCGGCAAGACCACGACCATCCAGATGCTGACGACGCTGCTGGCCCCGACGAGCGGCACGATGACGCTCGACGGCCTCGACCCGACAACCCGTCAGCACGAGGTCCGCCGCCGCTTCGGCATCGTCTTCCAGGACCCCAGCCTCGACGGCGATCTGACCGCGTACGAGAACATGGAACTCCACGGCGTGCTCTACCACGTCGCGCGGCGACTCCGCATCGAGCGGATCGAAATGCTCATGCGCCTCTTCGAGCTCTGGGACCGGCGGGACGCCCGCGTCAAGACGTTCTCGGGCGGCATGAAGCGGCGGCTGGAAATCGCCCGGGGGCTCCTCCACTTGCCGAAGATCCTGTTCCTCGACGAGCCCACGCTCGGTCTGGATCCCCAGAGCCGGAACCAGATGTGGACCCACGTACGGCACCTGAATCAGACCGAGGGCGTGACCGTCTTCCTCACGACGCACTACATGGACGAAGCCGAACGCGTCGCGCACCGGATCGCCATCATCGATCATGGCCGGATCGTGGCGCTCGGCACACCGGACGCATTGAAGCAGCAGACCTCGACCGAGTCTCTGGAGGCCGCGTTCCTGTCGCTCACCGGGTCGTCGATTCGCGATGAGCGCGCGGACGGAGCCGATCAGCTGCGCCAGTTCGCGAGGATGTGGAGGAAGTGACGTGAGCGCGATTTACATCCTGTGGCTGCGCGAAGTGAAGCGCTACCTCCGTTCCCGGACTCAGATCATCGCGTCGCTGGCGCAGCCGATGCTCTACCTGCTGGTGCTCGGCTTCGGCCTCGGGCCCGTGTTCGAGAAATCAGGCCAGGGCAGCTACCTGCAGTTCGTCGCCCCTGGCGTCATCGGGATGGGCATCCTGTTCACCTCCATCTTCTCTGGCATCGGGCTGCTCTGGGACCGCCAGTTCGGATTCCTGAAGGAGACGCTCGTCGCCCCGGTCCCGCGCCTGTACATCATGATGGGACGCACGCTCGGCGGAGCGACGATCGCGCTGCTGCAGGGCACGCTGCTGCTGGTCGTCTGCCTGGTCGCGGGATTCCGCCCGCACCAGCTCGCGCTCCTGCCGATGGCCGTGCTGTTCATGGCGATGATTGCCGTCGTGTTCGCGGCGCTCGGCACGGCGGTCGGATCGACGCTGCGTGACATGCAGGGGTTTCAGCTCATCATGAACTTCATGGTCATGCCGATTTTCTTTCTGTCCGGCGCGCTCTTCCCGCTGAACAACCTGCCGGCCGCCCTGACGGTCGCGACACGCATGGACCCGCTCTCGTACGGCGTCGACGGGCTGCGCGGCGCGTTTCTC
Organism: Acidobacteriota bacterium; assembly: GCA_031361295.1. GTDB lineage: Bacteria > Acidobacteriota > Vicinamibacteria > Vicinamibacterales > 2-12-FULL-66-21 > JALZOC01. The sequence continues at coordinate 23,551 of JANMCN010000144.1, read as the reverse complement.
GGCCTCTCGCATTTCAGCATGGCCGCAGACCTGTCGGTTCTCGCCGCGGTCGCGGCCGCCTTCATGGTCCTCGGCGCCTACTCGTTCTCGCGCATCCAGATTTGAGCGGCGCGCCCGCGGGGTGCCGCGCACCGGCGAGGTTCGCGAGAAAAACCGTCAGGGGCGGCGAATCGGTGATAAAACGCTACGGCCGTCGCGTCGGAGAGGGCAGGATCCTGAACGCGCCACGGCAGGTCGCACCTGCGACGACGACCATTCCACGGAGGCACGATGAGGCGAACGAGAGCGGCGGTTCTGGCCGTCGGTGCGGCGTGCGCGGGGTTGAACACGACCGTGTTCTCGGGGGCCACCGCCGCCCTTGCGACGCAGGCGGCCCCGGCCGGCGCGACACCGGTGCCTCCCGGGCAGGCACCGGCTCCCGAAGCGCCCAACCCGGACGCCCACTATCAGCTCGGACCTGATTCGTTGCCGCAGGACGGTGTCCCGAAGGGAGAGGTCCGCGGCCCGTTCGCGCTGCCGAGCGCGGCCTACCCGGGCACGCAGCACACGTACTGGATCTACGTCCCGGCGCAGTACGACCCGACCGTTCCCGCGAGCCTGATGATCTTCAACGACGGCCAGGCGTTCAAGAACATGGACGGGGACGCACGGGCGCCGAACGTGATGGACAACCTGATCTACCGGCGCGAGATCCCGGTCATGATCGGCGTCTTCATCAATCCCGGTCGTCGCCCTGATCAGCCGGAGCCCACGCCGCAGGAATGGGGAGACCGCACCACGAACCGTCCAACCGAGTACAACACCCTCGACGACAAGTACGCCCGCGTCATCGTCGATGAACTGCTGCCGGCGCTCTACAAGGACTACGACATCTCGACGGATCCGGAGCGCCATGGCATCGGCGGCGCGAGCTCCGGCGCGATCGCCGGGTTCACGGTCGCATGGGAGCGTCCCGCGCACTTCCACAAGGTCCTCAGCATCGTGGGGAGCTTCACGAACCTTCGTGGCGGCCATGCGTATGCCGATCTCGTCCGGACGACGCCGAAGAAGCCGATCCGGATCTTTCTGCAGGACGGACGGAACGACAACCGGGGCGTGGGGCGCGAGGGCAATTACGATCAGACACGCGACTGGTTTCTCCAGAACGTCCGGCTGATGCAGTCGCTCACGGACAGAGGATACGACGTGAACTACACCTGGGGCATCGGCAAGCACGGGCAGAAGCAGGGAGGCGCTGTGCTGCCGGAGATGATGCGATGGCTCTGGCGGGATCACGGCGTCTCGGTTGACGTGACGGACACGGTGGAACGCTCCTTCAACCAGCCGGGGTTGAAGAAGAAGTAGCCGCCGACAACCGAGCGTCTTCGAAGGAGGGCTGCATGCGCCGCATCGATTGTTTGGGGACGGCGGTTGCGGCTGCCGTCGCCGCAACGTGTCTCTGCACGGCGGCCTGCCGCGGTTCGAACGCGGTCGGCACGAAGGAACCGATGAGCGCTTTCGACTCGGACCTGACGTTTCTCCGGGCGCATGCGGATGTCGTCGTGCTCTCGGATCCTGCGGGGCCGGCGCGTGTCGCCGTCGCCCCCGCCTACCAGGGCCGCGTGATGACGAGCACCACGGGTGGCGACGACGCCCCCAGCTTCGGGTGGATTGGACGGGCGGCGGTCGGGGACGGCACGAGACGGCCGCACATGAACGTGTTCGGCGGGGAGGATCGCTTCTGGCTGGGTCCCGAAGGCGGCCAGTACGCCTTGTTCTTCAAACGCGGGGACCCGTTCGACCTGGAGCACTGGCAGACGCCGGAGGCGTTCGACTGGGGCCCGTGGGACCTCGCCAGCCAGTCGGCCACACGGGTCAGCTTCCACAAGCGCATGGCGCTCGTGAACTATGCCGGCACGCGGTTCGACGCCACCGTCGATCGCCGCGTGCAGCTGCTCACGTCCGCCGACGTCGCCACACACCTCGGGACGACTGCGGGCGATGCCGTCCACATGGTGGCGTTCGAGTCCTCCAACACCCTGACGAACGCCGGCACCGCGCGGTGGCAGCCGGACTCAGGACTCGTCTCCATCTGGATTCTCGGTCAGTTCACCCCTTCACCGAAGACGACCATCACGATTCCGTTCGCCCCTGGAACCGAGGCCTCCTCCGGCCCGATCGTGAACGACAGGTACTTCGGGGCCGTGCCGCCGGAACGCCTGGTCGTCAGGAACGACGTGCTCTTCTTCAAGGCCGACGGACAGTACCGCAGCAAGATCGGTCTCCCGCCGTCGCGTGCGCTCGACGTCGCGGGCAGCTATGATGCGGCCGGTCACGTACTGACGCTCGTGCAGTACACGCATCCGGCAGGCGAATCGCGGTACGTGAACTCGATGTGGGAGACCCAGCACGAGCCGTACAAGGGAGACACCATCAACAGCTACAACGACGGCCCGGTCGCCCCGGGGAAGCCGCCGCTTGGCCCTTTCTACGAGCTCGAGACCTCGTCGCCCGCGCTGGGGCTGGCGCCGGGCGAGCGATATACGCACGTGCACCGCACGATCCATCTGCAGGGTCCCGAACCAGAGCTCGATCGGATCGCACGCGCCACGCTCAAGGTCAGCCTGGCGGACATCACGGGGGCGTTCACATCACACTGACTCGGAACAGAGGAGATTGCCATGAAGCGGCGTGACGCCCTTCGCTCGCTCTCGCTCGCCGGCGGCGCGTCGCTGCTGGCATCCGGCCGGACACTCGCGGAGGCGCTCGCGCCGGGCGCCGCCTACACGCAGGCGGCCAGGGGCACCGGCCCTGTCAAGATTCGCAACATCACCACGATCCTCACCGCGCCGAACCGGATCCGGCTCGTGATCGTGAAGGTCGACACGACGGAGCCGGGACTCGTCGGCTGGGGGTGCGCCACCTTCACCCAGCGAGCGCTCGTGGTCCAGACGGCGATCGATCAGTACCTCAAGCCCTTCCTGCTCGGCCGCAACGTGGACGAGATCGAAGACATCTGGCAATCGAGCTATATGAGCTCCTACTGGCGGAACGGCCCCGTGCTCTTCAACGCGATGAGCGGCGTGGACATGGCGCTGTGGGACATCAAGGGCAAGCGCGCCGGGATGCCCGTCTATGAGCTGCTCGGCGGAAAGGTCCGCCAGGGCGCTGACTGCTACTTCCACGCGAGCGGCAGCAGTTTCACCGAGGTGGAGGACAGCGCCAGGAAAGCCATGGAACAGGGCTTCCGGCACGTGCGCGTGCAGGTCGCGACGCCCGGATACGCGGGCTACGGCGCGGGGGGCGGCCGGCCCCCCGCCGCCGGTGACGAGGTCGTCGGACCGACGAATCCGAAGGCGATCTGGGAATCGGGACCCTATGTCCGGATGCTGCCGAAGTTTTTCGAGCACATGCGCAGCAAGCTGGGAGACGACGTCGAGCTGCTGCATGACGTCCACGAGCGCGTCACGCTCAACGAAGCCATCAACCTGTGCAAATCGCTCGAGCCGTATCACCTGTTCTTCCTCGAAGATCCGTTTCCGCCCGAGGAAAACGACCATTTCCGCCTGCTCCGGCAGCAGACGAGCGTGCCGCTCGCGATGGGCGAGCTCTTCAACACGCAGCACGAGTACCTGCCGCTCATCAAGGAACGGCTGATCGATTTCATCCGTATTCACATCTCGCAGATTGGCGGCCTCAGTCCCGCGCGGAAGGTTGCGGCATTGTCGGAGTTCTTCGGGGTCCGTACGGCATGGCACGGCCCCGGCGACGCCTCGCCCATCGCGCACGCGGCCCAGCTCGCGCTGGAACTGTCCATCTACAATTTCGGGGTGCACGAAGGCGGTGGCTTTCCGAAGGAAACGCAGGACGTTTTCGTCGGGTGCCCGGAGGTCAAGAACGGCTACATGCTCGCGCAGGAAAAGCCCGGCCTCGGGATCGAGGTCGACGAGAAGCTTGCGGCGAAATTCCCGTTCCCGCCGGGGCCGCCCAACTTCGACTACTCGTGGGGAACGACGCGCCGGAAAGACGGGACGGTCATCCGGCCGTGAGTCGGCCTCAGCGACCTGGCCCGAGGGGACATCACCATGAGCATGGAAACGGTGGCAGCGCCCGTCCTGACGACCACGCCAGGGACCCGCACGAGCGGGTCGTCGATGGCGGATCGCCGGAGGACAGCCGACCGGATCTTCCGGGGGGCGCTCGTGTTCAACTCGGCGCTGACCGGGTTCTGGCTGCTCATGGTCGTCACGCAGCGCGACGCCCTGTTCTTTCTGCGCTACAACATCGATCGCGCGGCCGTGGCGAACGTCGCCGCCGGCATCCTGTTCTTCTACGTGGGGTGGGGATTCATCTGGTACGCCATCAAGAATCTGCTCCTCGCGTACTTCGTCGGGTTCTCGAAAGAAGAACGACGGCTGGCGTTCTCGTCGCGGATGGACGCGCCGTTCGACGTGTCATCGTTCGTCGCGCGCTATTCGGAGCGCCGGATCCGAATAGCCGACATGATCGGACGGCGGGGTCGTTTCATCACCCTCGCGATGTCCGGCTTCTTCTACCTCTATGCACGCGTGGCGACGGAGCACACGCCCGCGTTCGCGACGCTCTTCCTCAAGGACAGCCTGCTCGACGCGGTGGTCACGAGCTGGGTGTTCCTCGGGTTCTACTACGTCAACGGCTTCGTCGCGGCGGCCTTTTACGGTCCGCAGTCCCGGGTCATGGACGGGGTGCTCGCGCGCGCCAACTGCCTCCTGATCACCACGTTGTGGACGGCGTTCAAGTTCGTCATGGTGCCGCTTGGTGCCAGGCTCGCGACGGTGTATCCGGCGGACCAGTTTGCCGTGGTCTTCGCGCTCATCTGGGGCTCTTACATCGCCGCTGATGCCATGGCCGAGATCGGCGGGTCGCTCTTCGGCACGCAGACGCTCCGTGTGTGGGGCGTCGGCGATGTCAACCGCAAATCCATCGGCGGGACGATTTCGGGATTTGCGGGATCCCTCGTGCTCTGCCTGTGGGTGATCATGGCGCATGGCCTTCCAGCTCCGTGGATCGCGCTCGCGGTGGTGATCTCCGTGTCGAACACCGCCCTCGAGCTGTTTTCGCCGCGTGGAACGGACGACTGCGTGATGGCGACGGGGAATGCGCTCATCTGCCTGGCATTCGGGATGATGATGCGATGACGAGCGAGCCCACCCGCCGCGGCTTCCTCCGGACATCCGGCGCGATCGCTGCCGCGATGGCGGCCTCCCGCTTCGCCGGCGCCTCGGCTGTCGCCGACATCATCGACTGTCACACGCATTTCTATGATCCCGGCCGGCCGCAAGGCGTCCCGTGGCCCGAGAAGTCCGACCAGACACTGTACCGGCCTGTTTATCCACACGATTACACGCTCCTGGCGATGCCGCTGGGCATCACCGGCACCGTGGTCGTCGAAGCGAGCGCGTGGCCCGAGGACAACGCCTGGATCCTCGACCTGGCGCGATCGGATCAGGTCATCCGCGGGTTCGTCGGCCGGTTGACGCCTGGCCAGCCGACGTTTGCCGCCGACGTCTCGCGCCTGGCGCGCAATCCGCTCTTCCGCGGCATTCGCGTCAGCGGCGACGATGTCGCGCGACTGACGGAGCCGGGGAGGCTCCGGGATCTCGCGGTCCTCGCGGCCCACGACCTGTCACTCGACGTGAACGGCTCCGTCGCCTCACTGCCGGCCGTCGCCGCAATCGCGCGCGGGGTCCCCCGGCTCCGCATTGTCATCGACCATGTCGCGAACGTCGCGATTGACGGCAGGACCCCTCCGGCGGACTGGCTGCGCGGGATGCAGGCCGCCGCCGCGCAGCCGCACGTGTTCTGCAAGGTCTCGGGCCTCGTCGAGGGGAGTGGGCGTCGGAACGGGAAGGCGCCGTCTGACGTCGAGTTCTACCGGCCTGTCCTCGACGCCGTGTGGGATCGCTTCGGAGACGACCGGCTGATCTACGGGAGCAACTGGCCGGTCAGTGAGATCTTCGCCCCGCTGCCCACCGTGCACCGGATCGTCGCCGACTACGTCGGCGCGCGGGGGGATGCCGCGAGCCGCCGCTACTTCGCCGGCAACGCGCGGGCGGCCTACAAATGGCTGACGCGATCGTGAGCGAGGCGCCGGCCCCGGACGTCACTCCGCGCGCAGCATCGGCCCGTCGAAGGCCGCGCCCGCGCCACACCGCGTCGATGCGCTTCGCGCCGTGGTACTCGACGGGACGCACTCCGCGCGGCGCCAGCAGAGGCCCACACCCGTCCCGGTGCGCGATCACAGGGATGCCATAACTCCCTCGTATGTCGTCAGCCACGACGGCGGCACCCGGGCGAGCGCCCGTGAAACCGGGCTTTGGCGCGGGCGCAGTCTTTGCACGGACGATCCCGACCACGTCAGGAGAGGCCCACATGTTTCAACTGAGCATCGTCGATCACATTCGTCTGAGTTTCGGCAGCGCCGTTGGCGCCTACCAGGGGCATACGTCGGCTGCGCTGCGCCTGTCTCAGTGGGGCTGGTATTCGAAAATTGCCACCCTGGTTCTGCTCGGACTCGGAGCGGCCGCCAACCTTCTCGCGCTGCGCCAGGGACACGCGTTCCAGGTGACGGCGGCGGTCATGGCCGCCACGGGCTTCGCGGCGCTCGCGGTCCACATCGCGTTCGATCCCACGCCACGAGTCTATGGACATCGGACGTGCGCCGCGCGGTTGTGGGCGCTCTGTGAGCAGTACCGGGCGCTGTTGACGGAGGTGCAGGACGAGCTGGTCGACGTGGCCACGATCACCGTGAGGCGGGATGCCCTCCTGCGGGAGTTCGGGGCGATCTTCGAGCAGGGCTCTCCTGATGATCGCCAGACGTATCGGATTGCCCAGAAGGCGCTCTCGGGTCCGAGCCTCGGCGGGTATTCGGATCAGGATCTGGATCAATTCCTGCCTGCGGCGCTCCGTCGCGGGAACGACGCCGGTGAGCCGATCCCCCAGCCGGCCGGGTGAGTCGTCTGCGGGCGGCGCTGCGGCCCGGCATCTGCCGCGTGGCGGGTGCCCCCGGGCTCGTGGTCGCCCGACGGGTCGATCAGTCCCGTGCGGGTTTGCCGCGCAGGACACCGATCTGAATCAGCAACCCCGTGAAATCGTAGTACCGGCGCTCGTGGGCGATGAGGCCGTCCTGCATCTCGAAGAGCCGCACGCCTCCGATCGAGAACGTCCGGCCGCTCGGGGCGAGCCCCATGAACGGGCCGGTGTGCGTGGCATCGACGGCGAACTCCTGGGCAACGCGGTCGCCGTCGACGACAACCTGCTGCCCGACGTAATGCCAGTCGGGAAACGTCGCGAAGAGCGACCGATACGACGCCAGGATGTCGGCTCGCCCCTGCACCGTTCTGAAAATTGGGCTCACGATGGTGCCCTGATCCGCATGCCGCAGGCTGAGCGCCTGGCTGTCCCGGCGATCCCACTCACGCTGCTGTTCCGCAAAGAAGGCGACGACGTGCGCGTGTGTCATAGACCTCCGTCGGAGGCTCCGCCTGCGGACAAGCTTACTCCCAAACCGTCTTGACTTTGATTGGTCCCAATGACAGGCTGCGCCCACGAGTTTGATCCCCCACCGACCGCTATCGACGAGCGCCCAGGGCGCCGAACCGCAGGGAGCACGAGTCATGCAGAAGCGACGACCCACGTACGGCGCCGGCATCGGGGCCCTCCTGGCCATGCTGACGATTGCGGCTCCGAGCGAGGGCCAGGTGACCACCGGCACGATCGTGGGCACCGTCAGCGACTCCAGCGGCATCGTGCCCGGCGCCACGGTCACCATCCGCGAGGTCAATCGCGGCACGTCGGACACGTTCGTGACGGACGCCACCGGCGGCTACACCGCGCCGTTCCTGACGCCCGGCACGTACACCGTCGAGGCGAGCGTCGCCGGTTTCAAGAGGTGGTCGCGGGCCGGCGTCATCCTCCAGGTGAATCAGCGTGCGCGCGTCGACATCACGCTCGAAGTCGGCGGCATCGAGGAGACCACCACCGTGATCGCGTCGACCCCTCTGCTCCGCACCGAGTCCTCCGAAGTCGGAACCGTGATCGAGGAACGCGCCATCAAGGAGCTCCCCTTGAACGGGCGGAACTTTGCGGCGCTGGTGTACCTGACCCCCGGCATCACCCCGGGGCAGGCGGGCGAAAACCTGTCGGGGGCCAGCACGTTCAATCCGCGCGGGGCCTCGAACTTCAACGCGCTCGGCCATCAGGCGAACGCCAACGCCTGGCTGATCGACGGCATCGACAACAACGAGTACTCCTTCAACACGGTGATCATCGCGCCGTCGGTCGAGCAGGTCCGCGAGTTCAAGGTCCTCTCCGGCGTGTTTTCGGCAGAATTCGGGCGCGGGGCGGGGGTCGTCTCGGTGTCGACGAAATCGGGCAGTAACGTCCTCCACGGCACCGTGTTCGAGTACATGCGCGACGACGCCTTCGATGCCCGGAACTTTTTCGTGCGAAAGGTCGCCCTGCCGGATGGCCGGCTGAAGGTCGACCCCAAGCCCCGGCTCAACCGCCATCAGTTCGGCGGCGCGGCAGGCGGCGCTGTCGTGATCCCCGGCCTGTATGACGGGCACAACCGGACGTTCTTCTTCGCCGACTATGCCGGTCTCAGGGAGACGCGCGGACAGGTGTTCGTCAACACCGTGCCGACGGCACAGACCCGCACCGGGGACTTCAGTGATTTTCGCAGCACCAGCGGCGCGCTGATTCCGATTTACGATCCGCTGACCACCCGGCTCAACCCGGCCTTCGATGCCGCGCGCCCCGTCAGCGCGGCGAATCCGCAGTTTCTGCGGGATCCGTTTCCGGGCAACATCATCCCGCAGAACCGCATTCACAGCGTCGGTCGCAACGTCGCCAGCATCTACCCGCTGCCGAATGGGCCGGGCAATTTCGACAACTACACGTCCACGGTCAACCGCGAGGTGACCGACAACGTCTTCTCCGGCCGGATCGACCACAAAGCGTCCGACAAGGACTCGCTGTTCGTCCGCTTCAACTGGGGCAGGTTCAAACTGGATGCGCCCCAGGGGCAGGCGGCCTGCTGTCTGCCTACGCCGGCGGAGGCGGCGTCCCGGTTCGAGCTCGGGCCGTTCGTGGCCGGGATCCAGAACACCCGACTCACGACCCACGGCGCAGGGCTCAACTACTCGCGCGTGCTCGGGCCGGCCTTCGTCAACGAGCTGCGCGCCGGGTACGCCCGGACGCAGCCGTTCACGTTCCAATCCGACTTCGGCACCCACGCGGCCGACTCTCTCGGCATCCGCGGCATCAACGTGACCGAGTTCACGACGGGGCTTCCGAACATCAACATCCCGGACGTCACCGGCATCTCCGGCGGTCCCGCGTTCCTGCCGGTGAACCCGAAACAGTTCCACTGGCAGGTGGAAGATGCGCTGGTCTGGCTGAAGGGACGCCAGCAGCTGAAATTCGGATACCGTCTCGTGGACCGCTACCCCTCCCCCTTCACCAACACCGACACGCGAGGCACGATCAACTTCGGCCGCAACTACACGAACAATCCCGTGACCAACAGCGGTGGATCCGGCCTCGCCTCGCTCCTGACCGGATACATCAACAGCGCGGCGCGCGGCTTCCTGCTCGAACCCTACACGCTGCGGACCCAGGAACACGGGCTGTTCGTGCAGGACGACATCAAGGTCAATACGAGGTTCACGGTGAACGCGGGCGTGCGGTATGAGATCTTCCGTGCCGAGACGGAGGAGCACAACAAGATCGTGAACTTCGACCCCGTCGGCCTCCGGCTGATTTTCGCGGGCGAAGACGGGGCCAGCCGGTCGGTCAACAAGCGCACGCGCTATGGCAACGTCGCGCCCCGGCTCGGCCTGACGTACGACCTCTTCGGCAACGGCAACACCATTCTCCGCACGGGGTTCGGCATCACCTACTTCCCCGAACAGCCGTCCGCCTCGAACATGATCGGCCAGCAGGTGCCGTACACCATCTCGCAGAACGTCAGCTTCGCCACCAATCCGACCGACTTCTCCGGCGTCCGCACGATCGACGACCCGTTCCCGGCGATCGCGCCCGTCAAGCCGCGCACGACGGCCGAGCTCCAGGCGGCAAACCCGCGGGTGCTGGGGCATTCCTTCACGAACGAGACGCCCTACGCCGAGCAGTGGCACCTGGGCGTCGAGCGCCGGGTGCTCGCCACGATGTCCGTCGAGCTGACCTACGCGGGCAGCGCCGGCAAGCATCTCGTGTACTGCTACAACCCGAACGAGGTACAGCCCGGGATCGGGTCTCAGGAATCGCGACGGCTCCTCCAGCCCCTCAGTCGGGTGAGCAACATCCTCCAGTGCGACCCCCGGAACCGATCCACGTACCACAGCGGACAGCTGAAGGTCACCCAGCGGTTCAGCGGGGGCTTGCAGTTTCTCGTCAGCTATACCTATGGAAAAACGCTCGATTACGGCGGATCGGCGGCGAGCGGCGGCGGCGCGGTTGGCAACCCGCAGACCGTCACCAACCTGGAAGCCGGCCACGGCCCGGCCGGCTTCGACGTCCGGCATCGCGCCGTCGTCAGCGGCGTCTGGGAGCTGCCCTGGGGGCCGGGCCGGCGGTGGCTCGGCGACGGCGGCGCCCTCGGAGCGGTGGTCGGCGGGTGGCAGTTCTCGGGAATCGGCACCGTCACCACGGGCCGCCCGTTCACCGTGTTCATGCAGAACGGCGTCAACAACGGGGCGCCCAGCTGGCCGAACCGGATCGGATCCGGAAAGCTGGACCACCCGACCGTCAATCTGTGGTACAACCCCCGCGATTTCGCAGCGCCACCGGCCAATACGTACGGCAACACCGGCCGCGGCATTCTCAACGCCCCCGGGCACGTCAATCTCGACACGTCCCTTTCCAAACGCTTCGCCGTGGTCGGGCGGACCAACATCGAGTTCCGGTGGGACGCGTTCAACCTCTTCAACAATCCGGGATTCGGCTTCCCCAATCAGAATTTCGACTCGCCGACAGCGGGCCGCATCACGTCGACGATCGTCGACAACCGGTCGCTGCAGTTCTCATTGAAGGTGAATTTCTAGGAGCAGCATGATGAAACCTGCAGTCGCGCGTCTGGTGAACAGCGCAGCCCCGGCAGTCGACCGCCGTTCGTTCTTCAAGACCCTCGGTCTGGGCACCGCAGGCGTGCTGGCGCTCACGGGGGAAGCCGCCGCCGATGCGGCCGCGGGATTCGTGCAGTCGAACGTCAGGCGCGCGTCAGAGCCCTCGGCCCTCAAGATCACGGATCTCCGCGTGGCCGTCGTGGTCAGCGCCCCCATGACCTGTCCGCTGATCCGCATCGATACCAATCAGGGGCTCGTCGGGTGGGGTGAGGTCCGCGACGGTGCGAGCGAGACGTACGCCCTCGCGCTGAAGAGCCGCCTCCTCGGCGAGAACCCGTGCAACGTCGACAGGATCTTCCGGAAGATCAAGCAGTTCGGCAGCCAGTCGCGTCAGGCGGGCGGGGTGTGCGGCATCGAGATGGCGATGATGGATCTCGCCGGCAAGGCGTGGGGGGTGCCGTGCTGGCAGATGCTCGGAGGCAAGTTCCGGGATCGCGTGCGGCTCTACGCCGACACGACCGAGCGGGACACGCCGAAGGACCAGGGCAACCTCCTCAAGGAGCGCATGGCCCTGGGCATCACCTTCCTGAAGCAGGATTTCGGGATCGGCCATTTGAAGGACGTGCCCGGCGCGCTCTCGATGCCGGCAGGCACGAACATCGGAGGCGGCGACCCTGTCATGCACCCGTTCACGGGCATCCAGATTACCGACAAGGGGGTCGCCTGGCTGTCGGACTGGGTCGGGCAGCTCCGCGAGGTCATCGGAATGGACATCCCCCTGGCGGCCGATCACTTCGGGCACATCAGCGTCAACAGCTGCATCAAGCTTGCGCGCGCGATGGAGAAGTGGAACCTCGCGTGGATGGAAGACATGGTGCCCTGGGTGTTTCCGGATCTCCTCAAGCAGATCAAGGACGCGACGACCACGCCGATTCTCACCGGCGAGGACATCTACCTCAAAGAGCCGTTCATGAGGCTCATCGAGGCGGGGGCGGTGGACATGATTCACCCCGATCTCGCGAGTGCCGGCGGCCTCCTCGAAACGAAGAAGATCGGCGACTACGCCATGGAGCACGGCGTCGCGATGGCGATGCACTTCGCCGGCACGCCCGTCTCGTTCATGGCGAACGTCCACTGCGCCGCGGCGTCCGAGAACTTCGTGGCCCTCGAGCACCATTCGATCGACGTGCCGTGGTGGCAGAGCCTGGTGCGGACGACCGGAGGGAATGCGCTCGTCGAGAAGGGGTTCGCCGTCGTCCCGGACTCTCCCGGCCTCGGCGTCGAGTTGAACGACGAGGTCGTGAAGGCGCACCTCAGGCCGAAGTCAGGCTACTTCGAGCCGACGCCGGAGTGGAACGAGATCCGAAGCAACGATCGACTCTGGAGCTGAGCGCGCCGGGGAGCGGGCGTGCGCCGATCAGATCCGGCCGAACTGCCTCACGGCTTCCCGGATCGATCGGAACTTCTCGATGAACGGGAGCATGCGATGCTCCGTGTCGTCGAGGTCCTGCGACTTTTTCAGCACGTCGGCCGCGCGGTCGCGCGGCACGACCGCGACCCCGTCCTCGTCCGCGGTCACGATGTCGCCCGGATTGACACGAACGCCCGCGCAGGTCACGGCCACATTGACGCCGCTGACCCGGTAGTGATTGATCGTGGTCGACGGCGCAATCCCGCGGCTGAAGACCGGGAACTGCAGCCGGCGAATCTGCGGCGTGTCCCGAACCGACGCGTCGATCACCGCGCCCGCGAAGCCGCGGTACTTCATCGCGGTCGCCATCAGCCCCCCGATCCCTGCGTAATCGGTCGCGCCGTCCCCGTCGAGCACCATCACGTAGACGGAACCCGCCGGTGACGAGTCGATGGCGTCGAGCATGCCCTGCGACGCAGCGGAGCCTTCCTTGTGTTCCTCTTTCTTCAACAGGACCGTGACCGCCGGGCCGGCGAACTTCGTCGGGGCAAGTGGACGCATGTCGTGGGCCATGTAGGCGCGCTGCCCGTACAACTGCTCCATCGCATCCGAGACGGACGCGACTTCCACGGTCCGGAACCCGTCGACCGTCGGGTCCCCGGCGGGCTGCGCCATGAGCCAGGCGGAGCTCAGGACCGCCGCGGCCGCCGACAGGTACAATCCGCGCTTCATGGATGCTCTCCCGCTGACCTTCACTTGGGGCTCTTCTGCCGAATCTCTTCGAGCCGCTTCTTCAGGTAGTCGTCGTATTCCTTCTTGAGCGCGGGATCTTTCGGCGATCCGTAGATATCGCTGGACTTGTACTGACCCTCGTCGAACTTCTTCCGCGTCCATTCGTCGTGGACGTGCGTCTCGTCCGCCTTGTCCACGACCTGCTCGACGAGGGCGGGCGGGATGAAATACACGCCTTCCGAATCGCCGAAGACCAGGTCCCCCGGCATCACGGTGGCCTTGCCGATCCGGACCGGGACGTTGATGCCGCTCAGGACGACGTTGCTGATGGCGCTCGGATGGGCGTCCCGGAAGTACGCCGGCATGTCCATGCGCGAGATCCCCTCGAGATCGCGGATCGCGCCGTCGACAACCAGGCCGCCGTTCTTTGTGGTCTTCATAATGTAATAGAAGAGGTTGTCGCCGACGATGGTCCCTCCCTCGGTCTGGCCGAAGAGATCGACGACGAGCACGTCCCCTGGCTGGAGCATGTCGATCGCGACCTGGTTGCTCATCCGCGCGATGCCGGCCGCTTTCGCCCTCGTGTTGATCAGCCCTTCAAGGTCGGGCCGGAGCGGCATGAACTGCACCGTGAACGCCCGCCCCGCGAGCTTGTGGTCAGGGTGCAGGACCTTGAATCCGTCGGCATACTGATTGCGGAAGCCCTGACCCGGGAGGACGGCCCAGACCTCCTCGGCCGAGAGGCCGCGGGCACGCTCGATGAGCGCGTCAGGGATCTTCGGGCGTCCATCGGTGAACCGCTCGAAGGGATTCTGGGCCGTGGCCTCGATCATCTGATCTTTCGTCAGCGTGAACAGCTGCGCGATCGATACCGCAGGCATCAAGACCGCCGCGAGTCCGATGCCTGCCGCCAGGAGTGCCCTGTATCTCATGTCTGCTCGTGTCCTTTCCGTCGCCCGCCATCGTCAACCGCCCGCGCGAAAGAGGCGTGGCCCGTTCCTCGTGTCAGAGCGTCAGGGCGGCCTGCAGCATCGCACGGGCGTATCCCACGTTGTAGATTTCCCCGGCGAAGCCGCCGCCGCCCGGATACTGGTTTCGAATCGAACCCGCGTCACGATCCGGATCGATCGCGCGGGGGTGTTCCGGGTACAGCCCTCGTGAGTACCGCTGCCGCACCAGTTCGCGCATCACCCCGAACATGTCCACCTCTCCCTCGTCGAGGAACACTTCGGTATAGTCCACGTAGGGCTTTCTCACGATGACGTTCCGGAAGTGAACGTGGTTGATGCAGTCCCTCCTGCCGAGATAGCGGCACACCTCCACCGGATCCTCCCCCATCTCCCGGGTGACGCCGCAATCGAAGGTCATGCCGTTGTAGGGGCTCTTGACGAGATCCAGGTATTCCTTCCAGTGGGCGACGCTGGCCATGAGCTGCTCCGACCCCCGGCTGAGCGGGACGGGCGGATCGTTCGGATGCAACGCGAGCCGCACGTGCGATTTCTCGGCTTCCGGCACGATCACCTTCAAAAATCGTTCGGCCCGTTTCAGCTGATCGGCCCGCGTGTGAGTCCCGACCTCGTCGCGGGGCGGCAGTTTCCTCGAGACCTCGTAGTCGTACGCGGTATATCCCGCGCCGGCGCGGCCCGTTTCTTCCTTGTACCCTTCGATCAGGCGATGCGCGTAGAAGTTGTACTCGACCACCGGCAAACCCGCCTTGCCCGCGGCGCGAATCGACTTCACGACGCTCTCGGTCTGCTCGTCCGCTCTCCCCCGCCCCCAGATGACGTCGTCGAAACCCGAGATCATCAGGTTGCACAGCGTGAGGCCGGCCGTCTTGTACGCGTCGATTCGAGCGCGGATGTCCGATGCGTCCCACGGGATCCTGGGCCCTCCCGTCAGCACACTGTTGACGCCGATTTGTTTCACTCGCCGCATCGCGGCCGTATCGTCCGCGGCGACCCCGCCCAGGCAGATCCTCGGCGTGTCCTTGCCCTCCGATGGCATCCGCGCGAACTTCGACGCCGCGGCCGCCTGGACCTGCGGAGCGACCGCGGTTCCCACAGCGGCCGCACCGACAGCCTGCAGCAGCCGCCTCCGCGAGAAGGACGTATTGTTCATGCGCCGAGAGGATAACGGCGTGGACCGCCCGAGGCAAGCGAATTGGGAACGCGTGGAGAGGGGCGGCGTGCCGTTACCCGGTAATCCCCGTCCCTTCGGTGACGACGTACGCTTTGCCCGTGGCGAGGGCCTTGAACTCCTCGGTTCTGCCGCTCGGCCAGCCGACCACGACCCGTTCGACGCGGTCCCGGGTGCCGACCCCGAACGTGACGGGGAGTTCGGACTGCGACAGGTAGCTCGACCCGCTCCTGACCGTCCGTGCCTGCGACGTGCCGCCGTGGTGAATCCGGACAGTGGCGCCGATGGCGTCCCTGTTCGACTTGACGCCGACGAGCCGGAACCGGATGCTGCGGCGGCCCGAACTCTGATCGTTGCGGAAGAGGACCGGCGGTCCGTTGTTGGTCGTGATCAGCACGTCGACGTCGCCGTCGCGATCGAAGTCTCCGCAGGCGAGCCCGCGGCCCACGCGTGGCTGTGCGAACCCGCCGCCGACCTCCGCCGCGACGTCACGGAACGTGCCGGCGCCCTGGTTCAGGAACAGGTGCGGCGCCTGTGCGTAGCCCGCGTTGCCGGCGATGTTCCGGACGGTGTCGTCGATGTGTCCGTTCGCGACGATCAGATCGAGGCTACCGTCGAGGTCGAAATCGGCGAACAGGCACCCGAACCCGAGCCTGGTGCGTGAGGCGGAGCCCAGGCCCGCCGCGACGGTGACGTCGCGGTAGATCCCCGTGTCCTGGCCGCGGTACAGACCGATCATCTCGCCCTCGAAATTCGTGATCGCGATGCCGTCCCGCCCGGAGTTCGCGAAATCA
Source organism: Acidobacteriota bacterium (assembly GCA_031361295.1). GTDB lineage: Bacteria > Acidobacteriota > Vicinamibacteria > Vicinamibacterales > 2-12-FULL-66-21 > JALZOC01. The sequence goes on along the minus strand of JANMCN010000144.1, from coordinate 7,394 downwards.
CCGACGTCCACGCCCATGCCGGCGCGGGCCCGGCCGTCTTCGCTCAGGGCGACGCCTGCTTCGAGCGCGACGTCCTTGAACGTGCCGTTGCGCTGGTTCCGATAGAGTTTGTTCGGCTGCGTATCGTTCGCCACGAAGATGTCCGGCCAGCCGTCCTGATCGTGGTCCACGAGCGCCACCCCGAGCGACTTGGAGCTCGAGTCGAAGATCCCGCACGTGGCGGTGACGTCGTCGAACGTCCCGTTCCCGCGGTTGCGGAACAGCCAGCACGTGTCGCCGCGATACGCCTCCGGCGTACAGTACGACTTGCGCTTGCCGTCGAGGCTGCAGAACACATCGTGCTCCGGCGACCACCGGACGTAGTTGCATACGAAGAGATCGAGCAGCCCGTCGCGATCCACGTCCACCCACATCGCGGACGTACTGAAGGCCTCGCGGCCTCCGAGACCGCTTGCGCGGGTGACGTCGACGAAACCGCCGGACCCCGTGTTCCGGAACAGGCGGCTCTGGCCCACGCACGTGACGAACAGATCCGGAAAGCCGTCGTTGTTGTAGTCGCCGACCGCGACCCCCATGCCGTACAGCTCCACGTCGAGCCCGGCCGCGCGGGTCACGTCGCTGAACGTGCCGTTCCGGTTGTTGCGATACAGCTTCAGGGTCGACCGCTGCCGCTTGTGACCCGGCCAGTCCGTGCCGTTGACGAGCAGGATGTCCTGCCAGCCGTCGGCGTCGTAGTCGATGAACGCGCAGCCCGCCCCGAGCGTCTCGGGCAGGAACTTGCCGCCGTACGCGCCGTTGTTGTGGCGAAAGTCGAGCCCGGCAGGAGTGGTCACATCGACCAGCCGGAATCCCGGCGAGCCCGGAGTCTGCGCGGCGAGATTGATCGGGCAGCAGGCGAGTGCGGCCCCCGCGCCGAAGCGGGACATGAACTCCCTGCGATTCACAGCGGATTCACCAGGCCGTGCTGCATGGCGTAGACCACCAGTTCGGCAGTCTTGTGCACGTTGAGCGCATTCATGATGTTCGTGCGATGCACGGCGACGGTGTTCACGCTCAGCGTCAGGCGCTCCGCAATGGCGCGGTTGGAGAGCCCGTCGCAAATGAGCTGCAGCACTTCGAGCTCCCGGGGGGTCAGCCGGCTCCGCTCGCCCGGGAGCTGCGCCTGCCGCGCGACGGCCGGATCGAGCACCGTCTCTCCGGCCGCGACCCGCTTGATGGCCGCCGCGAGGTCCAGATCGAGAGCGCTCTTCAGCACGTAGCCTCTCGCGCCGGCGTCCATCGCCTGGCGCACGAGCGTTTCTTCCGAGTGCATGCTCAGCATCAGGATCTTGACGGCGGGCGCGTTCGCCATGATGGTGCGCGTCGCGGCAAGCCCACTGGTGCCCGGCATCGCGGCGTCCATCACGACGACGTCGGGCTTCAGCTGCCGAACCATCCGGATCGCGTCGTCGCCGTTGCTCCCTTCGCCGATCACCTCCATCGACACGTCGTCCTCGAGCATCCGGCGGAATCCGCGCCGCACCAGCGCATGATCGTCGACCAGCAGAACGGAGATTTTTGGCTTCATATCGTTACCGTGGACGCGGCGCCCGGGACCGTCAGGCGAACGAGCGTGCCCCCGTCCCGGGGTTTGAGGAGCTCGAGCCTGCCGCCGAGGAGCTCGGCCCGTTCGCGCATGGCCACGAGGCCGAGCCCCCGGCGCGATGGACCGGTGGCGAGACCCTTGCCGTGGTCCTCGACCTCGAGCTCCAGCGCACCCTCCTGACGGCGCAGCCGGACTCGTGCCGTCTTGACCCCGGAGTGGCGCGCGACGTTGCTGATGGCCTCCTGGAGGACACGGTATACGTGAATGCCGGTTGTCTCGTCGATGCTGCCGGCGGCCCCGGACCGCTCGTAATCCACCCTGATGCCGAGCTGCCGCTCAACGGTCGTCAGGTACCAGTCGATCGTGCTCTCGAGTCCGAGCTCCTCCAGGATCGACGGGTGGAGTGTCTGCGAGAGCCCGCGGACGTTGTCGAGTGCCGCCTGCGCGATTTCGCCGATCTCGCGCAGGTCGGCGCGCAGCGGAGACCCTTCGGGCGCCTGGCGGCCCGCGCGGCCGAGCATCGATCCCATCGCCGTCAGCACCTGCCCGAATTCGTCGTGCAGCTCGCGGGAAATCTCCCGGAGCGTCGACTCGCGCGCGGCAATGAGCTTCTGGGCCACCTCGCGTCGCTGATCCGACAGGTCCGTCAGCTGCGCGAAGAGCCGCCTGTTCGATCGAATCAGAAACAGGCTGGTGAGCGCAATGGCTGAAAGGGTCGCGGCCAGGAACCAGTACACCTGCCGCTGCACCACCGTATAGATGTCCTGGACCTGCTGCGCGGTCTGCTCCTCGATGGCGTTGTTCTGCACCAGCAGCCGCGCCACGGCCGAGGCGAGTGCCTCCTGCCGAGCCTGGAGTGAGAGCCGGATCTGGAGACGGGCCTCGTCCTCACGGCCCCCGCGCGCCAGATCGAAGATGCGGCCGGCAGCGTCCCAGAACTGCGCCACGGAGCTCGCCAGGTACTGCGCCTGCTCGGGCGTCCGACGCGTCGCGGCAACTGCCTCCTCCTGCCTCATCGCGGCATCGAGGTCGATCCGTATGCGTGCAAACTGCGCGGACCACGCGGCCAGCGGGTACCGCGCGCTCGCGTCCAGCATGTCTCGCATCGCCAGCGCCAGCTGGTTCAAATCGTTCTGGATGCGCAGGAGCTGCAGGGAGTCCCTGCGGTTCCGATCCGTGAGCTCGGTCTGAAGCCGGCGCAGGCCGGAGATCTGGCCCGAGACGTACCACGAATAGGCGACGACCGTCGCGAGGGTGATGAGCAGGCCCAGCAGGAGGGCAAGGGTCGGAGGCCGGCCGGGAGCGCGGGAATGCATCACGGGGGTGGACGCTCATTATAGCGACCGGCAGGGAGGTGCGTAGGTCGGGGCTTCAGCCCCGCCGCCTCAGCCGCGCTGCGTCACCCCGCCGCGCCGCGGCCTCCTAGAACTGAAAATAGATGAAATCGAGGGTGGTTCGGCTCCGGAGCACGAGGATCGCGGCGAAGGCGGCGCCGCAGGCCACCGCGGCAAGCAGGGACGTGCCCAGCGCGGGACGTTCGGCCTCCGCCGGGTCTGGCCCGGGATGGCCCTCGACCCACACGCTCTGAACCCACAGCGGAAGGGAGTACCCGAACGCGAGCAGGAAGAGATACGTACCCGCCTGTCGATCGAAAGGCGAGCTGTTCCAGGGCACGAGGCGCAGGTCGCGGACGATGGCCGACACGTCGGTTTCGCGGAAGAGGAGCCAGCCGACCAGCGTCAGGACGAACATGCCGGCGATCTGCGGGACCTGGACCCACGCGCGGGGAGGCTGCTGCGCGGGGGCGGGAATCCTGTGTGCACGCGTGCCGAGCAGCAGCAGCCCGTGATACAGCCCCCACAGCACGTAGTTCCAGCTCGCACCATGCCACAGCCCCGACAATACGAAGGTGGCGAGGACGTTGCGCGCCCAGAGCGGTCCGGACGCGCGGGACCCGCCAAGCGGGATGTACACGTAGTCGCGGAACCACGTCGACAGCGAGATGTTCCAGCGACGCCAGAAATCCGCAGGACTGCGCGCCATGTAGGGATGGTTGAAGTTCTCCGTCAATTCGAATCCGAGCCAGCGCGAGAGCCCTCGTGCGATGTCGGTATACGCCGAGAAGTCTGCGTAGATCTGTATCGCGAACGCGAAGACTCCCGCCCAGAGGATCTCGAATGACGGGTCGTTGAGCGCGAACACCCGGTTCGCAATCACACCCACGTTGTCGGCGACGACCAGCTTCTTGAACAGCCCCCACACGATCAGCCACAGCCCGGTCGTCGCCTTCGACAGCCGGAACCGGCGTTCCCTCTCGACCTGCGGCAGGAGGTACGAGGCCCGCTGGATCGGACCGGCCACCAGGTGAGGGAAGAACGAGATGAAGACCGCCAGATCCACCAGGCTTCGCCTCGCCCGAAGCTCTCCCCGAAAGACATCGACGGTATAACTCATCGCCTGAAACGTGTAGAACGAGATGCCGACCGGGAGAACCACGCGCAACGCTGGCAGTCCGGCGTCGAAGCCCGCCGCGCCCAGCACCGCGTGCAGGTTCTCGATGAAGAAGTTGAAGTACTTGAAAAAGCCGAGCAGCCCGAAATTCGACAAGATGCTGAGCGCCATGAAGGCGCGCTTGCGTCGCGGCCATCGCTCCATCCCGAGTGCCGAGAGGTAATCGACGAGCGTGGAGGCAGCGATGAGGATCAGAAACCACGGGTGCACATAACCGTAGAACACGTAGCTCGCGACGAGCAGCAACCCATTCTGCCCGCGATGCGGCAGCCGCCAGTAGACCGCCACCACCAGCACGAAGAACACGACGAAGTCGAGGCTGTGAAAGATCACCGGAGCCGCTCCCGCAGCCTCGCGGCGAACATCTCGGTGTACCGCCGCCGGCCGTCTGGCGACAGGTGGTCGCCGTCCTCGTACATGTCCAGGGTCTGCGCCGGATCACCGGTGTCGTCGACGAATCTGGCGCCGTTGGCCTCGACGTAGGTGTGCAGCTTCGTCACGTACGTCCTGAGCGCTGGTGACTGGTACGGAGGGGCACCGCCGGCCGGCCGGCGCTGGACCCGCACCAGGAGCAGCGTGAGCCCGGCCTGGCGGGCCTCCCGCAACATGAGGGGGAGGGTCGATTTGTCCACGAACGCATCGAAGTCGGCTTCGCTGTCTTCCGTCGCCTGCATGTCGGCCGCGTCCATCGGCCGCTGGTGGTCCAGCCCGAGCCGCTCGTTCAGACGCTCGAGGAACACCGCGCGCGGCCGCCGGTATTCGAAGAGTGCTCTGGCGGGCCACTGGCTCACCGCCGGCTCGACCCAATGGCGCACCTGCTCCGACCGATACATCCACTCGACACCGCGGCGCAGCCGGTACAGCGCGCTCCGGCGACGCGCCACGACGGCGTTGAGGTCGTCCTCGCGGTCGTGGGCCGCCGTGTCGAGAATCCACACGGCATCGAGCCGGAAGAGCACGTTCGTCAGGTTGGTGTCGCGGAAGAACACCACGACCGCGCGCGGATGGACGCCGCTCGGCACGACCCAGTTCTTGATCGCGAGGTACCACCACGCCGGACCGCTGCCGGGGGACAGCAATGGCGCGGTGATCGCCCCCGTCAGGCGCGTCAGCAGGCCGGGATCGATGCGCGTCCCGGCCATCGAGTCGCCGATCACGACAAGGCCCGGTTTGAGCCTTGCGAGGTCGCTCGTGCGGTCCGGGTCGAACGGGGTGCGCTCGCGGGGACCGGACGCGGCGGGCAGGTACGTCGGCCTCACGTCGGGCGACGGATGGATCCAGTTGGCCGCGCGAAGGCCCAGCGGCACGGTCACCAGGCCAGCGGCTGCGAGCAGCAGCGGGCCGAGACGCGCGACCCTCAACGCACGACGTCTTTCGGCGGGCGCCCGTGGGCGGCGGAGACCATCCGGCAGATTCTAGCGGCATTCGGGGAGGCTCGACCCCGACCTGTGGTCCCGCCCTTCACGAATCCGATTGCCGATCGGAACGCGGACATGATAGCGAACCGGCGCCGGGGCACGGCGACGCGCTGGTCCGCAGGAACCGGAACAGCGGGACCTGTAACAATAGGGCGTGATTTCTTCGGGCCGGCTCACCCGGGCGCTTCGGCACCCCAACTACCGACTCTTCTTCGGAGGCCAGAGCGTCTCGCTCGTCGGCACGTGGATCACGCGCATCGCCACGAGCTGGCTCATCTACCGGCTGACCGGCTCAGAGCTCCTCCTTGGCGTCGTGGGATTCTGCGGACAGGTTCCCACTCTCTTCGTCGCCCCATTCGCCGGCGTGCTCGTCGATCGCTGGGATCGGCATCGCATCCTGCTCGTCACGCAAACCCTGTCGATGCTGCAGTCGCTCGCGCTCGCCGGGCTCACCCTGTCGGGCTCGATCACGGTTCGCTCGATCCTGGTGCTCCAGATCGTCCAGGGGCTGATCAACGCGTTCGATACGCCCGCGCGGCAGGCATTCGTCGTCGAACTGGTCGAGGATCGAGCCGATCTGGCGAATGCGATCGCGCTCAACTCATCGATGGTCAACGGCAGCCGCGTCATCGGACCGTCCATTGGCGGCGCACTGATTGCCGTCGTTGGAGAAGGCTGGTGCTTCCTCGCCGACGCCGTCTCGTACGTGTTCGTCATCGCGTCGCTTCTGGCGATGCGCGTTCCCAAAACCAGGCGGAGACCGGTCGAAGCGCGCGTACTGGCAGAGCTGAAGACGGGATATCGCTACGTGATGGCGTCGGATCCCATCCGCACGGCGCTCCTGCTGCTGGCGATCGTCAGTGCCCTGGGGATGCCGTATACCGTGCTGATGCCGGTGATCGTGACCACCGTGCTGCACGGCGGGCCGAGCACGCTCGGGCTGCTGATGACCGCGAGCGGGATTGGCGCGCTCGCCGGAGCGCTTTACCTGGCCTCGCGCGAGTCGGTGGTCGGCCTGGGGCGCGTGTCGACGATCTCAACGATTGCGTTCGGAGCCGGGCTCATCGCGTTCGCCTGGACCCGCAGCGAGATCGTCGCGCTGCTCGTGCTGCCGGTCGTCGGCGCCGGGCTCATGGTGCAGATGGGCTCCATCAACACCATCCTCCAGACCATCGTGGAAGACCACCTGCGAGGCCGTGTGATGGCCTTCTACACGATGGCGTTTTTCGGCAGTGCGCCGATCGGGAGCCTCCTGGCCGGCGTGGCCGCGGACCGGATCGGCGCCCAGTGGACCATCGCGGGCTGCGGACTGGCCTGTGTGCTGGGCGGCCTGTGGTTCGCGCGGCAGCTTCCGTCGCTGCGCGCGCTGGTTCGCCCGATCTACATCGACCGCGGCATCCTGCCGGTCCCTGCCGTCGACAGCGGCGCCAAGACGCTCTGAGTCGGCGGCCCCCGGCGCGCGGCCCGACGTTCGCGATCAGCGGCGGACGCTCGATCCCGTCACCTGACGTTGTCGAGGTGAAGGCCGCACTCTTTCTTGGTTTCCTCTTCCCACCACCAGCGCCCTTCCCGCTCGTGCTGGCCCGGATGGACGGGACGCGTGCAGGGCTCACAGCCGATGGAGATGAAGCCGCGGTCGTGGAGCGCGTTGTAGGGCACGGCCTCGTCCCGTATGTATGTCCACACCTGCTGCGACGTCCAGGCGCTGAGCGGATTGAACTTGATGAGCGGCCGGTCAGGCGCCCCGAAGGTCGAATCGAGCTGGACCACGGGCACGTCCCGCCGTGTCCCGGGACTCTGATCGCGCCGCTGCCCGGTCACCCATGCCCCGGACGACTCGAGCGCGCGCGTCAGGGGCTCCACTTTGCGGATGCCGCAGC
>JANMCN010000139.1:0-23809 GCA_031361295.1 Acidobacteriota bacterium | reverse complement strand
CATCAAAATCGCGAATCCGGCGGCCGCGCGCGGGCCGCTGTTCATCAGCAGGGGCAGTTGCTGGAGGGTCTCAGGCGAGATGCCGTGCTCCTGCGTCGCCGTGACACTCAGCATCGACGAGCCGCCGATGACTTCGATTTTCTGCTCCTGGGTGCCGATGGGGAGCGTGATCTCCACGCGCTGCACCGAACTGAGGGTGACCTCGATGTCGGGGTGCGTGACCTGCTGGAAACCATCCTTGACGGCTTCCAGCGCATATTTCGCGGGGGCGAGATTGCGGAACGCATACTCCCCCTGATCGCCGGACATCGTCGTGCCCACGAGTTGATCGGTGGCGACATTCCGGAGCGTCAGCGCGACGTCCTTCACGACGGCGCCCGACGCGTCCTTGACGATACCCGTGATGGCGCCGTTCACCGTCTGCGCCCCGGCGGCGGTCGCAAATGCGAGCAGAATGCCCAGCACCCACATGGACCGTTTTGCTCTTTGCATGGTCGCTGCTCCTCGAATCACCACATTGAGGTCAGGGCTGGAACTGCCCATTCCCGGACAGACGATCGCCACGTGCGGGAGACCGACGTGGATGCGGATTTAACACTCCCGGCGAGCCTAAGTCAATGAGTATGTTGTGCTCCCAGGCGTGGCCACCGCGCCGCCGAGGCGTCGTGGACAATCGGCGGCGCCCTGCGCCTCTCTCGCTCCGACCACGCCTCCGCACCCACCCTGGTGCACCAGAGGTCCGCACCGTGCGCCGGTTGTGCCCCGCCGTGCGATTGCGATGCGCGAATGTTCCCCGGCGGGAGTAGGATGCTTCCCTGTTGGAGGTGCACGCATGCCAGACACCGATCCCGAAGCCGCCCCGGACACGCTCGTCACGCGTCGTCAGGTCCTGCAACTTGCCGCGACGACCCTGCTGCAGCGCTCAGACGTGCGCCAGTCGCGACCGAAGACCGTCATCGTGGCAGGGGCCGGGATCGGCGGGCTGAGTTGCGCCTGGGAACTCGTGCGCCGCGGGCACGATGTGACGGTCGTCGAGGCCTCGGCCCGAACGGGGGGGCATGTCTTCACATTCCGGGAAGGGCTGGACGACGGGCTCTATGCGGACGGTGGCGCGGAGCAGTTCACGCAGCCCGGCTACGAGCGGTATTGGGAGTACGTCCGCGAGTTCGATCTGGCGCACGTCTACTATCCGCGCCGCGAGCACATCATGCGATGGATCGGCGGGCGCATGCACACGCCCGAGATGCTCGCGGATCCCAAAGTGCTCGACGGCCTTGGCCTGAACCGCCGCGAGATCGCGTTTCTGGCGGAGCATCCGTTTCCCGAGCTCGCCTCGTTGTACTTTGCGCCGTACGTGGACAGCTTCGAAGACGAATACCGGCCCTTCGACGCGGGGCTGAACGCGCTCGACCGCCTCAGCGCGACCGAGCTGTTCCGCAAGGATGGCGCGTCCCCGGCGGCGATCGGTTTCATCGGCGGCTCCGGTTCAGCGCTCCAGGCGGTCTGGCACGCCGCGATCCTGAAACGGCGTGGCGTTCCGCTGTTCCCGCCCAAGGTGTACCGTCTGATCGGCGGCAACCAGACGCTCACGGATACCTTCGCGCAGAAGCTGGGGGCGCGTGTGCGCCTGCGCTCTCCCGTGACGGGCATCGAACACGGACGCACGGGAGTTCGCGTCAGCTGCAAGAGCAACGGGGAAACGACCCGCCTGGAAGCTGACTACCTGGTGTGTGCCATGTCCGCGCGGATGCTGCGGCTGCTGCCGGTGTCGCCCGCCTGGCCGGCAGCCAAGACCTATGCCGTGAGCAATGTGCCGTACTACCACGACACCCGCGTGATCTTCCAGACCCGGACGCGCTTCTGGGAGCGCGACGGCGTGAGCCCCAACATGGAGTTCGGCGACGCCCCGCTTTACCACGTGTGGAGCGCCTCGCAGGACGTGCAGACGACCCGCGGGCTGCTGGCCGGCACGGCCTCCGGCGCCGGCACGGCCGAACGGGCCCTGGCGACGTACCGGAAGTACTATCCGGGGCGCTCGGAGGACATCGAGAAGGCGCACGTCGTGGTGTGGGCGGTCGATCCCTGGTCCTCGGCCTGCGAACGGACGTCGTACCCGCCGGGCGATCTCGCCAAGTTCTGGCCCGTGCTGATCGAACCGCACGAGCGGATTCATTTCGTGGGCGCCTACGCCGACAACCTGAACTGGGGGATGGAGGCCGCGACGCGCTCGGCCCATCGCGTCGCCGAAGCCATTCACCAGGCGTGAGAAGCCGCGTGCTCAGATTCTCAGGAAGATCCTGCGTCGATACATCCAGAACAGGATCGACCAGAAGACGAGCATGATCCCGACCCCGAGCAGCACGGGCTCGAACGGGGCGCCGAGGACGGCAAACGGTGCGGTCCCAAGGTGCCGCACCAGGGCGCCCGCGACGAAGCGCTCGATCGTCCAGCTGATGACGTAGATGGCGATCGAGTTGGCGCCGATCACGAGCAGCGGGAACGACCAGCGCTTCCAGCCCAGGCACTCGATGACGGCGTAGAACCCCGACAGCATGAGGATGACGAGGCCGCCGCTATAGAGCGTGTACGATGACGTCCAGACGCGCTTCACAATCGGACAGATGTGCAGCCACTGGAACACGAGGCCCAGAAGCGTGAGCGTCACGCCGGCAATCACGAGTCCCTTCAGTTTCTCGCCCGCCGCGCGCGGGCTCTTCAGCCATTCGCCGGACCACGTCCCCAGCATCATCGTCGCCAGTGTCGGGATGAAGCTGAGGGTGGACCACCCGCCTTCGTTGAAACGGAACGGCGACTCACGCGGGAAGAGATTGAGGAACCACACGTCGAACGCCCACGAGAGATTCGAGTTCTTGTTGAAGTGCGCGAGAAAGCCCGTGTAGAGGTGAGGCCAGTCCGCCGGCACGCCCACCTGGGTGTAATCGAAACCGGGGCCTGGCAGCGGGTACAGCACGAAGGCCGTCCAGAACCCGACGAGGATGGCGACGAACGCGATTACCTGTATGCGCCGCGGCGCGACGGCCAGGAGGAACAGGAAGGTGTACCCCAGGCCGATCTGCGTGAGCGTATCTTCGAACGTCCAGTAGGTCCGTGGCGAGTGGAGGGAGCGAAGGAAGATGCCGAGCAAAATCAGCAGCACGCTGCGCCAGGCGGCGTGGGCGAGCATCCGGCCGAACGTCTCGCCCCGCGCCCGTCGGCCGGCGATCGAGAACGGCAGCGACGCGCCGGCGAGAAATGAAAAGGCGGGCTGAATCAGGTCGTGCAGCGAGCAGCCCTGCCACGGCACGTGCGTGGTGTTGAACTCGACGAACGCCCAGACGCGGCTGGCGGGGAAAGCGTCGTGAAGCGTCCACAGCTGCATCGCCTCCGCGAGCATCAGGAACATCACGAATCCGCGGAACGCGTCGATGGACGTCACCCGGCTCGTCGTGGGGGTGACAGTTGACGCGCTCCGAACGTCAGACGCGGGCGACAAGGTTCCAGTCATGAAGGGCATTCTACGCCTGCCGCGTGAAAACAGCGGATCTGACGGCTCCACACGGCGTCACGACATCACATCTGCAAGGACGTGTTCACGGCGCTGTCGGCGGACGTCTGCGTCGAGGGGATCTGTCTCTACTCCCCGTCAATCGTCCACACCTTTGCGGTTGACAGCCGCGATATGCTCCGAGGGTGAGTGGCCCGCCTGCTCATCCCCGTCCTGAGGAGACCGCCACACGCATCCGCGGCAATGCCGACGAGATTCGTTTCCCGTCCCTGTTTCGCGCGCTCGCCTGGACGGCGCTCGCGGCCGGCGGGTTGGGCTCCCTCGCCTTCATGGGTTACGTCGGTCGCCGCAATACATCCCAGCTCCTGATCGCGCTGTTCACCCTCTGGGTCCTTTTGCCATTCCTCGGTCTGGCGACCGGCCTTGCGGCCTCGAGGCGGTGGTCTCCCCGGATCCGGACCGTGTGGTATGGCCTGACAATCGTGGTGGCGCTCGGGTCCCTGGCCGCCTACGGCGACGTGGCCGTGCATCCGCGTCCCCAGCCTGCGTTCATCTTCATCGTGGTGCCTCCAGCGACCTGGGTGCTCATCGCGATCGTCGCGGTGACCGCTGTCTGGATCCCGGGCAGGGTGTCGCGCCGGACGGACGCGCCCGGCGACCCGCGTTAGCGGGCAGTCCGGTCCGTGCACGTGGACGCCGCGGGCCGCCGCTCCGTTCGGGCGGGCCCCCCGGGGGTTGTTAACGGTTGGCGGGTTCGGCTCGTCCTTCATCACAGGCGAGGTGCATGCGGGAACCCGGTGTCGAGGAGGGCTGTCTGGCGGTGCCCCGGTCCGCCGGCGCCGTCCGGGAGGGGACCGATTCCGCGTCCGACGAGACGCGCGCGGCCGAGCTGACGCTGATCGCCGCGGCCAGGGACGGCGATCGCGGTGCGTTCGGCGCGCTCTACCGGCAGTACGGGCGCCTCGTGCACGGCATTGTCCTGGCCCGGGTGTCACGAGCGGACGTGGAGGATCTCGTCCAGGATGTCTTCCTGCAGGCGATGAGGCAGCTCTCGACCCTGCGAGACCCGCGGGCGTTTGGCGGCTGGCTGGCGGCCATAGCGCGGAACCTCACGACCGATCACCTTCGGCGGACGCCGCGAGTCGCGGAGATGCCGGCCGACATCGCCGTCGCGTCCGGGGAGCGCACGCAGGCACTGGCGGTGCTGGACATCATCCGAACGCTGCCGGAGGCCTATCGCGAGACCCTCGTGCTCCGCCTCGTCGAGGGCATGACCGGCCCGGAAATATCTGCGCGCACGGGGCTGACGCCCGCGTCCGTGCGCGTCAATCTGCATCGCGGGATGAAGCAACTCCGCGAGCGGCTGGAAGGGAGCGGCCGTCGTGCCTGACGATTATCTGTGGGACCGCCGCGGGAGGCCTGATCCGGAAATCGAACGTCTGGAGCAGCTGCTCCGCCCGTTGCGGCACGCGCGCTCGATTCCCTTCGATCCGTTCGACGTTCTGGCGCCGGATGCGTCGTCTCTGTCGCCGCCTCGGACGCCGTCCCGGCGTTTCGTCGTGTATGCGATAGCCGCCACGCTGATCGCGGCGGTCGGCGCGGGGTGGATGGTGGCGGTGTCTGTCGCCCGGAGCGCGGCCTGGGAGGTCTCGGCTCTGGAGGGCGCGCCGACGATCGCGTCGCGGGGGATCGTCGGCAACGGGCGCCTGCCGGTGGGGGAGTGGCTGGAGACCGGCGCCTCCGCGCGCGCCCGGATTGCCGTTGGCAGCATCGGCCGGGTGGACGTCGATCCGGACAGCCGCGTGCGCCTGTCGAGCGCGCAAGCCGGGAACTACCGCCTGCGCCTCGTCCGCGGCACGATGCACGCCGTAATCTGGGCTCCCCCCGGACAATTCTTCGTCGACACGCCTTCGTCCACGGCGATCGACCTCGGCTGCGCCTACACGTTGCGCGTCAATGACGACGGCTCGGGGATCGTGGAGGTGACGGTGGGATGGGTCGGGTTCGAGTGGAGGGGGCGCGAGTCGTTCATCCCCGCCGGCGCCGTCTGTGCCACGCGCCGCGGCATCGGGCCGGGCACCCCTCATTACTCCGGCGTGTCTCCGTCCTTCGAGGCGGCTCTGACCGCGTTCGACTTCGGGCAGCCGGGCGGCGCCGATCGGGCGGATGCCGTCACCACCATCCTGGCGGCGGCACGGCCGACCGACGCCCTCACGCTGTGGCATCTGCTTCAGCGCGTGGACGCGGGCGACCGCGATCGCATCTTCGAGCGGCTGGCAACGTTCGTCCCGCCGCCCGCGGGCGTCACGTTGAACGGCGTGCGGGAGGGCCGCCGCGAAATGCTCGATCGGTGGTGGGACGAGCTCGGACTGGGCCCGATGCAGGTGTGGCGCAGCTGGCAGCAGGGCTGGCGCGACGAGCGCTGACGGTTAACAGTCGCCCGGCGTGCTTCGTCTTCCTGATCGAACATGGCGCCGGATCCGCAATCGGACGGCGTCCTTTCGAAGGAGCGACGACATGCGCACGATCAGACGACGACCCTCGCACGCAGTTCTCCGCGCCGGAGTGTTCGGTCTCACGGTGATGATGGCGGCGGGCATCGCGCGCCCCGCGTTTGCAGGGCCGCCGCTCCTGTGCCATCCGTTCGACATCGGCGCCGCCCGGTCACTGCCGTGGAGCGTGGGCTCGTCGTGGTACGACGGTCAGCCCGGCTATGATCTTCGGCGCCTCACCGACGACACCAGGGCGCTCCTGGTACCCTCGACGCCAGTCATCGTTCGCATGGAGACGCTCCGGCGCGCGGCCATCTACGCGAGCCACGAGCCCTCCGTCGCGACGCGGCTGTTCGCGGCGATCAACGATCGCATCGGGACGGCCGCGGGCTCCGCGGCGGATCCGCTCGCAGTGTTCGACGCGGGCTACCTGACCGAGACATTCAGGGAAATCGGACGGCTGGGCGCGCAGAACTTTCAGCAGGCCGGCATGCACGTGGACGCCGTCGCGGCGCTCGTCCGGGACGTGGATGGCTATGCCCTCGTGCTGAGAAGCCTCGCGCTGCGATCGGACGATGCGTCACTCGATCTCGCGGCGGCGCTCATCGCCGCATCGACCCCCGACCGGAGAGGCGAATACGCGCGCCACGCGGCGAAGGCGCGCGCCGGGGCCGGGCAGGACGCCCTCCTGGGCCGGAACGTGGCGCAGCTTTCGAACTGATCCGTCAACCGGACCCCGTTGGTTCACACGTCCGCGATCCGAACCGGGCGATCCCGGATCGGCGCGGACGTGCCCCTGAATGCCCCTCCAGCGGTCTTCACGACAATAATCCGCCACTCGCCCCTCGCGACGCCGTCCAGGCTCATCGGCCAACAGGCGGGGTCAGGCGGACGTTGCGGCGGGACATCTCTGACATACTCCTTGGCGTCGCGTCACCACATCTCCCGGCGATATTGCCGGATGGGCAAAGCAGGGTGCTATGGAATCACTGGAGCAGCGCACAATCGCGAAGGTCTCGTCCCGCCTGGTCCCGTTCCTGATCCTCTGCTATTTCGTCGCCTACCTGGATCGCGTCAACGTCAGCTTCGCCGCGCTGACGATGAACAAGGACCTCGGGCTGTCGGCTTCGGCGTTCGGGCTGGGAGCCGGCATCTTCTTTCTCGCCTACTTTCTGTTCGAGGTGCCCTCGAACCTGTTTCTCGAACGGGTGGGGGCGCGCAAGTGGATCGCGCGGATCATGTTGACGTGGGGCCTCATCTCGGGCGGCATGGCGTTCATCAGCGGGGTGAAGGGGTTCTTCGTGCTGCGCGTGCTGCTCGGCATCGCCGAGGCCGGCTTCTTTCCGGGCATTATTTTTTTCCTGACGCTCTGGTTTCCTGCGGTCTACCGGGCCCGGATCATCGGGTACTTCATGGCGGCGATCCCGCTCTCGACGGTGATTGGCGCGCCCATCTCCGGGCTGCTCCTCGGCCTGGATGGCGCCCTGGGGCTGAAGGGATGGCAATGGCTGTTCATCCTCGAGGCGACGCCGGCGCTGTTCCTGTCGGTCGCCGTCTTCTTCTACCTCACGGATCGCCCCGCGGACGCGACGTGGCTCGATGCCGACGAGCGAGGCTGGCTGATCGATCGCCTGCAGCTGGAACAGCGGCAGCGCGAGGCGGTGCGGCGCTATAGCGTGGCGCAGGCGCTGATGGCGCCGAAGGTCTGGGCCCTCAGCCTCGTCTACTTCGGGGCGGTCGCGACGAACTATGGATTGAGCTTCTTCCTGCCGCAGATCGTGAAAGGCTTCGGGGTGTCGAACGTCCAGGCGGGATTCATCGCGGCCCTGCCGTACGTGGTCGGCGTCGCCGGCATCGTGTTGTGGGGGCGCCGCTCCGATCGCAAGCTCGAGCGCCGGTATCACCTGGCGTTTCCGCTGTTCGTCGCGTCGGCCGGAATTGCCGTGTCGACGGCTCTCCCCGATCCGACGCTGAAAATGGCGGTGCTGTCGATAGCCGGCTTCGGGATCTTCGGGTGCCTGCCGGTGTTCTGGACCTATCCGACCGCGTTCCTGTCCGGCGCGGCCGCCGCGGGCGGAATCGCGATGATCAATTCGATCGGCAATCTCGCGGGGTTTGCGGGTCCGTATGCGATGGGGCGCCTGAAGGACTTCACCGGCACCTACACCGTCGGGCTGTTGTGCCTCTCCGCGGCCGGGTTGGTCGCGACCGTCATCGTGCTAATCCTCGACCCGCATCACGCGCTTGAGCGCGTCGCCGAGATAGATCCCGCGCCGCCGCAGCCCCTCGTTCGTTGAGCCGGACCGTCGCAGGGCCTGTTCAGGACAACACGAACTCCCTGAGCCAGGGAGGCGATGGGGCGCCCCTCGAGCGATCGACTACCGGCCGGCCGGAACGATTTGAATCCCGTTGACTGGCGCCCGCAGCGTCGCGCTGTCGGCGGTCGTGGGGCGTGCCGTGAGGGTGAACCCGCCGGCGTTGATCGAGAACTTCACATAGTTGCCGGCGGCGTTGCTCGCGCGCGTGAAGGTCCCCGCGAAATTCACGTTCGCCGCATCGGTCAGGGTGAGGGTCACCGTAGCGATCGCGCTCCCGCTGATCGTGTAGGCGGCGGTCCTCGCGTACCCGTGATTGTCGCCGTCTGCGTACACGTAAACGTCGTAGGCCCGCACCGGGAGCCCGGCGACCGTCACGGTCGTCGCGGACGAGCTCGTCGTATCGAGGTACCCCCTCATCAGCCGCGCGCTGCCGGCCGTGTCGGTCATGGATGTCGCCCACACGCTGCTGGCGGTCCACGCGACCGTCGCGCCAGTCGCCGCACCCATGGAGTCGAGGAGACCCAGCGGAGCCGTCTCTGTCGCGCCCGCCGCGTTGTTCCAATGGGATGCGGAAATGACACCGGCGGTTTCTGCCGCACCCATCGGCGTCGTGCTGCTGCCGACGAAGTTGATGCCCACGGACCCTGCGGCGACATCTGCCGGCACAATCTGTATGCCGTTGACCGGCGCCCGGCGCGTGCCGGTTGCGGGGCCGGCCGGGGTCGCCGTCACCGTGAAGCCGTCTGCATCGATCGTGAACTTCACGTAATTGCCGGCGGAGTTGCTCGCGCGCGCGAAGGTCGTCGAAAAATTGGTGTTCGCGGCGTCGGTCATCGTCGCGGTGGCGCTGGTCATCCCGGTGCCGCTGATCGTATACGCCGCCGTTCGGGTGTAGGTGTGGTTGTCGCCGTCGCCATACACGTACACGTCGTACGCCCGCGCCGGCAGTCCGCTGACGGTCACGGTGGTCGTCGAGGTGCTGTCGGTGTCGAGGTAGCCTTTCATCATCCGCGCGCTGCCGGGGAGATCGCCGATCGGGGTCGCCCAGACGCTGCTGGCGGTCCACGTCACCGTCGCGCCGGTCGCGGCGCCGGACCCGTCGACGAGCGGCAGCGGGGTCGTGCGCGCCGAGCCCGCGGCGTTGTTCCAGCGGGATTGTGCGACGACTCCCGCCGTTTCGGCGGCGCCCATCGCGGTCGGACTGGTGCCGACGAAGTTGATGCCGATCGCTCCGGGACCGGCGGACGCCGTGCTCACGGTGACGGCCACCGGCGCGGCCGATCGCACGAGCGCCCCGCTCGTGCCGGTGACGCCGACGGTGAAGCTGCCCGTCGATGCCGTCGCCGGCACTGACACCGTCATCGTCGCGTTCCCCGCCCCGGTGATGGACTGCGGGCTGAACGAGACCGTCGCCCCCGCGGGTTGACCACTCGCGCTCAAACTGATTGGGCTGGCGAAGCCACCCTGGACAGCGGTCGACACGGAAAACGTGGCGCTCGCGCCGGCGACGATCGCCCGGCTGCCCGGCGTCACGCTGAGCGCGAAATCGGGGTCCAGCAACCCGTAAACTCTGACCGACCCGTCATGATTCGGCATGTAGACCTTGCCGTCGGCCACGGTCGGCGGCACGAACTTCATCAACGTGCCGACGCGGTCGCGCGCGGCGTTCTGCTCGCTCGTCCAGATCTCCTGGAGCGTCTCCGCGTTGAACGCCCGCAGAATTCCAGGAACGAGGCCGTGCAGGTTGTCGGCATTCGTCGGCATGGAGGCCCACACGATGCCCGTGTTGGACCCGGATCCGCTGGCAGAGAGGGTGAGGGAACCGCCCGGGTGACCTGGCGACACGACCTGCCCCTGCGCGTACGGAGGCGTGGCCAGGCGTCCCGCGCTCAGCCGATAGGACTTGAGCACATCGTCTTCGGACCAGTTGTAGACGAGCGGTCCCAGGCTGGACGAGTTCCAGAAGACCGCGCCGCCCATGACGTGGCCGCCGGTGACCGCGACCTTCTGGGGAATCTGCGTGTCGTTCGATACCTTGTGTCCGAGGTTGGCGCCGTCGAGCAGGTACAGGACGCCTTCCTTTCCGCCTCCCAGCAGCAAGTTCGTCCCCGGCAGCAGGGTGAAGCCCGACCCACCCAGGTCGTAATCGACGGTACTCAGCTGGGCTTCGTTGCCGGGCGTGAAATAGTCCACCAGAGTGAACCCGGCCGTCCGGCTGACGGCGAACTTCAGCAGCGAGTCGCCGAAGTTGCGAGTCCCGTCCCACAGTCCGTTTCCCGTGGCGACGTATACGTTCCCGGCCGCATCAATCGTCGGCGCACGTCCCCCCTGCCAGATGCCGCCGCCGTAGGCGTCCGGGGTGACGGCCACGATCCCGACGCGCGCGAGCGTGACGGCGTCGAACCCCATGATCCAGCCGTGAGAGGGCGTGGTGTCCTCGTGGGCCGCCCACGAGACCAGCACGACCCCATTGACGAGCGCGAGGCCTGCGCGCTGCACGTGAATCCTGGGATCGAACGTGATGACCCGGCCACTCGCGGTGACGGTCGAATCCGGCGAAGTACCCATGACGGAGCCGGTCATCCTGACCGGACTGCCGGAACGTTCGGCTCCTGTCGAAAGGTCCATCGCGTGAAGACGCTGCACGTACGTGCCGCTCTCCTTCGTCCTGGCGACCAGATACAGCGTGTTCGTCGTCTTGTCGATTACCGGCGTGCCCTGGATGCCGATGTTTCCAGAGATGTTCAGGTTGGGAGCGACGAGGTCCGTAATCGGCACGGGCGTCACGGCCGGTGGGCTCGTGAAGTCGCGCATCCACAGAGGGGATGGAGCCGGGCTGTCGGCGTCGAACGCGTAGACCTTGTCGTTCATCGTCGCAACGAACAGCACGTTGTGGGCCCCCCCGTTCACCGCGAGCCCCCTGACGTACAACGGTTGCGCGTACACGGATCCGTCCACCGGGTATGAATACAGCTTTCCGAACCGGTTGCCGGTGACCGTCGGGGGCGTCAGTCGTGTCTCGGTGAGGTTGGCGCCGGTACGCTGCGGATCGTAGCGGTTCGTGAGCACGTCCATCTGCGCCGCGAGTGCGACCGGGAGGACGAGCAGGCCAATCAGCCACGCCACATCGACGGACGCCATGGCACTGACGCGGTCGATCGCGCGCCTGCACCCGCTGATGAAGGTCCGTCGTGTCACAGGCACGCTCCAGTCGAAAATGGCGGGTGTTCGGTGAGGGGGAACGCTGCCGCGCGTCGGGAGAGACCGTCCGAGGCTGATCGATCCTACCACCTCGCCACGGCAGGGCTTGGGGGTCAGCCCAACCGTAGTCGGCGATCGTCCGGAGCCATGGAACCCTT
The DNA here is from genome assembly GCA_031361295.1 of Acidobacteriota bacterium. Classification (GTDB taxonomy): domain Bacteria; phylum Acidobacteriota; class Vicinamibacteria; order Vicinamibacterales; family 2-12-FULL-66-21; genus JALZOC01. The sequence continues at coordinate 12,135 of JANMCN010000139.1, read as the reverse complement.
CGGCGACTATCGGGAGCTCGCGCCCTCCACAGGTTTCCATCGCGCCGCGAGAAGGCCCGTCGCCTCGGCGAGGTCGATGTCCGCGAGGAGCAGTCCGCGGCGGCCGTAAGGCTGGTGCGCCAGCAGCCGTCCGTCGGGCCGCACCACGGCGGACGTCGTCGGCGATCCCGACGACGCATAGTTGACCGTCGCGAAAAAGCAGGTGTTCTCGGCGGCGCGGCACAACGCGGCCTTCTCGTGGAACGTGTTGGCAGGGTCCGCGAATGTCGTCGGCTGATAGCTGCCAGGCTCGGCTTCGTGGAAATGCGGATGGAAGACGACCTGCGCACCCTGCCTGACTGGCCACCGAACAGTCTCTGGGTAGCGCCACCCCTCATGGCAGATCGACACGCCGAACGTCATGGCGTCGATCCGGAAGACTCGTCGGCCGGAGCCGGGCGCATACGTGCCTTCCTCGGACGGATCGAGTTGGACCTTGTCCTGGAAACCCGCCACGGTGCCGTCCCTGTTGATGACCATTGCCGAAATCCTCAGCGCCGCACCGACCAGCCGTTCGGTGCCGAGAACGACGCCGATGTCGGCGGCGGCGGCCGCGGTCGCGATGTCCGCCCACGCGCGTTCGAGAAACGCGGAATCCGGGGCCGGCACGCGGTTGTGGATCGTACGGTAGCCGGGGACGAAGCATTCGGCAAAGCAGATGAGGCCGGCGCGCTGCGTCGAGGCGTCGGCGATCGCCTGTTGCGCCAGTGTGACCGATTCCTCCGGCGTGGAAGGGAACTGGAGATTGGCAAGGGCGATGCGGAATGTGCTCATCTGGCTCACACGGTATCAGGTGCGGCGACGATTCAGGCCTGCACACTCGCCCGTTTTCCGTACGCGGAGACCTACGCAGCCGGGCGAACGGTTCCCGCGCCCAGCCATCGACCCGGTCGGTCGCGCCGCTGACATCGGCCGCCCGGATGATCGCGTACGGTGCGGTTCGCGTAGAGTGTCCTGACCAACGATCGGAATTCGAGGTGCTCGAATGATCCGCGAGACGCAGGGGAATGTCGCCCGGGGTGGCAGATGTCGCACATAGTCCAGCTGACGAACGGGACCGAGCGGCGCGTCGCGCTCGTCGAGGAACCGACGCTCCGGCTCCTCGAGGGGGTGGAGTCGACGCACGCCCTCGTGGCGACCGCGATCTGCAGCGGCACCGCCACCTCGCGCCTGGTCGCCCGCCTGGCGACAGGCCCGGCGATTGACTACGACGCGGTGTACACCGGCCACGCCCCGTGGCGGCTGCTGCCCCCGATCGATCATCCCGAGCCGTCGCGCTGCCTGATATCCGGCACGGGCCTGACGCACCTGGGCAGCGCGCACGATCGTGACGCGATGCACGACGCGAAGCAGTCCGAGACGCTGACCGACAGCCTGCGCATGTTTCGCGACGGACTTGCCGGCGGCCATCCGGCCCCCGGCGCCATCGGTGCGGCGCCCGAGTGGTTCTACAAGGGAACCGGGGCGATGCTGCGGGCCCACGGCGAGCCGCTCGTCGTGCCGCGCTTTGCCGAGGATGGCGGGGAAGAAGGGGAGATCGCGGGGGTCTACGTGATCGATCCCGACGGGGTGCCGTGCCGCGTCGGGATGGTGACGGGCAACGAGTTCTCCGATCATCTCTTCGAGCGCCGGAACTATCTCCATCTCGCCGGCTCCAAGCTGCGCACGTCGGCGATTGGGCCGGAGCTGGTTCTGGCGCCGCGGTTCGACGCCGTCCGCGGCGAGGTCTCGATCGAGCGCGGAGGCCGCCGTCTGTGGCACCGCGCCGTGGCGAGCGGCGAGGCCGAGATGAGCCACAGCCTGCGGAATATCGAGCATCACCATTTCAAGTTCGACGGCCATCGGCGGCCGGGTGATGTCCATGTGCATTTTTTCGGGGCGCACTCCTTGAGCTTTGGCGCCGGCGTCACGCTGCTCGACGGCGACATCATGGCCGTGCGGTTCGACGGCTTCGGCCGGGGCCTTCGGAATGTCGTCCAGGTTGATCGGACCGTCGATCATCCGCTGGCGGTCCGAGCGCTCGGATAAATTCGATCGCTGGCCGCCGTCCCCGTCGGCTTCCTGTAACATACGGGGCATGTCGTGGCTTGCATGGCTCGGACTCGCCGTGGTCATCGCCGCTGTGGCGGCGGTGACCGGCATCAAGCCCAGGGGCACTCGCCATGTCGCCCGAACGGGGCTGATGAGTATGGCGCGCATCGCGCTGCTCGTCATCGCGGTGATTGTCGCCTACCTGCTGTACCGTGCTCGCACCGGAGTCTGAGCGGCGGGCGGCACCCGGCCATCCAGCCACGAGCGGACGCGGTCAGCCGGAGTCGTGATGCATTTTGCGGTGCTCCTCGGAACGGTACGGTCCGATCGGCAGGGGATCAAGGCCGCGCGGTTTGTCGAGCGCTCGCTGGCGTCCCGCGGACATCAGCTCACCCTCGTCGATCCGGTCGAGACGAACCTGCCGCTCCTGGACCGGATGTTCAAGGATTACCCCGGAGGCACCGCGCCGGCCGTGCTGGAGCGCCTCGCGGCGCTCTATCGCAGCGTGGACGGGTTTGTCATCGTCAGCGCCGAATACAATCACAGCATCCCTCCGGCGCTGAGCAATCTGCTCGATCATTTCCTCGAGGAATATTTCTTCCGTCCGTCTGCGATCGTCTGCTACTCCCAGGGCCAGTTCGGGGGCGTCCGGGCGGCAATGCAGCTGCGCGCGATGCTTGGGGAGCTGGGGATGCCGAGTATTTCGAGTCTTTTTCCCATTCCGTCGATTGGAAAAGCTCTTTCCGAAAACGGCGAGCCGGCCGACTCCGCGATGACCCGGCGTTTCGCCCGCTTCGCCGGTGAGTTCGAGTGGTATGCCGACGCACTCCGGGTCGCCAGGCAGAAGGGCGTGCCGTACTAGAGGTAGCACCGTGGAACCGGGTGCGCAACTGTTCAGGTAGCCGCGCGCAAGCGGCTCAGAACGGCCCCGGCCACGCCTCCAATCGTGCCGAGGACCACCCCCGGCACGACGATCATGATCGGCAGCGACAACGCGTCTTCCAGCCCCCACCACTGGCTGATGGCGCTCAGGGTGGACGGCAGCGATAGAAGCGCCGGGCCCGGCCATCACGCACGGGCGTCCCGGACATCACGACCCCGCCTTGACTCGGGGCATCATTCTCGGCGCCGGGACTGCGTGCGACTGCTGGAATCATTGGCCGAGGTCGGCCAAGCCGACACTGGGCTGGAACGTTGAGCCGAGAAGGCGTAAGCTGGCGCACTCCTCCCGGGCCCGCAGGCCCCGCTGCCCGTCCGAGATCCCGATGTTCGAATGGATCACGAAGGGAACTCGCTGAAAGGACGCCCGTGCACCCAAGCCGATTCGTCGTTCCCTTATTCGCCGTCACGTTGATCGCTGCGCCGAAGGGTCAGACAATCGACGACGCGACCGTCGCGATCGATGCACGCACCGTCGAGAACCGCATCAGTCCGCGCCTGTACGGGCAGTTTGCTGAGTTCATGTTCGAGAACATCAAGTTCGGCCTGCACGCCGAGTTGCTGCGCGACCGCGGCTTCGAGGAGCAGCCGAACGCCATCGGCCTGCCCCGATCCTGGGATCGTGACCCTGACGATCGCAACGACGATGCGATCCGCTTCCGGTGGGATGATTCCGTCGCGTATCCCTCTTCGCGTCCGATCGGGCAGACGCAGGTGGAGCACTCGCTTCGAATCGACCTGCCAGGGCAGGCGGACGGACAGCGTCGCGGGATTCATCAGAGCGGCGTGCCGGTGCGCGCGGGACTGGAATACCAGGGTTCCCTGTGGCTGCGCACTTGGGACTTCGCGGGGCACCTGACCGCAACGCTCGAGCAAGATCGCACTGGTGGAGAGACGTTCGCGTCAGCGGACCTCGGGACCATCACGGCAGACGGCGCTTGGAAACAGTACCGCTTCGCGCTGCGGCCGGGGAAGACCGATTCGCTCGCCAGGCTCGCGCTCCTCATCGAGGGCCGGGGGCGCGTGTGGATCGATCAGGCGTCGATCATGCCAGGCGATGCCGTGGACGGAGTAAGGGCGGACGTGTTCGAGCGCGTCAAGGCGCTCCGGCCGGCATTCGTCCGCTGGCCGGGCGGGAACGTCGCGCAGGACTACCACTGGACCTGGGGCGTCGGGCCGCGCGACGAGCGGCCCGAGTGGATCAACCTGGCCTGGCAGAACGAGCGGGAACCGAGCGACTTCGGCACGGACGAGTTCATCCGGTTCTGCCGGAACCTGGGCGCCGAGCCGCACCTGGTCGTCAACGTCGAGGGGCGGGGCGCGACTCCCGAGGAGGCCGCCGCGTGGGTCGAGTACGTCAACGGCGCGACCACGACGAAGTATGGAGCGCTGCGCGCGAAGCACGGCAGCCCCGAGCCGTTCGGGGTGAAGACGTGGGAGATCGGGAACGAGATTTATGGCGACTGGGTCCGGGGTCACAGTGACGCGGACACCTACTCCCGCAATTACCTGCGATACCGCGAAGCGATGCTCGCGGCCGATCCGTCCCTGCGCTTCATCGCCGTGGGGGACAACGACATGGCGTGGAACCGCACGGTGCTCGGCCGCGCGGGCGCGCAGATCGACTACCTGGCGATCCACCATTACTACGGGCTGAACGAGGCCGAACGCGAGTATCCAAACCTGATGGCCCGGCCGCTGGTCTACGAGCGGTTTTACCGCGACATGGCCGGCGCCATCGCCGAGCTCGCGCCGGGCCGCGACATCCGGATCATCACCAACGAGTGGAACACCGGGTTGCCTTTGCCCAGGCAGCACTCCATGGAGCCGGCGCTGTACGGCGCGCGGCTGATGAACGTGTTCGAGCGCTCTGGAGACCTCGTGGAGATGACTGCGCCGTCGGATCTGGTGAACGGCTGGCCCGGCGGGATCATACAGGCCAGCCGCCTCGACGTGTTCGTGACCCCGTTGTACTTGGCCGTTCGCCTGTACAACGAACACCTCGGAAGCGAGCGGCTCGCGGTGCGTGTCGCGTCACCGACCTTCGACAGCTCGCGCGAGGGCACGCATGTTCCGGTGCTCGATCTCGTCGCCAGCCGATCCACGGATGGCCGGCTGATGTTCGTGAAGGCGGTCAATACCAGCCCAGACCTGGCGCTCAAGACAACGGTGACGGTGACCGGTGCGATGGTGGGCAGCGACGGCACGATGGAGACGGTCACGGGCGATTCGCCGGGCGCCTTCAACAGCTTCCAGACGCCTCAGGCGGTGACCACACGCACGACCCGGTTTCGCAGCGGTCCCCGCTTCACCGTCGATCTTCCGCCGCGTTCGGTGACGGTGCTGACGCTGCCGGTTTCGGGTGCGCCTCACTAGACTAGTAGAAAAAGATTACGCTTGACACGCACACGCATAAGGCGATTAATGCACGTGTTCGAAGCACCTTCTCTCATATCGATGGAGGTTCACGTGGCGACAACGCATCGAGATGTGTTCCGTGTTGCGGCTGCCCTCTGCCTGAGCCTCTGCGTCACCAGTCCTGTTCTGGCTCAGCGGGCTGACAGAGGAAACATCAGCGGCGTCGTCGTCGATCCACAGGGCTCGGCGATTCCCGGCGCCACGGTCACGGTCCGTAATGAAGCCACGGGCGTGGACACCGTTTTGGTGACCAATGCCGCAGGGGCCTACACCACCCCGCCCCTGGTTCTGGGCAGATATTCGGTCGCCGTCGACCTCACCGGTTTCAAGAAGGCGGTGAGCACAGGAATCCTGCTCGAGGGCGGAGCCCAGGTTCGCCAGGACATTACGCTGCAGGTGGGCTCACTGAGTGAGACGGTTGACGTCACGTCCGCTACAGGGCTGAACGTGACCCAGCCCGACGTGAGCCACACGGTCAACGAGAAATACTACCGCGACCTTCCGATCGTCACGGCCGGAGATGTCCGCCTGGCCGAGTCCGTGCTGCAGATGCAGCCCGGGTACCTGCCGATGAAGCCGAACGGCGATCCGATGTTCCGCGGCAGCCAGTTCAATTCCCGCATCAACGGCGGCCAGCGAATGGCGAGCGAGAATTTCTTCGACGGGGCCGCGTTTGGTTACGCCAGCGGGCACCAGCAGAGTCAGGAGAGCACGCCTCCTGTGGAATCCGTCCAGGAGGTGAAGGTCATCACCACGACGTATTCGGCCCAGTACGGCCACACGAGCGGCGGTTTCATCGAGTACACGGCGAAGTCCGGCACCAATACATTGCGGGGAAGCGGCTACGGATATTTCGCGGACGACGCGTTCAACTCCAAGGGATTCTTTGCTGTCGGAAAAACGCCGCTGAGCAATAACAACTACGGGATCGCCGTGGGCGGACCCGTCGTGATCCCGAATTTTTACAACGGGCGCAACAAGACATTCTTCTTCACCAACTACGACTACACCAGGCTTCGCTCCGGCGTGCTGCCCGGCTTCGGTAACACCACGCCTACAGACGCTTTCAAAGCTGGTGACTTCAGCGCGCTCCTGACGGGCAACCAGATTGGAACGGACGCACTCGGCCGGCCCATCTTGGGGGGCCAGATTTTCAATCCGGCCACGACTCGCCTGGTCAACGGCGTTCCCGTTCGCGATCCGTATCCGGGCAACGTCATCCCTGGCAGCGATCCGCTGCGAAGTCAGGTGGCTGCCAAAGTCGCGGCCCTGATGGTTCACCCGGACCGACCCGGCACCGCGTTCAATGTGGCGGGTAACCCGGCGGGTGACCAGACGTGGGTGCTGAACGCGCGCAATATTTTGGGGCGCGTGGACCACATCTTCACGCCGAACTTCAAAATGAGCCACAGCTTTTACTGGAACCGCCGACCCTCCATTCGTAACTGCGGCGAAGGCGGGGGATGTACGACCGAGTTCTCAGGTGAAACAGAGCCGCAAAAGAACAGCAGTTACTACGGCGCCGGGTTCTACCAGCGAATCTCCACTCACCATGCCCACCAGCAGTTCGACTGGGTCATTCGCAACAACCTGCTGAACCACACCACGGTCGCCTGGGATCGCTGGTTCATGGGAGGGAATTCCCTGTCCGCGGGTGTGGGCTGGCCGCAGAAGCTGTGGGGCGCCAATCAGGGCGGCCTCCTGGACAATAACGCGGGTCCCCCTGTGATGACCTTCGGCGGCAACACTCCCTACAACGCCGTCGGGCAGAACTGGCAGCAGTTCGGCTACGAGAAGAACGACCGCTGGCAATTCTCCGACGACATGACATGGGTGAAGGGCAGGCACTCCGCGAAGGTGGGTTTCGAGTACCGCCGACACAAGTTCCCCTCGCGGGGTTGGGGCACCAGCACCGGTGGGCAGTTCGACTTCAACCGCCTGGGCACCGCGGGCTATGACAGCGCGGGCAACAATCTGGGTCCGACCGGGGATCCATTCGCGTCGTTCCTGCTTGGCCAGGTGCAGCAGGCCAGTCAGACCATCCCTGTGTACCCCACGTTCAACGAAGCGTACACGGCGGGGTGGTTCAACGACGAAGTCAAGGTCAATGACCGGCTGACGCTGACGATGGGCCTGCGGTTCGACTACCAGTTCGCCCGCACGGAAAGTCAGGATCAGTACTCGACGTTCGATCCGAACACCCCCAACCCGAAAGCTGGCAATATTCCAGGCGCGTTGATTTTTGCGGGAAACGGTCAGAATCGCTCAGGCCGCCGGAAGTTTGAAACACCGAACAAGGACGCCTGGGGTCCTCGCGCCGGTTTTGCGTATCGACTGGGAGACAAGAACGCCATCCGCGGCGGCTACGGGATCTACTATTCCGGGGTGGCATTCTCACAGTTCACCGGCCAGCCAACGCTCGGGTTCCAGGCCAATCTGCTGGCGCCGAACCTGACCAATGGCGTGTCTCCGGCGTTCTATCTGGATAATGGATTCCCCGCAGACCGGGTGGTACGACCGCCGTTCATCGACCCGACCTTCGCCAACGGCACCTCACCTCTCGCGGTGGCGCCGAACGGGTTGACGCTGCCGCGGTTTCAGAACTGGTCAGTGACATACCAGCGCCAGGTCGCCTCCAACATGATGCTGGATGTGTCCTACATCGGCAACCGCGGGAGCCGTTTGAATCACCACTACCGAACACTCGGGGTGGACGCCAATATGAACGACCCGCGAGTCCTGGCATTGGGTGCCCGTGTGCTGCAGGCGGATATCAACTCGGCGACCGCCCAGGCTGCCGGCATCAATTCTCCATATGCCGGCTTCAGGGGGAATGTCGCGCAGGCGCTGCGAAAGTATCCGCAGTATCAGGATATCGTGTGGCGCGGGGTGCCCACGGGCAAGAGTCAATACCATGCGGCAGAAGTCGTGCTCGAGCGGCGGTTTTCGCAGGGTCTTCAGGCTCGCGTGGCATACACCTTCTCCAAGCTTCACAACAACGGGGCGGAGACCGCCCAGGGGGACGACGGGAGCAACGGATTGATTCAGAATCCCGCGGACCCGCTTGAATGGGGTCTCAGTGCTGACGATACCCCGCATGTTTTCTTGACCGGCTTCACCTGGGAAATCCCTGGATCCAGGAAGTGGACGTCAGGTGCCACAAAGGCGGTGCTTGCTGGGTGGAATGTCAGTGGCGTTCTGCGGTACGAAAGTGGTCGGCCGTTCAATATCACGATGTCCAACGATCTCGGCGGCCTGCTCTTCAATGGTCAGAAGCGTCCCAACCGCGTGTCAGGGGTCGCCGCGGTGGCGTCCCGAAATGGAAACTTCAATCCGAACACCGACCGCTACTTCAACCCGGCCGCCTGGACGGATCCCGGTCCGCTTCAGTTCGGGAACGCGGTCCGACGCGATGGAACGGCGCGTGGGTTCCCCACTTACAGCGAAGACATCAATATCTTCAAGGTCTTCCCCATGACCGACCTGAAGAGAATGCGCTTCGAAGCGTCGATCGGTAACCTCTTCAACCGAAGGCTGTTCTGTGATCCGAACACGAACTGGAGCGCTGGCAGCTTCGGTTCCATCAACACACAATGTAATCAACCGCGCTCGGTTCAATTTGCCACGAGGTTCGATTTCTAAATCACACGGGCCGGTTTTTGAGCCGTCCACGCCGGTCGCTTTCGTGAGCCGGCGGGACGCGGCGAAGGCCGGCCAGGGCGCTGGCTACCTCGCACCGCGTTGTCGGGACATGGAAGAGGGAAGTGGTATTGGGCCCCCGGGTTGTCTGTACGCTGCTGCTGTGCTGCACTCACGTTCTGGCAGCTCAGACAGCAACTGATTCGCACGAGGCCCTGCAGAAGGCAGTCGCGCTGGTTCAGCAGGGGCGGTTGGAAGAGGCAGATCAGCAGGCGCGGCTTGCTCTCCGAGACCCGGGGACGCAAGCCGTTGCCTTTTCCGTCCTGGGTGCCATTCGGCTTCAACAGAAGCGCCTGGCTGAGAGCGCCACGTTCCTCCGTGATGCCATCCGGTTGGAGCCCCGCCTCATAGGTGCACATCTCAGCCTCGCACAGGTCTACACGCTTCAAGGAAAGCATTTCATCGCGGTCGGACTCCTGCAACGTGTCCTGGAGTTGGATCCGTCGAACGCGGAAGCACGGGTGGCCCTGGCGGGTGCGGAGGCCGAGAAGGGGAATTACCGGCGGTCGTTGAACCTCGCCCAACCCGTTCTCGAAATTTTCAAGCAGTCTCCCGAGGGGCTGACGGTCCTGGCCACTGATTTCCTGAAAACAGGCGATCGCGTCGCGGCGGCTGCATTGATCAAGGACTGGGCGCGTCTTTCTGACGTGCCCCAGGCGTGGTCGATCAAGTTCGCCCTGCTGCTTGCCAAAGAGGGTGAGGTCCCCGAAGCGGTTGCCATCCTGGAGCGAGCCAGGCAGACCGGCCCGCCTTCGTACGAACTGGCCTTCAATCTCGGCGGTGCGTATCTGCTGGACGGTGACCCGGGGCGGGCACTCGACGCCTACGACGCCGCCCTGCGTGTCGAGCCCGACTCGCTGCCGGCGCTGCGGCAGGCTGCCGAGACTGCCGAGCGGCACGAGGAGCTCGAGCGATCTCTCTCGTACTGGATGCGCGCTAAAAAGGTCGAGCCGCACAATCCTGAAGTCCTTCTGGGTTTTGGCCGGGTCTGCCTCAAGATGGATCTCCTGGACGACGCCGAAGCCGCCCTGTCCGACGCCGCCAGCATGCGGCCGGGCGAGGTGACGTATCAATACGCGCTCGCCGCCGCGAAGGTTGGAAAGCGCCAGTTCGAAGCCGCGCAAGGTCTGCTCGAACGTCTGGTCACGCGGCGGCCTGAGGATCCGCAGCTTCAATACGCGCTGGGGTCCGTCTTCTACATCCAAGGGCGCCTGAGCGAGGCAGCCGCGCGTCTGGGGGAGAGCGTCCGCTTGCAGCCGGAGCAGCTCGCGTCACCGTATTATCTCGCGCTGGTCGCGAGGGACCAGGGTCACGAGGCTGAGGCGATTGATGCGTTGGAGAAATTGCTTCGACGCTACCCCGACCACGCACCGTCTTGCGAGGTGTTAGGTGGGCTACTCATGGGCGCCCAGCGGTACAGCGATGCGGAAACACGATTGCGGAAGGCTGTCGCGCTGACACCCAAGTCAGTCAAGGCCCACTACCAACTCGGGTTGCTTCTGGCGCGCATGGGCCAGACCGAAGAAGCGAGCGAACACCTGGATCTGGCGAAATCTCTTCGCAAGGAAGACGAAGCCACGTCCCGCCTGCAGCTTCGACTCCTGGAGCCCGATCGATGAAGGCTCTCGTCCTTGTTCTCGTTCTTGCTTCGGGCGCGACAGCCGGAGCGCAGCAGGCAGCACGTCCGCCCGCCTCAGTCAGCGAGCTCGAGGCCGCCATCAAGCGCGATCCGGGCAGTTCCAGACTTCATGTCGCGCTCGGCCTGGCGTACCTGGAGCGGAACGACTACCCGCGCGCGCTGAAGACGTTTCAACGCGCCGTCAAGCTCGGGCCGCGGTCCGCTGCGGCGCACAACTGGCTGGGCGTCGCCCTCTCCGAAACCGCTGACTTCTCCGCGGCGATCGCAGAGTTCAGGAGAGCGATCGCGCTCGATCCAAAGTACGGACGCGCCTACACCAATCTGGGCTCCGTCTTCGCCAAGAGTGGTGATTTTGGCGAGGCGGTACAAGTTTTCCAGAAGGCTCTCACCCTGGAGCCGAACAGTGAAGCCGCCCACTTGAATCTGGCGATGGCCCTGCGGGACACAGGCGATCTGGACACCGCGCTGGAACATCTGCGGCCCGTGGCCGCTGCCGACCCGGGCAACGCAAGCATTCAGTACGAGCTCGGACAGACCCTGCGCCAAAGCGGTGATCTTCCCGCGGCCGTCACCGCTTTCGAGAGGGCCCTCGCAATCGAGCCAGAGATGCGCGAAGGCTACTATGCGCTCGGCATGGCTCTGAAGCAGCAGAGCGCGGCTCGGCGAAGCCCGCGCGTCCCCGCGGCCAGCCCGGCGGACGATCTGTTCAAGCGCGCCCAGGAAGCTGCTGGCCGCGGTGAGCTGAATGCTGCCCGCGAACAACTCACCGAAGCGCTCCGCCTCGACGACAATCATGCCGAGTCGCACAACGTGCTGGGCTTCATCCTGGGCCAGCAGGGGGAGCTGCCTTCCGCGCTCGCTCATTTGGAGCGCGCGGTCGCGCTCCGGCGTGAATCCGCCGAGATCCATTACAACCTCGGAGTCGCGCTGTGGTACAGCGGCTCCAAGGACCGGGCCCTGTCGGGACTGCGGGAAAGTGTCAGCCTGGATCCCTCGGCCGGGGCCGCTCATGCCTTTCTCGGAACCGCTCTTCGCGACAAGGGCGATCTCGCCGGCGCGCGAGCGAGCCTGCAACGGGCGATCGCGCTGCTGCCACCCACCGCGGCAATCTATGTCGACCTGGGCATCACCTTTCTTCGCGCGGGGGAGCTGGAGAGGGCGCTGGGGCAGTTGGAAGCCGGACTGAACCTCCCTTCACCGGCGCTGCCCGCGCCGGACTGGGATGCTGCTATTGCGGGCCTTCGTCAGGCGCTGTCTGCGAACGCCGGCTCCACGCCACCGGTCACAGAACGCGCAGCGCGAAACGCCGCCGCCGCCGCGCACAGCGCGTTAGGTCTTCTGCTCGGCCGCCGCGGCGCCGACAGCAGCGA
>JANMCN010000134.1:0-17292 GCA_031361295.1 Acidobacteriota bacterium | reverse complement strand
CAGCGCCGAGTTGATGGCGATCTGCGCGGTTTCCGCGTCGCGGATTTCGCCGACCATGATCTTGTCCGGATCGTGGCGCAGGATCGAGCGTAGCCCGCGGGCAAACGTCAGCCCCTTCTTCTCGTTGATCGGAATCTGGGTGATGCCGCGCAGCTGGTACTCGACCGGGTCCTCGATCGTGATGATCTTGTCCTCGATCGACTTGATCTCCGACAGCGCCGCGTAGAGCGTCGTCGTCTTGCCGCTGCCGGTCGGGCCCGTGACGAGCACCATGCCGTAGGGCTCGGCGATGTACTTGCGGAAGCGCCGGAGCTCGTCTTCTGGAAACCCGAGGATGTCGAGGCGCAGCTCGTGGAACTGCTCGCTGATCGATTCCTTGTCCAGAATGCGGATGACGGCGTCCTCGCCGTGGACGCTCGGCATGATCGAGACGCGGAAGTCGATCGTCTTGCCGGGCATCCGGAGCTTGAACCGGCCGTCCTGCGGCACGCGCTTCTCCGCGATGTCGAGCTCGGCCATGACCTTCACGCGCGAAATGATCGTGCTGTGGAAGCGCTTGTCGATCGGCCGCATCGCGGGCTGGAGGACCCCGTCGATCCGATACTTCACGTGGACCGCATCCTCCTGCGTCTCGATGTGGATGTCGCTCGCGCGCCGCTGGATGGCGCTGTAGAGGGTCGTATCCACGAGCCGGATGACCGGGCTCGAGTCAGCCGACAGCTTGTCCACGGTGAGCGACTCGTCGCCCCCGTCGTCCTCCCGCAGGATCTGCAGCTGGAAGCTCTCGGTGGCCTCTTCGAGCACCCGCGTGGAGTTCTCGCTCTTCTTCAGGATCGACTGGATCGCGGACGGGGTTCCAACCGTGACCTTGAGCGGCGTGGCGAGCAGGACGCCCAGCTCGTCCAGCATCGGGAGGTCTGTCGGATCCGAGACGACAATGACGAGCGACTGGCCATCCCGCCGGTACGGGACGAAGCCATACCGGAGCGTCAGGTCGGCGGGAATCGTGCGAAACAGATCGTGATCGATGTTGAACCGTGTCAGATCGACGAACTCCAGCCGGTAGCGCTCCGCCAGGCGCCTGGCCTGGGCGGTTTCCGCCGCCTGTTCAGCGGCGTTCGGTTCGGCCTCGCCCGCATAGAGCTCCGCGTCGTTGGCGGGCAGCGCGGTCGGCGTCGGTGCTTTTCCGTTCACCACGTCAGGCATGTGTTAATCAGCTTCCAGTTCCCAGCTTCCAGCTTCCAGCTTCCAGCTTCCAGTTCCCAGCTTCCAGCTTCCAGTTCCCAGCTTCCAGGTTCCGGTTCCCAGACGCTTCACCCTTCGTATTTCAGCTCTTTTCACGCCAGTGCGGACGTCAAATTGAAGAGTGGCATATAGAGCGCGAGCAGCAGCCCGGCAATGACGAGCCCCATGATGACCAGCAGGGCCGGCTCGACGATCGTCACGAACCGGCCGAGGTTCGTTTCGATTTCTTCGTCGTAAAAGTCGGAGAGGCTGTTCAGCATCTCCTGAAGCGCGCCGGTCGATTCGCCGACCTCCACCATCTTGATCGCCACGTCCGGGAACGCGCCGCTGTCGTTCATCGCGGTCGACAGCGCCCGCCCTTCGCGAACTTGCTGCGCGGCAGTCTGGAGCTCGTGGGCCATGTACTGGTTGCCGATGGATCGGGACGCCACGTCGATCGCGTTCACCAGCGGAATGCCGCCCCCCAGCAGGGTCGCGAGCGTCCGAGCCGCCTGCGATGTCGCGAACTTCTGGGCAATCGAACCGAGCATCGGGATTTTCAGCGTCCACCGGTCGAACCGGCGCCGGTTGCCGGCCGCCCGCAACCAGGACCAGAAGGCGCTGACGGCCGCGACGACCCCCACGACCATCAGGAGGAAATACGCGCCGGCGAACTGGGAAATCGCAACGATGATCCGCGTCGACAACGGCAGTTCCTTGCCGAACTGGTTATAGAACGCCCCGAACTCAGGCACGACGCGCAACACGATAATCGCGACCACGACGCACGAGAGCAGCAGGAGGATCGCGGGATAGACCAGCGCCGATATGGTCTTGCGCCTGACCCCCGAGACCACCTTGACATACGCCACGTACCGCCGGATCACCGCCTCGAGGCTGCCGCTCTTCTCTCCGGCCAGCAGCGAGGCCGTGTAAATCCCGGGAAACAGCGTCCCGTGCGCCTCGAACGCCTCCGACAGCGAGTTTCCCGCCCGCACGCGGTCGTAAATATCGTCGAGGACGGTCTTGAGCAGCGGATTCGTCACGCGCTGCCGCAGGATATCGAGCGACTGCACGAGCGGCATGCCCGCTTTGAGCAGCGTCGCCAGTTCCTGATTGAAGACCAGGAACTCCCGCGAAGAAATCCGCGATCGCTGCGGCAGCCGGAACGATCCAAAGGCCGCACGGCCCGCGCGCTGAACCGCGAGTACGTACAGGCCTTTCTCCTCGAAGTCGCGCCTGAGCCGCGCCTCGTTTTCCGCGACGTACACCCCTTCGATGACGTCGCCCCCCGGGGTACCGAGCCTGCAGCGGAACTCCATGCGCTCAGCGCCCGGGCGCGTGACCCCCGGTGCAAGATCTTGTGTCTGTGGACATTATCGGCAGATCGAACCGAAATTATACAACAGGCTCAGGCAGGCACGACGGGCCCTCCCCCGAGGTTAGACAGGAAAGGGAGCCGCTCGGATGGAGAAAAGCCGGGGCGAGCTACTGCGAACCGGCGAGCGACAGGATGCGCGCGACATACTCGCGCGTCTCTCGATACGGAGGAATACCCTTGAATTTTCGCACGGCTCCCTCGCCGGCGTTATACGCGGCGAGCGCCACTTCCACACCGAACCGGTCGATGAGCGACCGCAGGTGCCGGATCCCGCCTTCGATGTTCGCGGTCGGCTCGAACGGGTTGCGAACCTGATATTCGCGCGCCGTGGACGGCATGAGCTGCATCAGCCCCATGGCCCCGCGAGCCGACCTGGCCCTCGGCCGGTAGCCGGACTCGACCCGAATCAGGGCGCTCACGAGCATCGGATCCACGCCGTGGGCCTGCGACAGGGAGGCGATGATATCCGCGTAGGGAGTTCCGTCCAGCAACGCACGCTCGGCCGGAGGCGCTGGCGGCGCCGGGCGCTCGACTGGCGGCGTCTCGGGGTACGGAACCTCGTCGGCCTCGATCTTCTCAATCAGATCCCTGGCGCACGTCACCTGGCCGCCGCTCCGGAGGGTCAGGACGATCGAGTCACCGTCGACCGTATGACTCTTCACGGACAGCGTCCGGCCGGAGCTCAGGAACACGATCTCGGCGGAGGCCGGGGCTGCCGCAACGAGCAGGGCAACCGCCGACGCGGCAAGGAGAACCGGAGCCTTGAGGTGCATGAGCCGCCAATCCTACCACCCGGGACGGCCTCTGTCCAGAAACGCTACAGTCGAGCTTTCTGAAAGGGTCCGGTCACCGCGTCCGTGTGTAGCAATCAACAACTCGGCATGCGCCCCGCGGGGACCACGCAGGGATCTGGTGCGACTCAGGACCTCGGTTCGACGAATGCGTGGAAAATTCGAATGCCGAGCTCCCGGGTGTCGCCGCTCCCCGGCGTGAACGTGCGATCGACGCTGATCACCAGCTCCCCCATGTCCCCCGTCCCGAGCTGCGCCGCGGTAATCGGGAACATCATCATCTTCTTGTCATGGTTGTCCGCCTTGAAGGCGCCGATGGGCTGCCCTCCAAGCGCGAGCGCGACGTTCTGCGGCGGAGTGAAGAGATCCGGCCGGGCATCCCATTCCAGGTAGAACGTCACGTCTTTCTTGGGGTTGCGAAAGGAGATCGTCGCGGTTTTCTTCGTCCATTGCCACTCGAAGGCCGCGTTGTCCGGCGAGACTTCGGCCGGGTGCCAGCCATCCTTGTAGATCAGGAAAATGTTCTCCGACTGCGGCAGCAGCTGGAACTTGCCGACGACGTATTCCTTGCGCGACGCCTGCTGGGCCGACAGTGTCAGACGCTTGCCTGAGGCAGGGCTGTAGAGTCCCATGCGAATGGCCGCCTCACCGATGTACGGATAGTTCGGCACGAACACGGTCCTGGTGTACTCGACCGTCTGGCCCGGTTTCCACGTGGACGTTGCCGGCACCGGCGGATGATCGTCGGTCCAGAGCTGCTCGCCCGTCGGGTCGAGGACATGGACGAACACCATATAGTCCTGGCCCTTGATGATGTCGGGCGCGTTGGACGCGACGGCGAACTTGTACGTGAGCTTCACCGGGCTGCCGATGGGAACCTTGTCGTGCTTGAGTGAGACGGACGGCGTGGCCACCGGCGGTTCGTCGGCGGCCTTGCGGCTGCAGCCTGGGACAACGGCGAGCGCGGCAAGCGCCACCGCACAACAACTGATCGAGACACGTCTGCGCATGGAAGAAATCATCCCCGTCAACGGCCGAACATGAAGCGCGCGAATGGTACTGCAGTTGTTCAGGCTACTGCAATATGCTAGCGTGCAGGCGTTCAAGAGGGTCCAGAGATGTTCGAAGCGTTGGGAATGGTGGAAACCAAGGGACTGATCGGGGCGATCGAAGCGGCTGACGCGATGGTCAAGGCCGCGAATGTCGTCCTGGTCGGCAAAGAGTACATCGGCGCAGGCTTCGTGACCGTGATGGTCCGCGGTGACGTCGGCGCGGTCAAGGCTGCGACCGACGCCGGTGCCGCGGCGGCTCGGCGCGTCGGCGAGCTCGTCTCGGTGCACGTCATCCCGCGACCGCACGCCGAGGTGGAGAAGATTCTCCCCAAACCGAAAGAATCAAAGGCGTAATCCCTCCGTCGGTCACGCATGGCTCAGCCTACTGCCCCGACCGATCGCGACCTCACGTCGATCAGCGAAGCCCGGACCCTGGTTCGACGCGCACGCGAAGCCGCGCCGGCACTCGCGGAGCTGTCGCAGCAACAGATCGACGCGATCGTCGACGCGATGGCGGCCGCCGTGACGCCCCAGGCCGAGGCGCTCGCCCGGCTCGCGCACGAAGAAACGGGCTACGGCAACGTGCCCGACAAGATTCAGAAGAACCTCTTCGCGTCCGAGCGAATCTACCAGTTCATCCGCCCGATGAAGACCGTGGGCGTCATCCGCCGGCTCGACGACAGGAAAGTGATCGAAATCGCCGAGCCTTTCGGAGTCGTGGCCGCCATCGTGCCGTCCACCAACCCCACTTCGACGGCGATTTACAAGATCCTGATCGCGATCAAGGCGCGCTGCCCGATCGTCATCAGCCCGCACCCGGCCGCCACGCGCTGCATCACGAGGGCCGCCGAAATCATGCAGGATGCGGCGCGTCGCGCCGGCGCGCCCGACGGGTCCATCAGCTGGATGTCGACGGTGACCCTCGAAGGCACACAGGAGCTGATGAAGGCCCGCGAAACAGCCGTCATCCTGGCGACCGGCGGGATGGGGCTCGTCCGGGCGGCGTACAGCGCCGGAAAACCGGCCTACGGCGTGGGCCCCGGCAACGCTCCCGCCTACATCGAATCGACGGCCGACGTCGCCAAGGCGGTCCGCGACATCGTCACGGGCAAGACATTCGACAATGGACTCCTCTGCTCGTCCGAAAATTCGGTCGTCTGCGACGACGTGCTCGTGGAGGAAGTGAAGCGCCAGTTCGTCGCGAACGGGGCGCATTTCCTCTCGCCTGCGGAAATCGACGTGCTGGGGCGGCTGCTCGTCACACCTCAGCGGCTGCCGAATCCGAAGCTGGTCGGACGGCCCGCCACGTTCATCGCGCAGCAGGCCGGGATCGACGTGCCCCCACACACGCGCGTGCTCATCGCGGAACTCTCGGGTGTCGGACGGGACTTCCCGCTGTCGATTGAGAAGCTCTGTCCCGTGCTCTCCTTTTATGTCGTCAGGGACTGGCGGGAGGGGTGCGAGCGGTGCAAGCAGATCCTGCGATATGGCGGCATGGGCCACACCATGGGCATCCACTCGCGGAATGACGACGTCATCCTGCAGTTCGGCTTGAGGAAGCCGGCATTTCGCATCGTGGTGAATACACCGACGACCCTCGGCTCGATTGGCCTGACCACCGGGCTCGATCCGTCGATGACCCTCGGGTGCGGCGGATACGGGGGGAACATCACGTCGGACAACATTTCGCCGCGCCACCTGCTCAATATCAAGAGGCTGGCGTACGAGACCCGCCCGGCTCCCGCGCGCCGCGACGAGCCGCCGGCGCCGGCCATCTCCCTGCCCAGGGCGCCCCAGGCCCCTCGGGTGCCCGCCGGTCTCGGTGCGGAGTCGCTGGCCCGGCGGATCGACCAATTCCTGTCCTCGCGCGGCTACACGCCACCCGCGCCTGGGGTCCGCACCGTCGCCGTGGACACCCCGCCGGCCACGCCGGCCCCCTCCCCGGCCCCCGCGGATCGACCCGGCGCGTCAGCCGGCCCGGCCGAGAGTGTTCAGAAACCCGCCGAGTTTGTCTGCGAAGACGACGTTCGACAGGCGGTCCGGCAGGGGCGCAAGATTGTAATCGGGGAACGAACCATCGTCACGCCGGCGGCGCGTGACCTTGGCGAGCCGCACCGGATTTTCGTGCAGGTCAGCTGGCGGACCTGAGCCTGGTGACGCTTACTGTTGCGGACGCAGGGCTTACGTTTGACCTCGATGAGGTGGTTTGGTATGCTTTACCCCCCAGCAACGGACTACGACTTTCCGCCAGCGGCTGAACATACAGCCCAGGCGGCGACTTTGCAGTAACCACGGCCGGCAGCACGGCTCGGTCGTCGAATCTCAACGGGCCCCCCGGCCCAGTCTCCTGGCTTCTGCCAGGGGATCGTCGGCGCCACTTGAAGCGCTGGCGACGGTCGCGCGGCGGGCGGGGGCAGGATCACAGGGTATTCCGGCGCGGCGCGGCTTCGTGCGTCTGCCGGTTTCTCGCGGGAGCGCCCAGTATGACGTCACGTGCATGGCTGCCGGCTCTGGCAGCGCTCGGCATCACCTCGGCCCTCTCGGTCGCGTGTGGCTCGAACCCCAAGCCGAAGGCCGCCGCCCTGCCGGCACCCGCGCCGCGCCCGGCGTCGCCCATCGTCGCCGCGCCCGCTCCCCCAGATCCCATCGCCACGCTCATCGAGACGTCGCGCAAACACTTCGAGGCGGGCGAGCACGAACTGAAGGTCGGCCACCTCGAGCAGGCACGCGCCGAGTTCGACATCGCGGTGGACGTGATGCTCGAATCGCCGTACGGGGCGCGCACGGATGCGCGAACCCGCGAGCACTTCGATCGGCTCATCGACCGCATCAACGCCTACGAAGTCACGGCGCTCGCCCAGGGTGACGGCTTCGTCGAAAAGAAGTACGAGCCGGCGTCGATCGACGAACTGCTGAAGATCGCCACCTTTCCGAAGCCGGAGGCGGATGCGCAGACCACGGCGGCGGTCAAGCAGGACCTGGCCGCGACCGAGCACGACGTCCCGATTCCGCAGAACAGCCGCGTGCTGGCGTATGTCGAGCTCTTCCAGGGTCGGCTGCGCGACTTCATCCACGACGGCCTGACGCGCGGCACGAAGTATCTACCGATGATCCAGAGCGTCTTCCGTGCCGAGGGGCTCCCCCTCGATCTGGCCTACATCCCCATCATCGAAAGCGGCTTCAAGACCAACGCGGTGTCGAAAGCCAGCGCCAAGGGTCCCTGGCAGTTCATGCGCGCCACCGCGACCGAGAATGGCCTGCACCGCGACTGGTACGTCGACGAGCGGTCGGATCCCGAAAAGGCGACGGTCGCGGCCGCCAAGTATCTCAAGACGCTCAGCCGGATGTTCAATGGAGACTGGAACCTGGTGCTCGCGGCTTACAACGGCGGCCCCGGGCGCGTGCAGCGCGCCATGAAACGCGCGGGCAAGGAGGACTTCTGGACGCTGTCGCAGTCGTCGAGGTACCTCCCGAAGGAAACGCGCGAGTACGTGCCCCTGATCCTGGCCGCGATGATTGTGGCGAAAAACCCGGCCCAGTACGGGTTCGACATCATCGCGCATGAGCCGATCGCGTACGACAAGGTGACCGTCCCCCGCGCGATCGACCTCCGTCGCGTCGCCGAGTGGACCGGCGTGGGGATCGACGAGATTCAGGCTCTGAACCCGGAGCTCCGGCGCTGGACCACTCCGGTGAAGTATGCGGACTTCCAGCTCAAGGTGCCCACGGGCACCGGAGTGAAGTTCCAGGCGCGGCTCGCCGACGCATCCCCATCGGATATGACGGCGCTGAAGTGGTACACCGTGCGGGGCGCCGAGTCGCTGGCGACCATCTCCCGCAAGCTCAGAGTGAGCCGCGCCGACCTGGCGGAAGCCAACGGTCTCGCGGTCACGTCGCGCGTGCGTCCGGGCCAGGAACTGATCATCCCCCGGGCCCCCACGACCCTGCTGGCGGGGCGGCCTGAGCGGACGGCCCCCACGGAAGTGGCCTCGCGGCCCCTGACGGGGTCCGCCACCGTGGCCGCGGCGACTCCGCGCCTGCAGAACCCGTTCGTCTACCGGGTCAAGCGCGGCGACACGCTCTCGTCGATCGCGCAACTGTTCGACACCACCGTCACCCGGATCAAGACCCTCAACCGGCTGCGCGGCAATGCCGTCATCGCCGGTACGCGACTGAAGATCGCGCGCTGACCCCACGGGGGGGGCGCGCTCCACATCCGGGCTCACTTCACTCGGGCACCTTTCGACTGGCATGCTTGCGTCCGCTTCGCCTCGGGCCGCTGCGGCTCGAAGACGACCGGACGTCCCGCGATCCTGCCGTTTCCGCCATGCGTGCGTCCTCACCCGCGCGCAGAATGCGCCACGTTCGAGCCTCTCCGGTGGAGAACTCTCCGCAAACGCGTCTGACCCGTCGCTTGCACGGATCCGGCTGTGCTCGCGTGTGTTCGTACGGCCGCGGTGTTCGGCATCGAAGCCAGCCCCGTCCAGGTGGAGGTGGACGTCTCGTTCGGGCTGCCCGCGTTCACCATCGTCGGACTGCCGGACGTCAGCGTGCGCGAGAGCCGTGATCGGGTCCGCAGCGCGATTCGCAATTCCGGGTTCGAGTTTCCTCAGCACCACGTCACGGTGAATCTCGCGCCGGCCGATGTGCGCAAAGCGGGGTCGTCGTTCGACCTCCCGATCGCCCTCGGGGTGCTCGCGGCGACCGGACTGGTCACACGCCGAGATGTGCGCGAGGTGCTGGTGCTTGGCGAGCTCTCGCTGGACGGGGGCATCCACGCGGCGCGCGGAGTCCTGCCGGTCGCGGCGGCGGCTCGGCGTGGACGATTCACCGGCCTGCTCCTGCCGCGGCCGAACCGTGCGGAGGCCTCCGTGGTGGAAGGCCTGGAGTTGTATCCCGTGCGGTCGCTGGCCGAAGCGGTGTCGGCCCTGAACGATCCCGGGGCCTTCCGTGCGGCGCTGGAACCCGCAGCCGCCGCCACGAGTGACTCGACGCCGGCGCCCCCGGACGGGGACTTCGCGGATGTGCACGGGCAGGCGCTTGCCCGACGCGCGCTCGAAATAGCGGCGGCCGGCGGACACAACACGCTGATGGTGGGGCCGCCGGGCTCTGGCAAGACCATGATGGCGCGACGGGTGGCGGGAATCCTGCCTCCCCTCGTCTTCGACGAGGCGCTCGAGGTGACGTCGATCCACTCGGTTGCCGGACTGCTGGCCGCCGGCCATGGGCTGATCACGGACCGGCCGTTTCGCGCGCCACATCACACGATTTCCGACGTTGCGCTCGTCGGCGGCGGACAGACGCCGCGGCCGGGCGAAATCAGCCTCGCGCATCACGGCGTGCTGTTCCTGGACGAGATGGCCGAATTCAGCCGACACGTGCTCGACGTGCTTCGTCAACCGCTCGAGGAAGGCTCCGTGCGCATCGCGCGCGCAGTGCGGACCGTCGCCTTCCCCGCCCGCTTCATGCTGATCGGTGCGATGAACCCGTGCCCGTGCGGGTACTACGGCGACGGATCGCGGCCGTGCCGGTGCTCGCCGATGCAGGTCGCGCGGTACGCATCGCGACTGTCGGGCCCGCTCCGGGACCGCATGGACCTGTCGGTTGCGGTGTCCGCTCTACCGGCACGCGAGCTCAGCGAGTCGCCGGGCGGCGAGTCGTCGCCGCCGATCCGCGCGCGCGTCATCGCGGCGCGGGCGCGGCAGCTGGCGCGGGACGGGCGGCTCAACGCGCAGCTGAAGGGACGGGCGCTGCGTGCGCGCACGCCGCTCAATTCCGGAGCCCGCGGGATGTTCGACGCCGCGCTCGCCAGGCTTGCGCTGACGGCGCGCGGGCACGACCGCGTGCTCCGTGTCGCCCGCACGATCGCCGATCTGGAAGCGGCCGACGCCATCAGCTCCAGCCATCTCGGGGAAGCGCTGCAGTTCCGGGGCGAGTGAGGCTCAGCGGCTCGGAGAGTCGGCGAGCGCCTTGCGTGCCTCGTCGGCACCGTTGAAGTCGCTCTTGAGCGCCAGGGCGCGGGTCAGCGCCGCCCTTCCCTGCCGCGTGTCGCCGCCCTTGAGATGCGCGAGGCCGAGGTGGTAGTGATAGACGGGATTGTCCGGCGACTTGGCCACGGCACGGTCGAACGCCGCGACAGCCTGGGTCGCAAGCCCTTTGCGGTAGTACACCCACCCGAGGGTGTCTTCTGCCTCGGGACGCTGCCGCATCTCGTCCTGGGCGACGGTCGCGAGCTTGAGCGCCTCGTCGAGCCGCCCCATGTCCGCGTACAACCAGGCCAGGTTGTTGGCCGCGACGCCGGCGCGCGCATCGCGCGCCAGTGCGTGCTCGTAGTGCGCACGCGCCGCTTCGCGGTGGTTCCGTCCCTCCTCGATCATGCCCATCAGCGTCAGCGGCCCGGCCGGAGACGCGGAGCGGTCCGCCAGTGTCTTGTATTCCGCGAGGGCGCGATCGAGTTGCCCGTTCGACATTGCGATGCGTCCGAGGAGGTCGTACGCGTCGAGCTGCGAGGGATCCGCCGTGACGAGCTCCCGGAGCTCGCGTTCAGCCTCCCCGGCTTTCCCGTCGGCGAGATTGACGCGGGCGGAGAGCAGGCGCAGGCGCGGATCGTCCGGGCCGGCCCGGCGCCACCCGGCAATCCGCGAGCGCGCCGCCTCGAGCTTCTTCTCGGCGACATCGACGGTGACGAGACCCGCGCGGGCATCGTACGAATCGGGCGCGAGGCGCTGCGCCTGGTCGAAGGATGCGCGGGCGCCGGGTTGATCGCCGCGCTGCAGCGCCAGCCACCCCATTTCGAGTCTGAGCGCGGCCTGGTCCGGCTGTCGCGCAATCCGGGCCGCGATTTCGCGCTCTGCGCGCGCGAGGTCTCCCTGCGCACGCAGGCTGCGCGACAGCAGCACGGCGGCCTCGACATCGTCCGGGCGTTCCCGGGAGACTTCCTCGGCGGCATGGACCGCCCCGTCCGTCTCGCCTCGCGCGAGGCGCAGTCGCGCGAGTTGCAGGCTGGCGACCGCTGCCCGTGGATTGAGTTTCAGGACTTCCTGGAACGCCTGCTCGGCGGCCGTGGCGTCGCCACGCGCCATCGCCGTCAGGCCCAGGGTGTACTGGCCGGCAGGCGATTCGGGCTCGAGCTTCACCGCTTCTCGCGCCTGCACGCCGGCGTCGTCGGCCTTGCCGTCACTCAGGAGCATCCGGGCCTTGGCCAGTCGCGCGTCGACGTTTTTCGGCTTCTCCGCCAGGACGCCGTCGACGAGCGTGTGCGCTTCGGTCTTGTGTCCCGCGGTGTACTCCAGCGTGGCGATTCGGAGCCGTGCCGCCCGGCTCTCGGACTTGTCGGCCCCCGCCTCGACGCGGTGCAGCACGGTCATAGCCTCATCGCGCTTGCCGATACCGGAGTAGTAATCGGCGAGCGCGAGCTCACCTCCCGGCTGGGATGCCAGCGCCTTGAAGTGCGGTTCGGCTTCCGGTGCGCGGCGGCTGGCCAGATACAGCAACGCAAGCGCGCGATGCACCGCGGGGTTGGCGCCGTCGATGGCGAGGGCGTCCTCGAGTGCCTGCTCAGCGCGCGGGACGTCGCCTTTGGCCCACTGGTAGTTCGCGAACGCCAGGCGCGCGTCGATCGAGCGCGGCGCAAGCTCTACGGCCTTGGTGAACGCCGTGCCGGCCTGCTCGCGGTTCCCGCCGGCGAACTGCGCGGCGCCCAGCGCCGACCACGCCGGGGCGTATGACGGATCCAGGGCGAGTGCCTGCTCAATCTGCTTGACGGCCTTCGCTGTCTCGTTGAGTCCGGCGAGCGCATTTCCGAGCAGGATGTTGGCCGGTGCGCTCTGCGGCGCCGCCTTGAGCGCAAGTTCGGCCCGCGTCTTGGCCTGTTCGAACTCCCCGGCGCCCAGCAGCAGCATCCCGGCCTTCAACTGCGCGTCGACATTGGCCGGCTCGAGATCGGCCGTGCGTGCGTACTCGCCATACGCTTTGGCCGTATCCCCGGACGCGTCGTAGGCCTTCGCGAGCTTGTAGTGCGGCTCCGCCCAGTCGGGCCGGGCCTTCACGGCGTTGCGGTATTCGAGGACAGCCCGCGTGAACTGTCGTGTCGACACGTAGGCGTCGCCGCTCGCCACGTACCTGGCCGATTGCGCGACGGGATCACGCGAGCACGCAGCGAGCAGGAGGACGCCGGCGACGCAGACCCCGCGGTGCCGGGCGATTCGGCTTGTCATGGCAGGTGTGCGTCGAGCCGCGTGAAGAGAAGGCCCGCAAACGTCGCAAGCTCGGATTTGGCCGCATCCGCCGTGGACGTCACCGGCGTGATGAGCCGGACCAGACCTCCGTTGGTGCGATGGAGACGTGCCGCGTCCAGCATGAGAAAGGCCTTGTTGGCGTATTCGTTGGCGGTCACCCTGCCGCGTCCGTGATACCAGTACAACACAACCTGGCGATCGAGAGCCTTCTGGATCACGAACTGGTTGGTCGGCACGAGCCGATCCCCGGCTCGCAGCTCAGTGACCGACGTCTCGACCGGAATCCATCCGGCTCCGGGGAGGCAGTTCTGGGGCGAGTGAATCGTGTCCCCCTGGCGCTGGCTTGCGTAGTAACCGATGTAAATGCCGACGGGTGCCGCCCCGGCGCGCGCGTACTGCCGGTTGACGTAATCGTCCACGCCGAGCTGCGCCAGCACATCGTCCGCGAGGGGCGCAGCCTCGCGGCCGTGCCAGTCTCCTATACCCAGCGGCAGCGAGGCGAGGGGAACGCGAGGAACGACCGCCTCAACCGATGCCGCGCGCGCGCTGTACAGCCCCGCCCCCGCCAGCATGACGAGCACAACGACTGTCCGCCCAATCATCCGGCCTCCAGGCCGGCGCCCGGTGCCAGGGCGCCCCGGCGAACCGGTCGCACCGCGATCAGGCGCTGGACGGATATCAACCCGGCAAACGCGACGACGAACATCAGCCAGCCGGAGAACGCGTGGAAAAACCCTTCGGCGGCGGCCGGGCTGACCAGCTCGGACGCGAGGCCCGTCCCGGCAACCCGTGCGGCGTTGGCGGCTATCGCAATCGGAACCGCCGCGACAGCAATGATCAGCCGGGCGCCGGTCCGCCGTTCGGTGAAATAGCCCAGGACGACGCCGAGCATCAGCAGCGAAACGAGGGATCGGATCCCACTGCAGGCTTCGGCCACTTCCAGGTCCCGTGTCGGGAGCTGCAGCACATTGCCCTCGCGAACGACGGGGATTCCGGCCGCGGCAATGGCTGTCTCCCCGACGCGCGATGCGAGCAGCTGGAGCGGCAGGGCAATCTTGTTGAACAGGATCGCGGGCAGCGGCACCATCAGGAAGAGGAAGCCAATCGGGAACGCCAGCACGCGCAGGTGTTCGGGTCCCCAGACGTACCAGACGATTCCCGCCAGGACGCCGATCATCGACACGCGGGTCAGGAAGAGCTCAGCCCCGAGGCGGCCGGCGAGGAGCACCATCAGACTTCCGGCGAGAAGGGCGAGGCCGGCCATGCTCGGACGCCGCTCTGCGGCGCGCAGGGCACCGCGACGCTCCCACGCGAAATACGCGGCGAGCGGCAGGACGAAAAAGCCGTGCGAGTAGTTGTCGTCGGTGGCCCACTGGTGCGCCAGCGCGCCGAGGACACCCGAATACAAGAGCAGGACGCCGGCGGACAGCACGAGGGCGACGGCACGGTCCCGGTCGCGCGACGTCATGGCTCCCTGGAACATGACGTCCCTAGAAATCCATCCTGCGCAACGCGCTTCCGAGCCCCATGAGAAGGCCTCCGGACAGGAGGATGGCGGCTGGCTCATTCGAGATCACGGCCAGGAGACCCGTGCCAAGACCGCCGTGCGAGTACAACCCGGCGGCGGCCCCGAGCGACGCCAGAGTTAGGATGAACGCTGCCTTCATTGGCCGGTTCCTTGCCACGTTTGCGCCATATATTTCTTGTTTTTCAGCCCGGATGCGCCGGCAGCCCATCCTGTGCAAGGTACTGTCCAGATCGGACTGGACCATAACGACTTACAGCTACCTCCCGGCGCGTCCCCTATGGTAGAGTTGCGTCCCGTTCCCGATCATTGTTCGAGCTGTTTCCGTCCACGAGGAGGGCCTTGGCTTCGCGGCGCTATTCCATCGTTGTCGCGGACCGCACCACAGGCGTGGTGCGCCGAACCACCTTGTCGCTATGGCCGACGCTGGGCGTCGTCACGCTCCTCTTCGCCATGCCCGTGCTCGTCGGGCTTGGAGCCCGGTGGAGTGGCCGATCGGCTATTTCTCAGCTGGCTCAGTCCAACACCGCCCTGCAGTTTGAAAACAGCAGCTATCGCGCCGCGACCGCGGAACTGACGACGCAGCTGACATTCCTGCAGGCGTCCGTCGATGCCCTCGGCACCCAGGCCCGGGTGGATCCGGCGGCGAGCCGTGCCATGGACAAGCTCCCGGCGTACGTGAGGTCCCGCGCCATGGGCGGGGGCGCCTCGTCGTCCGTGCTCGCGCCGGTGCTCGACGGCGCGTTCGCGGCGCCGGACAACACGTTCGGGGCCCTCCGCGATCTCCTCTCGGCCCTCGAGAGTCGTCTCGACATCGTCAGGAACGGCGTGGAACGACGGCAGGCGCTGGCTGCGGCAACGCCTTCAATCTGGCCGGTCGTCGGCTGGCTGTCATCGCCGTACGGCGCGCGCCGTGATCCCTTCACGGGTGGCGCAGACTTTCACCCGGGGCTCGACATATCGGCCGACTACGGAGTTCCCGTCCATGCGCCGGCAGACGGCATCGTGGCAAGCGCGGGCGCCAGCGGAACCTACGGAAACCTCGTCGTGATCGATCACGGCTACGGCATCACGACGCGCTACGGCCACCTGTCGCGGTTCGCCGCGGCGGCGGGAGACCGCGTGCATCGGGGCGATGTCATCGCGTATGTCGGGTCGACGGGCCGATCGACCAGCTCGCATCTCCACTACGAAATCCTGCTCAACGGCCAGCTCACCAACCCGCTCAAACTGCTCGCCGGACGGTAGACGCTGACGCGGGCTGAAGCCCGGGCGACTTGCCCCGCGCGACGCGTGCGTGGCGCGAGCGTCAGCTCAGCGTTGCGTCGTGCGTGCCCCGCGCGGCGGACCCGCCATCCTCCGGACACGGGGCTAAAGCCCCGCGCTACGTACTCCGCGTCCAGCCCCCGCGTCCGACTACATGTTGTACAATCAACGGATACCCGGAAGAGATTCGTCCCTCAATGATTGTTGATACTCTCCTCGCCAAGGTCATCGGCACGCAGAACGAGCGTGACCTGAAGCGTCTGCGACCGCTGGTCGCCACGATCAATTCACGAGAGCCGGAGATCCAGAAGCTCTCCGACGAACAGCTTCGCGGGAAGACCGCCGAGTTCCGGCTGCGCGTCGCGGGCGGCGAAACCCTGGACGATCTCCTCCCTGAGGCGTTCGCCGTAGTCCGGGAGGCGGGACGTCGCGTGCTGAACATGCGGCACTTCGACGTGCAGCTCATCGGCGGTGTCGTCCTCCATCGCGGGCGCATCGCGGAGATGAAGACCGGTGAAGGCAAGACGCTCGTCGCGACCCTTCCGGCCTACCTGAACGCGCTCGACGGCACGGGCGTCCACGTCGTGACGGTCAATGATTATTTGGCCCGCCGCGACTCGGAGTGGATGGGACGTCTGTACCGTTTTCTCGGGATGACGGTCGGCGTCATTCAGCATGACCTGAACGACCAGGAGCGCCAGGTCGCATACGCCAGCGACATCACATACGGCACGAACAACGAGTTCGGGTTCGACTACCTCCGCGACAACATGAAGTTCGACCTGTCGCAGTACGTGCAGCGCGGGCACAACTTCGCCATCGTGGACGAAGTCGACAGCATCCTCATCGACGAAGCGCGCACGCCCCTCATCATCTCGGGCCCTGCCGAAGAGTCCACCGATCTCTACTACGAGGTCGATCGCATCATCCCCAAGCTCAGCCCCGGGGCCGTCACGCAGGGAAACGTCAAGGCCGAGGACCGGGACGAGCTCGAGAAGACGGGCGACTATCTCGTCGACGAGAAGCACAAGACGGTCACGCTGACCGAAACAGGCATGGCGAAGGCGGAAAAGATGCTGGAACACCGGCTCCAGCCGGGCGGGCTCTACGACCCCGCCAACATGCCCCTCCTCCACCACATCAACCAGGCGCTCCGTGCGCACTCGCTGTTCCGCCTCGACGTCGACTACATGATCAAGGACGGCGGGGTCGTGATCGTGGACGAGTTCACGGGCCGGCTGATGCCGGGGCGGCGCTGGAGCGACGGGCTCCACCAGGCGGTCGAGGCCAAGGAGAAGGTCAAGATCGAGCGCGAGAACCAGACGCTCGCCACGGTCACGTTCCAGAACTACTTCCGCAAGTACAAGAAGCTCTCCGGCATGACCGGGACGGCCGACACCGAGGCGCAGGAATTCAACAGCATCTACAAGCTGGACGTCTTCGTGGCGCCGACCAACCGCGTGCTGCGCCGCATCGAAGAGCCGGACACGGTATACCGCACGGAGCGGGAAAAATTCGAGGCCATCGTCACCGACATCATCGAAAAGCAGCAGTCCGGCAGGCCCGTGCTGGTCGGCACCGTGTCGATCGAAAAATCCGAGCGGCTCTCGAAGCTGCTGAAGCTCCGCGGCATCAGGCACGTCGTGCTGAACGCCAAGTACCACGAGCAGGAAGCCGAAATCGTCGCACAGGCAGGGCGCAAGGGGACGGTGACGATCGCCACCAACATGGCCGGACGAGGCACCGACATCCTGCTTGGCGGCAACCCCGAGTTCATGGCCCGCCAGCAGACCCTTGCCGATCAGATTGCCGACAG